>DASQWQ010000135.1:0-17260 GCA_035640175.1 Rubrobacter sp. | reverse complement strand
ATCGTCTATCAGGAGACGATGGCCGGGGCGCACGTCGTCGGCCAGGTTCTCGTATGAGGTCGAGAGCCGGCTCGCGTCCCCAGTGAAGTCCCCTGGGGCGATCACGACCCGGCTGCCCTCTACCAGCTCCGTCTCGCCCTCGACTTCACCGGTCCGGATCTTGGGTCCCTGAATGTCCTGCAAAATGGCGACGTTGCGCCCAAGCTCCCTGGCGGCACCGCGTACGATCTCGGCGTTCTTCAGGTGCATGCTGTGCTCGCCGTGGGAGAAATTGAACCTCGTCACGTCCACCCCGGCACGCATAAGCGACTCGATGGCCTCCTCGGAAGAGGTGGCCGGACCCAGGGTCGCAACTATCTTCGTTCTGCGCAACGTCAGTCCCCTCTCCCCGGCTTCACCCTCGGGTTGAAAGCCGCCAAGCCGGGGTAGAAGGCCGAACTTCCAAGAGCCTCCTCTATGCGGAGTAGTTGGTTGTACTTGGCGACGCGCTCGCCGCGGGCAGGCGCGCCTGTCTTGATCTGGCCAGCGTTCACCGCCACGGCGAGGTCGGAGATCGTCGCGTCCTCGGTCTCCCCGCTGCGGTGGCTGATCATCGTGGTGTAACTTGACTTGTGCGCGAGCTCCATTGTCTCGAAGGTCTCGGTGAGCGTGCCGATCTGGTTGACCTTTATGAGGATAGAGTTTCCGACGCCATCATGTATGCCGCGGGTGAGCATCCTGGGGTTGGTTACGAAGAGGTCGTCGCCAACGAGCTGGATCCTGTCTCCCAGCCTCTCGGTGATCATGGCCCACCCCTCCCAGTCGTCTTCGGCGAGCCCATCCTCGATGCTCAGGATGGGATGTTCGTCGCACAGCCCCACGTAGTAGTCCACCATCTCCTCCCTGGAGAGCTTCTTACCCTCACCAGCGAGGTCGTACTCGCCGTTCTCGTAGAACTCGGAGGCGGCAGGGTCGAGTGCGAAGGCCATCTGGTCCCCTAATGTGTATCCGCTCCTCTCGACAGCCTCCGAGATGAGCCCGAGCGCGGCGCCGTTGCTCTCGAGGTCGGGCGCGAAGCCACCTTCGTCACCGATGCCTCCGGAAAGCCCCCGCTCGGCAAGAAGCTTCTTGAGCACCTGGTAGACCTGCGCAACCGAACGGAGCGCCTCGGCGTAGGTGTCGAAACCTACGGGCACGACCATGAACTCCTGGAAATCTACGTTGTTGGCCGCGTGGGCGCCGCCGTTCAGGATGTTGGCGCAAGGGACAGGAAGGGTGTGAGCCCCGGCCCCGCCAAGGTAACGATACAGCGGGAGCGCGGCGGCTTCCGCAGAGGCCTTCGCCGCCGCCAGCGAGACGCCGAGGATCGCGTTGGCCCCAAGGCGACCCTTGTTATCTGTGCCGTCCGCTTCGATCATGGCAAGGTCGAGGGTCCTCTGGTCGGCAGCGTCAAGCCCGACGACCACCTGTGCCAGCTCGGTGTCCACGTTCTCGGCGGCGTTTTTCACGCCCTTGCCGCCGTAGCGCTCCCCCTCCCCGTCCCGCAGTTCGACCGCCTCGTTCTGGCCGGTAGAGGCTCCCGACGGGACCGAGGCCCGGCCGACGAACCCGCTCACCGTGGCCAGCTCCACCTCGACCGTCGGATTTCCCCTGGAGTCCAGGATCTCACGCCCGTGGACAGCGATGATCTCCGTCATTATCCTCCCTTTGTCAGCATTTCAGCTTGTCAGCTCTTTGTTGACAAGCCAGCCTCCGAGCTTCTACGAAGCCTCCCTAAAGTGGTCCTGGTCCCCGAGTTCTGATCGTCCTATCCTGTGTGCCGCGCTCCCACCTTCTTTAGCTGACTGGCTGACAAGCCGCCCAACCGGCGGCGTGCTGATTTGCTGACCAGCTAATGTTAACCCTATGCCCACGTGTGGCGCCACCGTTGTCTACCCCTGATCCGGCGACTCGTAGCCCTTCAGGTACCTTACGTCGCGCTCTTTTTTCTGCTCCTCGATCCACTTGCTGAACTCCTCGGACTGCTTCTCGGTAGCGAGTTGGGACCTTATCTGCGACTCGACTTCTTGAAGAGAGCGGGCCTGCTCGGACTTTACGTCTGTAACCTGGAGGATGTGGTAGCCGAACTCGGTCTGAACGGGGCCGACGATCTCACCTTGCTCGGCCCCGAAGGCAGCCTGCTCGAACTCGGGTACGGTCTCGCCCGTGCCGAGGCAACCGAGGTCTCCGCCATTCGCGGCGCTGCCCGGGTCCTGGGAATTCTCCTTTGCGAGCTTCGCGAAGTCCCCGCCGTTCTTCAACTGTTGCTCTATCTCCTCGGCCTTCTCTTTCTGGTCCTTGTTGAAGAGGATATGCCTGACGCAACGCTGCTCGGGAGTCGTGAACTGGGCTTCTTTGTTCTTCTCGTAGTAATTCTGGATCTCTTCGTCGGAAAGCTCTGCGTCGCCGGCCACCCTCTCCTGTACCTTCTGGACCGGGAGGTTCTCGCGGATGTCCTCGCGGAGCTGGTCCTCCGTAATGTTGTTCTGCTTCAAGGCCTGCTCGTAGGCCTCCTGGTTGCTCATGTCCTGCCCGGAAGCACGGGCCTGGTCGCCTACCTGCTCCTTGAGCTTCGTGAGCTCTTGGTCGACCTCTTTGTCCGAGACCGTTATGTTGTGCTCCTGGGCGTAGGCCTTGGCTATCTCGATGCTGACGAGCTGGGGCATGATCTGCTGTACGGTGGCCTGGTACTGAGGATCGTCTTTGGGTACACCGCTCTGCTCGGCGAACTCATCCAACTCCCCCTGCGTGACGTCGCCGCCCTCGAAGGTCACCACTTTCCTGGCCTGAGAGTCGACATTGGCGACCGGCTCGGCCGCATCGCAGCCCACCAAGACGAGTATGACGAGCCCTAGTAACACATAGACGTACAACATCTTGTTCCTGAAAAACGTGCTCAAGATGACGAAGAACCTCGCTGTTTGAATACCAGAGACCGCCCGGGATTATAGCATGCAGGATGACAGGTTCGGCCCTTCAGCCCGCCCGCGCGAGCGCCTGCAGCGACTCTTCCGCCAGGACGAGGGGATTCGACCCAGGGGCACGTACCGATGTCCTGCCGCTCCTCGTCGTGACGGTTCCCCCCGTAGCCTTCCTTATGAGGGCGGGGGCGGCGGAGCCCGCAGTGGTGCCAGTGATGGTGAGGTTGTCTGAACGGTGGGTCACGGAGGTGGCCCCAACCTCGCGGGCGAGGAGCTTGACCCGTGAGAGACCGAGCAGGTTCCTGGCCGGCTCGGGAAGCGCCCCAAAGCGGTCGACGAGCTCCTCGGCCAGGTCTTCCACCTCGGCGAGGGAGCCGAGGCCTGAAGCCCTGCGGTAGAGATCTACGCGTTCGATCTCATCCATGACGTACCCCGGCGGCAGATAAGCATCGAGCGTAAGCTCCACGATAACAGGCCGCTCCTCGCGGCGCTCTTGCGGCTCGCCCCTTGCGGCCGCGACGGCTTCTTCCAGAAGGGTCAGGTACATCTCGAAGCCGACGGCCGCTATGTGCCCCGACTGCTCGGCACCGAGCAGGTTTCCCGCGCCCCGGATCTCCAGATCCCGCATGGCGATGGCGAACCCGCTCCCCAGCTCGGTAAAGTCCATTAATGCTTCGAGCCGCTTCTGCGACTCGACCGTCGCTCCCAGAGGGGCGAATAAGTAAGCGTAGGCCTGCTCTGTGGAACGTCCGATCCTGCCCCGAAGCTGGTACAGTTGGGCGAGCCCCATGGCGTCCGAGCGGTCGACGATCAGGGTGTTCGCCGTGGCGACGTCGAGCCCGCTCTCGACGATGGTCGTCGTGACCAGGACATCGGCCTGCCCGTTGAGAAAGTGCTGCATTACTCCCTCAAGGGCCCGCTCCGGCATCTGCCCGTGCGCGGTTACCAAGCGCACGCCGGGCAGAAGTTCGCGGAGCCTCTCTGCGACCTCGTCTATGCTCTCCACGCGGTTGTGGACGAAGAAGGTCTGTCCGCCACGGGCGACCTCCCGCTCGATGGCATGCTTTACGAGTTCCTCGTCGTAGGGACCAACGTGCGTGAGGATGCTGCGGCGTCCCGCCGGGGGGGTCTCGATCACGCTTATGTCGCGCAGGGAGGCCAGGCCCATCTGCATGGTGCGTGGGATCGGGGTCGCCGTAAGCGTGAGGACGTCCACGGAGGTCTTGTACTCTTTGATGCGCTCTTTGTGCCTGACGCCGAAGCGCTGCTCCTCGTCCACGACGACGAGCCCAAGGTCTCTTGGCCTGACCTCGGACCCGAGCAGCGCGTGCGTCCCGATAAGCACGTCCACCTCCCCGGCATGGAAGTCAGCCAGGATCCTGCGCCGGTCGGCCGGCAAGGTGAAGCGCGAGAGACTCTCGACTCTGACGGCGTAGGAGCCGAGCCTCTCTCTAAAGGTCCGCTCGTGCTGCTGCACGAGAATGGTCGTCGGGGCGAGCATCATGGTCTGTTTACCCGCGAGCGCCGTCTTGAAGGCGGCCCGCACGGACACCTCTGTCTTTCCGAAGCCAACGTCCCCGCAGACCAGACGGTCCATCGGGTGAGGCCTCTGCATGTCCGATTTGACGGCGGTGATAGCCGATTCCTGATCGGGGGTCTCCTGGTAAGGGAAGCTCTCCTCGAGCTCTCTCTCCCACTCCCCATCTTCGGGGAACGCGAAGCCGGGAGCCGAGGCTCTCGCCGCGTGGAGCCGCAAGAGCTCGCCGGCGAGCGCCTTGACCCTCTTTCGGACCCTGTCCGTAACCTGCGCCCACGTCGCGCCACCGAGCTTGTCGAGGCGCGCGCCGTCGCCCCCCACGTACTTGTGCAGCAGCTCCATCTGCTCGTATGGCACGAAGAGTGTGTCGCCCCCACGGTAGCCCACCTGCATGTAGTCACGGGTGGAGCCGAGGACTTCCTGGGCCACCAGCCCCTGGAAGCGTCCGATACCCTGCGTGGCGTGCACGACCAGATCCCCGACCTTCAGGTCAGCGAAGGAGGCGAGCGACCTGCCACCCGTACGGCGGCGCGCCTCACGCCTGCGGCCGAGCAGCGAGTCCCTCCTGAAGACCGCGACCCCGCCTTCGGGATAGGTGAACCCCTCCTCGACCTCGCCTGGCAGAGCGTAGAGACCTGGCGGCAGGTCTGCGTCGACCCGCGCGGTCTCGCGCATGGTGCGGTGGATCTCCCCGAACGCGTACACCGTCCGCCTCGCCTCCCCGAGTGAGGAGCACGCGACGAAGACAGCGAGCCCACCCTCGACGAGCGCGTCGAGCCTGCGGGCCGCCTCCCTTAACGTGTCGGCGAACGCTGCGACCGGGGGCGCAGAGATGGATTCTCCTTCTTCACCAAGGGAGAACTCGATGTCGGGATCAGGCATCCCCCTGTCGTAGAGCTCATGGACAAGCCCTTCTACGCTTTCGGAAACGTCTTCTTGTGGCTCCTCACTCCAGACCTCTACGCCCTCGGGCAGCAGCGTGCGCGGCGAGACAGGGTTCAGGGCGAGCAGGAGCCGGTCGAGGCCGGGTACCCGCACACCGCGGCGGGCCTCCTCCGGCAGTTCCTCCTCCGTGGCTGCGAGGCCGGCGAGGTCGCCTTCGCTGGCTGCGTAGACCGTTACGGCTTCGAGCTCGCGTACGACGCGCTGGGTGGCCAGAGAGACGGCGCGGACGCTCTCTATCTCATCCCCCCACCACTCCACTCGCACAGGCGAACGTCGGGTGCTCGGGAACACGTCTACGATGCCGCCACGAACAGCGAACTCCCCCGGGCGGGAGACCCTATCCACCCGTTCGTAGCCGAGGACAACCAGCCGTTCCAGCGTCGCGTCGAGCTCTTTCTCCGTTCCTGCGGCCAGTTCTATCGGCTCGTAGAGTGGTGTCCGCTCCATGAAGGCCAGCGGTCCGGCTACCACGACGCGGGCAGAACGCAGCGAACGCAAAGCTCTCTGCCGTCTCCCAACCCTGCTCACGGCGGGGTCGAAGACGTCGCCGTAAGGAGCGCCGCGGGAGGGCAGGTGTACGACAGGGCCGTCGGTGAAGACCTCGGCCTCGCGAGCGTAACGTTCGGCCGCCTCCTCGCTCGCGGCGAGCAGAAGCGCGGGACGCTCGGCGTTTGCGGCCAGATATGCGCGGACCCTGCGCGGGGCTCTGAAGGATCTCGTCTTCGTCCTCTCGCTCACCAGTAGATTCTACCGCCTGAGCGTGGATCTCAAGCAACGAGATTCAACTCTGGGATAATCCGTTGAGTCGTGATAATCACCCTGGAGGCCCCGTATATGACTACTCTCGAGGAGCTGAATGAACGCGGTATGGGAACCCTGCCAGGTCTCATCGGGCTGACGATATCGGAGGCGGAGGAAGGTAGTCTCTCCAGCCGCCTCGATCTCCGTAACGAGCTCATGGCCCCGAACGGCTACCTGCATGCGGCGACGGTGATCGCCCTTGCGGATACCTCGTGCGGCTACGGGACGTTCGTGAACCTGCCAGAAGGCGCGGAGAGCTTCACGACAATAGAGCTGAAGTGCAACTTCGTGGGGACCAAACGTGATGGCGTGATCTGCTGCGAAGCGAAGCTCGTCCATGGTGGCCGCACGACGCAGGTGTGGGATGCGACCGTCTCCGACAAAGAGGGCGGCAAGCCCATAGCGCTCTTCCGATGCACGCAGATGATCCTCTACCCGCGCTGAACACCTGGCAAAGCAAGGCTGCGCTCTTTAATTGCCTTCAAGCTTGTTCTTCCGGGAAGCGATGCCCGTGATGAAGACGACGCTCGTGAGGATGATCCCGAGCCCTGCCAGCGTGCCAAGTCCGAAAGGCTCCTCGAGTAGCAACACACCGAACAACAGCCCGAAGACAGGCACGAGCAGCGTGACGGTGACCGTGCTCGTCGGTCCGACGTTCTCGATGAGGCGGAAGTAGATCAGGTAAGCCACCGCAGTCGAAAGGAACGCCAGCCCGAGCATGGAGAGAGCCACGACGAGAGATGGCGCTTCTTCAGGTCGGCTAACGACGGCCAGGGGCAAGAGGAGCGCAACCGTTCCACCCAACTGCCCGATAGCCATCCCGAGTGGTGGAATGCCCGAAAATGCCCGCTTGACGTAGGTGGCTCCCAGCGCGTAAGAGAGCGAAGCGCCGAGCATCGCCGCCACCGCCAACAGGACAGCCCCGTTCAAGGGGAGCGGGTCCCAGCCCACAAGCACACTGACCCCGACGATCCCAAGAACGATCCCGACGACCTTCCTGGCCGTCAGGGCGTCGCCCATCCAGACCGCGGCCACAATCGCGGTGAACATTACGGTGGTCGAGTTCAGGATGGCGGCGAGGGAGGCCGTCAAGTGTATCTCGGCCGCCGAGATCAGGGAGAATGGCACGGCCGCATTCAAGAACCCCAGGACAAGGAACGACCTCCACCGGCCTCGGATCTTCGGCATGCGGCCGGCGGCCAGAGCGTAGAGAAACAGGGCTGCGGCAGCGAGACCAACCCGCAGCTCCACGAGCAAGAAAGGACCCAACGCAGGCACGGCGACACGGATAAACAGGAACGAGCCGCCCCATAGCGCGCCGAGTAGGATGAGACCTGCGAAATCTTTCGGTCTCATAAGACACTCTTTTCAGACAACACGAACGTTGTGTTATCCTCTCGACACTTCCGACAAACTAGCTGCCCGCCGCGGCGAGTACGTTACGCTCGTGCTCGAGCAAGCGCTCCTTGAGGTGTAGTCCACCGTTGAACCCGCCGAGCGTGCCGTCCGCAGCGATAACACGGTGGCAGGGTACGACCACGGGCAGGACGTTGGAGGCGTTGGCCCTGCCGACGGCCCTCGCCGCGCCTGGTCGTCCGAGGTTGTCCGCGATCTCCCCGTAAGACCTGGTCTCCCCAAAGGGGATGCGCGTCAACTCCATCCAAACAGCCTTCTGCCACTCCGAGCCAGTGAACGCCAGGGGCGAATCGAAGGTCTTGCGTCGAGCGCTCACATACTCGGACAACTCTTTTCGGACGCCGGCTGTCCTGGTCTCGTCAGCTTCCACGGTGTAACCTTCGTCCTCTAAATCCTCTTCAAAGGCCGGCCCGTAGTCGCTCTCTACGAAGTGCAGCCGCATAAGGGCCCCATCTTCGTTTACCGCGAACGCGAGCGGTCCGGCGGGAGACTCTATCTCGTCGACGTAAGCTTTCACGCTATCACCTCTCGTTTCTCTGTCTGATCCTTCTCATCCCCAAGGCTGGCCCACAGGTGCTGCGTGGCGTAGGCGCGCCAGGGTCTCCACCGTTCTGCGAGAGAGGCGACGCTCCCCCGGTCGCCCGCGTGGCCGAGCCGGCAGATGGCCTTTCTGACCCCGAGGTCCGAGGTAAGAAACGCGTCGGGGTCGCCGAGCGCCCGCATCGCAACGTACGAAGCGGTCCAAGATCCTATCCCCCGCAACTCCAGCAACCGCCGTTCGACCTCCTCACGCTCAGAGCCCGGGTCGAGCACGATCTGACCTCCTGCAAGGGCGCGCGCAAGACCGCGCAAGGTGTCACGACGCGCGCTGGGAACGCCGAGTCCCTCGAGTGCCGCCCCGGCTACGGTGTGCGGCCCGGGGAAGAGATGCGTAGGTTCGTCGCCTTCGGCGGCGAGCGTCTCGGGGAGCGGTTCTCCGCAGCGGGTGACGAGCCGGCCGGCGAGGGTGCGGGCGCCGGCCACGGAGACCTGCTGGCCGAGCACCGCCCGGAAGGCGAGTTCGGCGCTATCCGCGCTCCCCGGTACGCGTCTCCCCGGAGAACGACGAACGAGCGCACCGAGGAGTGGGTCGACGCCGAGCACGTCGGTGACGGTGACAGGGTCGGCGTCGAGGTCGAGGAGCGAGCGGCATCGCTGTACCGCGCTACCGAGGTCTCGCAGGTTCTCGAGCCTGAGCACGCACCTGACGTGGTCGCCGCCGTCTGAGAGAGCCACGACACCGGCGCCGTGCGGCAGACGCAGCGTCCGCCGGTAGGTCTCCCCATCGAAAGTCTCTATGCCGGCTACCGCGCGAGTACCGAGAAATCGCAGCATACCGTTCGTGTCGAACGGTATCCTGAACGGTAGTCGCAGTGGGATCTCCCCTCGCGCCGTCTCATCGCGCACTCCCCGGACGCGTCGCAGCTCTCTCGGGGTTACGGCGAAGACTTCGCGGATGGTGTCGTTGAACTGGCGTACGCTCGTGAATCCGGCGGCGAACGCGACCTCGGTGATGGGTAGATCTGTGGTCTCCAAGAGAAGCCTGGCTGTGTGGGCGCGTCGTGCGCGGGCGAGCGCGAGCGGACCGGCCCCAACCTCGGCGGAGAGCAGGCGGTGTAGGTGGCGCTCCGTGTAGCAGAGCCGCCGCGCGAGTCCGGCGACACCGTCCCTGTCGACGACGCCGTCAGCGATGAGGCGCATCGCTCTCGCGACGATGTCGGCCCTGGTGTCCCATTCCGGCGAGCCAGGCACGGCGTCGGGCCTGCACCGCTTGCAGGCGCGGAAACCAGCGTACTGCGCGGCGGCCGCGGTCGGATAGAAGCGGACGTTGGACCGCTTGGGAGTCGCGGCAGGACAACTGGGCCGGCAGTAGATCCCCGTAGAGGTAACAGCTACGTAGAACCAACCGTCGAAGCGGACGTCGCGGCCTCGTACGGCGCGATAGCGATGTTCGAAGTCCTTCAGCACGCCCCTATTGTCGCACCCAACAGGCAAGATTACTGGCGGAAATCGGACATCGGCATCGTTCGGGTCAGCCCTGTTGCAAAGAGTGGTTTGTGGGTACGCTGCTCGCATCGGGTACGCGCTAGGGCGTCTGTCCGGGGTCCGGTGGTGCATCGCATGGTGCATAATAAAGTTGTCTCGCTGAGGAGAGGAGGATAAAGCACGATGGGTGGTGTGCTCACCGATCTCGTACGGTGGGTCATTGACGTAGTCCATTCGCTCGGGTACGTCGGCGTATTCGTTCTCATATTGTCGGGTAGCTTGTACCTGCCGATCCCGACGGAGCTGACGCTGCCGCTGTTCGGGTTCCTGATCGGCAACGGACGTCTCTCGTTCGTCCCCGTGCTGCTCACGGCGACGGCGGCCAGGATGTGTGCTGCGCTCATCCTGTACGCCGTCGGATTCAGGCTCAGGGAGGCGCGCTTGCGGCGTGTGATCAAGCACTTCGAACGTTACAAGCTCCTTTTCATGTCTGACTTCGAAAGGGCGAGTGCTGTATTCGAGCGTCACGGGGGAAAGGCGATCCTAATCGGACACTTGATCCCCGGCGTCGGCGCCCTGGTCTCTGTGCCTGCCGGCCTCAAGCGCATGCCCCTGCGCTGGCGCTTCCTCGGCTACACGATCCTCGGATGTAGCATCTGGAACGCGAGTTTGATCAGCCTGGGGTGGGCTCTCGGCGGTCGGTGGAGGATAGTAGAAGTCTTCACGTCTTTCGTCGGGTTTTCGGTCCTGGTAGTTCTCATCACCGCAACCGTCTGGTTCTTCTGGCGCAGGCGGAAGGCACACAGGTAGACGAAGCCCATGAGCGAGCGGAAGATCGGTACTCGGACCGGCTTGCGAGATCATAGCAGGTTCGCCTCCAGGGCCCGCAGCGCCAGAACGGTCCCTACCCCTGTCACCATCGCAGCCGGCAGGCTACCAGTCCTCAGGGACACTATCACGACAGCGAGTGCGGCCAGCACTTCGACGGGCCCGCCCATCAGGATGGTAGGGGCCACGAGCGAGACGAGGATAGCACCCGGTATTTGATCGAGCCACGCCCCGGCCCGCTCGGAGAGGTCGAACCGGCTCGCGAGCCAGAGTCCGCCCGCCCGGGTGGCGTAGGTCGCAAGCGCCATCAAGACTATCGTGAGCAGGGTGCCGGGATCAATGGCCACGCCGCACCACCCCTGCAAAGCTCCCCGCCAGTCCACCGAGCAGGATGTACCACTGGCCGGGCAGCCAGTGGTGCGCCGCCACCGCGACCGCGGCCGCCACCGTCCAGGGGAGGATGTTGGATCTCCCTTTCCACATCCCCATGATGAGAGCCAGAAACACAGCTGTGAAAGCGAAGTCGAGTCCCCAGCGTGAAGGATCTTCCACCACACCGCCAAGGGCGCCCCCGGCGAATGTAGACCCGGTCCAGGCAAGGAACATCAACAACCCTCCGCCGACCAGAAACGCGGCGTCGCGGCGTCCTTTGGCAAACTCACCCATGGTGAGCGCCCAGTTCTCGTCAGCCATGAAGAACACTGACCCATAGGCCTTGAGACGCGGCAATTTCGAGAACACTGGCCCGAGGGCCGCGCCCATCAGCAAGTGTCTGAGACCAACCACGAGCGTAGCGAGGACGATGGTAGCTACAGGCAGCGGGGCCGCCCAGAGCCCAAGCACTACGAACTGCGCCGCCCCCGAGAACACGAGGGCGCTCATCAGGGCGGCCTCAGCGGTGCCGAGACCAGTCTGTCCCGCCAGCGTCCCGAATACGAGGCCGATGCCACCGCCGCTGATCGCGATAGGTACGCATCTCCTCGCCCCGGCGAGCGCCCCTGCGAGGGTGAACGTGATCCGGCCCTCGGTTCCCGAGGTGTTCTGCTGCACCACGACGCCCTATCTACGTAACGTCCGGTAGTGCGACACGGCGACCGTAGGCTCCTTGGCGAGGCCCCCGCCCACATCCTCCAACCCCCTGGGCACACCGCGCCGGCTTTCCTCAACACCCCGACGGGCCCTCCGCAAAGCACCAGCGATCCTACGCTCCTCCGCTTCGTGCAACAGCTCATCCCGCCGTTCCCTTGCTATCTCCAGATCGAACAGAGTACCCATAACTCACCTCCGTACTCGCCAGTTGCGTTATAATTGTCACGCTGATTTGGGACAATTATAACTGGCTTGGTGTCATAGGACAATAGGTTAATTTATGGATTTGCGGATAAATTCGAAGAGTCACGTACCGGTACACGTCCAGTTGGAGGGGCAGATCAAGCACCTCATTCTGACGGGCAACTTCGAGGTAGGGAGCCGGTTGCCGAGCATCAGGGCCATGGCTGGATTTCTACGGGTGAACAGGAACACGGTGGCGCGGGTGTTCTCCGACCTCGAGCGGGAGGGTTACGTGGAGAGCCGCCGCGGCAGTGGCGTCTACGTGGTCGAGCCACCGGTTGAGGCGGAGGACTTGAAGCGTCAGGAGGTCCTGGAGAGGGTTATGGACCTCGCGGCGGCGCAGGGCGTGCCTGTCGATGATCTGGCGTATGCGTTGCTCGCGCGGGCTGGCGCGAAGCCGCAGGAGAAGACGTCCATCCTCTTCGTCGAGTGCACGCGAGCGGAGTTGGATCAGTTCTCCTCCGAGCTCGAGGATCAGCTTCCTGTCGAAGTGGAGAAGGTTCTGCTCGAGGACCTCGCGGACAGATTCTCGGGCGCAGAAGAGCTGCCATGGCGACTCGCCGTGACGACCTTCTTCCACATCCATGAGGTGCAGGACATCGTGGAGCCGCACGGGATAGAGGCGGTCGCGCTACTGGCCGAGGCGACGCTGGAGAGCCTGCAAAGGTTGATGGAGCTTCCGTCAGGTACCCTGGTCGGGGTTGTGGGCTGGGGCCGCACGTGCATGGAGAACCTTTCGCGCTCCATCGAGGGTGCTGGCCTCGACCATCTGAACTTCGTCCAGGTCTACGTGGACCAGGAGAGTGGAGAAGTCCTGGCCGCCCTCAGCGAAGTCGAGGTGGTGGTGTGCGCCAGCGTCACGGCCAGGAGGCTCCGCGAGCTAGCTGCCCCACAAGGCCTAGAGATCATCGAAGAAGACCGCATCCTGGATCAGGGCGGCATCGAGATGCTCGGCAGGATGCTCCGCCAACTGCCCCGAATTGTGCCGGCGACAGAATAGAGCCCTACCTCGAAACCGGATGGTAATTCCTAAGAGCGATTCGCAGTACGCCAATACCTCTGCGAATCGCTCGTTCTCGTACTAGCGGTCGGCTTTAGGCAAGAACAACAAGCTGACATGCTGAAGTGCTGACTAGCTGAAATGCTGACCAGCGTTGGCATGGGCCGCATCCCTGATGAAAGCGGCCAGCCCAGGGACCTGCGTGTCGTAATTGGACCGGAATCGCTCGTCGCTGACGTACATCTCCGTCAGGCCGCGGTGGATCTCGTCGTTGCACTCGTAGAACCAGCGGCTGATGTGCTGGCGGTGTGCCTCGGCTGCCGCCATGGCCTCCTCGCTGTCGGGTGCCAGGCCAGCATCCAGCGCCGCGGCCAGGCGGGCGCGTATCTCTTCTTCCTCGGCCTTGAGCCTTTGCCAGTCTTCCTTGTTGTAGTTTGAGACGCGTCGCTGGGACTCCTTGTAGGACTCGGTCTCGCCCCAGCGCTGCTCGGCCTCCTCGGCGTGATTCTCGGGCCGGAACTCCCCGAAAACCTCGAGGCGCTCCTCTGGCGTCAGTGGCAGATCCATAGTCCTTGCCTCCATTTCGTAGTCGATGGCGTCGACCATCGCGCTCAGGCGCTCTATGCGCTCGTTCAGCAGCCCGCGCTGGCGGCGCAGGTGCCCGAGCGCATCGGTGTGCGGATCGTCAACGATGGTCGAGATCTCATCCAGGGTGAACCCAAGCTCCCTGTAGAACAAGATCCGTTGCAGCCGCTCCAGATCAGGGTCCTCGTAGATGCGATAGCCGGCCGCACTACGTCCACCCGGCGATAGTAGCCCGACCTCATCGTAGTGGTGCAACGTCCGGATCGTCACACCGGAGAGGACAGCCACCTCACCGACCGTGTAGCCTGCTGTCTCTTGTTTGCTCACGGTTCACCTCCTGTGCACGGAGAAGTCTAAAGCCTCACGCAACGTGAGGGTCAAGGGAAGTTTCCAAAATTTCTTTAGACTCTGCGCCGGCGCTGTGGAGAGAGTCCGGGCTACCTCTGTAGAGCTTTCAGGCGCGTACGTTGAAGCGGTTCATCGCAGCCTCGGGGCCGTGCTCGACGACGAGCTCGACCGCATCCGCGGCCTTGGGAATGGCGTCTTTCACGGCCGAATCCATCCGCGAGAGCACGTAGTCCGTGACCGTAACGCCTGCGGGCGGGCGCCCGATACCGATGCGCACCCGGACGAAACCGTTGCCCAGTCTCCCTATGATGGAACGCAGGCCGTTGTGCCCGCCCGCGCCGCCTCCGACCTTGACGCGCACCGTCCCCGCTTCCAGATCGAGGTCGTCGTGGACGACGATGAGGTTCTCAGGCCTGTGGTCTGAGACGGCAGAGCCCGTGTTGTTCATGAAGGTCGTAGGCTTGAGGAGGGTGGCATTGTAGAGGCCTAATGAGACGGGAGCTGCTTCGACCTTTTTCCTCTTGCGCCAGGAGCCGTCGTGGCGCTTCGCGAGTTCGTCGGCGACCAGGTACCCGGCGTTGTGGCGGGTGCGTTCGTAGGAGCGTCCAGGGTTACCGAGACCGACGACGAAGGGGGACCGGATCCGCTCCCCTTCATCCCTTTCATCTGTCTTGAAGAAGGAGCGGAACAGTCTAAGCCTGGAAGTTCTGTCCCGCGGGTCCCTCCTCGGCAGCATCCTCCTCAGACGCCTGTTCACCCTCGGCAGCCTCCTCGATCTCGGCAGCCTCCGCAGCGGCCTCGTCCGTCGGCTCCTCGACGATGCCAGCGGCCTCCATCTCCTCCTCGGTGATCTCCGTCGGCGCCGTGACCGTAACCGCGACCTCTTCGGGCTCAGATAGCAGCGTTACGCCCTCGGGAAGCGTGAGATCGCCGAGGGTGAGGTTCTCGTGCATACCGAGGCTCGAGACGTCGATCGTAATCTCCTGCGGGATGTCGCCGGGGAGGGACTCGACCTGGATCTCGTAGGCGACCTGCTGCAGCACGCCGCCTTCCTCGACGCCGGGCGCCTCGCCGACGACGGTGAGCGGGACCGTGACCTCGATGCGCTCGCGCATGTCTACCGGCGCGAAGTCGACGTGGACCAGGAGCCCTGAGACAGGGTCGCGCTGCGCGTCCACCACACGGGCCGTCGAGGTAGCCCCGTCGAAGTCTATGTTGTAGAGGGCGTTGTCCCCAAAGTGATGGAGGGTGTAGTCCACGATCTTCGTCGGGACCGCGAGCGCCATGCTCCCGCCGGCCTCGTTGCCCTCACCGTAGAGGACGGCAGGGGTCATCCCCGAGGCCCTGAGGCGTCGGGCCGCGTTCTTGCCCCTCTCCCCGCGCTCCCGCGCCTGTAGATCTACGTTGTCTGCCACGTCTCGCTCCTAACGGTCTAGAAGAGTTGGTTCTCGCCCATGAAGACCTCGCTCACCGACTCGTCTGTGAAGACGTTCTTGATAGTGCTCGCGAGGATCGGTGCGATATTGAGCGTCTGTATCTTAGAACGCGGCTCATCCTCCTTCAAGGGCAGCGTGTTGGTCACGACGACCTCCTTCAAGGGGGAGTCTTCGATCTTCTGGTAGGCGTTCCCCGAGAACTCACCGTGGGTGGCGGCGGCGCTGACCTCGACCGCGCCTTCGTCAACCAGGCGCTTCGCGGCATTGACCAGGGTCCCGCCCGTGGCGATTACGTCGTCGATCATGACGACCCGCTTGCCCGCTACGTTCCCGATGACGTGCGTCACTTCAGAGTGTCCCGGCCTGTCGCGCATCTTGTTCACTATGGCCCAGGGCAGCCTGAGGTGTCCGGCGAGCTGCTTGGCGACCTTGACCTCGCCCGTGTCAGGGGCGACAACGACGGCATCCTCCGCGTCCTGGAAGCCCTGGTCCACGAAATAGTCGACGAACGTATGCATCGCCGTCAGGTGATCCACTGGGAAAGAGAAGTAGCCCTCGATCTGGCCCGAGTGCAGATCCATCGTCATCACCCGCTCAGCCCCCGCGGCCTGGATCATGTTTGCTATCAGGCGCGCGGTTATGGGTTCGCGCGGTTTGGTCTTGCGATCCTGGCGCGAGTAAGCGTACCACGGGATAACGGCCACGATCCTTTTGGCAGAGGCCCTTTTTGCGGCGTCTATCATGATGAGGAGTTGCATTAGATTCTCGTTGACAGGATCGCACAACGACTGCACGATAAACATGTCAGCTCCCCTGACGCTTTCCAGATACCTGGCGTACAGTTCGCCGTTGGCAAACTCCCTCAGCTCGACCCCGCTCAAGTCCACATCCAGCCGCTCGGCGATACGTTCGGATAGTTTGGGATAGCCCTGGCCGCTGACTATCATCAGCCGCTTCTCCGTGGTCTGCGTCAGATAGCCGTTCTGCATCATCGTCGCGCTAGCCCTCCGTCTCGTTTTTGGCCGACCAGCCTTGCTGCGCCCTCTTTCTACGCCGCTGGGGAGACTCCCGGATCGCGCGCGCCGGGGCCCCCACAGCTAGTTTGCCCGCTGGCACGTCTTTGTTAACCACCGACCCAGCCCCTGTGTAAGCGTCCTCGCCGACCGTGACAGGCGCGATGAGATTCGTGTTCACCCCTGTAAAGACGCCGTCTCCCACCAAGGTACGGTGCTTGTTCTCGCCGTCGTAGTTTGCCGTTATGGTCCCGGCCCCAAGGTTGGCGTCGGCCCCGATCTCCGCGTCTCCCACGTACGAGAGGTGAGGGACCTTGCTCCCCGCTCCTACCCGCGAGTTCTTGACCTCGCAGTAAGCCCCGACCTTGGCCCCTGGTTCGAGGACCGTACCGGTCCGCAGAAAAGAGTAGGGACCGACGCTCGCCCCGTCACCGACCTCGGCCCCGCGTCCGACCGAGTGTTCGACGAGGGCGCCGTCACCAACACGCGTGTCCTGGAGGTCTGTAGAGGGCCCGATCACGCAGTCCGTACCGATCCTCGTCTCCCCGCGCAACATGCTTCCAGGCAGGATCACGGTGTCGTGCCCGATCTCGACCGAAGCCTCTATGTGCGTAGAAGCCGGGTCCCTCACCGTCACCCCGTCCCTCATGTGGGCGTCCAGGATGCGGCGCCTGAGGATCTCCTCGGCCCGTGCAAGCTGGGAGCGGTCGTTGACGAGGTTCGCCTCCTCAGGGTTCTTGAGCCTGTAGGTAACGGCCCTCGAACGCTTTCCGATCGTCTCGAGTACGTCCGTTAGGTACAGCTCACCGCCCTCGTTCTCCGAGGTGAGGCCCCAGATCGTATCCCTTATCTCGGAGAGCCTGAAAGCGTAGATGCCGAGGTTGACGAGCCTGATCTGTCGCTCGGACTCGGTCGCGTCCCTCTCCTCGACTATCCTGACCACGCCGGCGTCCTCGACTACCCTCCCGAGGCCGCTCGGGTCCTCCAGCTCGGCCACGAGGACCGTCGCCCCAACGCCAGCGGAGCTGTGCCGCTCGACCAGTTCCCCGAGGGTC
>DASQWQ010000134.1:0-5625 GCA_035640175.1 Rubrobacter sp. | reverse complement strand
ATGCATGGACGAAACCCTGGGGCGGCTTCAAGGACGTCCAGGGCTCGAAGCCGCCCTAGCGCTTAGTTCTCCCTAATACCCAAGGAGAGGCGCCGTTTTTCGGCGGAGCGCGCCAGGCCCTATAGGAATGGGGCTATGCAGGATTCTCGATATGGACTTCGGAGAATTCCCCTTCCACGCACTCCGGTGAATAAGGGCCGAGGCCGCTAGAATATCTTCTACCGCAGGAGAAGCCGTTACGAGCGATGCTTCTGCAACTAGTTCAGCCCTACCTTGAGATACTGTTTGTGTAGGTACGAGCGAGCAGACTGCGATCTAGCTTTGGAGGATGCGATGTTGGAGCTGTTTCGAGGCGGCGCGCTAGCCGCAGCCACGTTAACCACAGGGCTCATGGCAGGCCTCTACTACGCCTATGCCATCTCGGTCATGCTCGGCCTGAGCCGGACCGACGATCGGACCTTCGTCAGCGCGATGCAACAGATCAATGTGGCGATACTCAACCCCTGGTTCTTCGTCAGCTTCTTTGGCGCGTTAGTGTTCACTGCCTTGGCCGGAGTGCTTCATCTGCACGGGGATTGGCGAGCCGTGCTGCCTTGGATCGCGGCTGCGCTCGTCCTATACGTGGCGACGCTCGTCATCACTTTCGGCCTTAACGTGCCGCTCAACAATGAGCTCGCCGTGACAGGAGACCCCGACCGCATCGCCGATCTTGCAGCGGTGCGCGAGCGCTTCGAAGCGAGCTGGGTCCGGTGGAACATCGCCCGCGCGGTGGCATCCACAGCTGCGTTTGGCTGCCTCACCTGGGCTCTAGTGTTACACGGGCGCGCGCTTTGACCCCAGGGCGTGACCTGACCCCCATGCCCAACGGATCCGTCCGCCGATAGGTATTAGGAGGCAGTCAGGGAAGGTCAGATAATACTCGAAGACAGCCAGTCTTGGCCACGGACGCCCATAGGCGTTGGACCGGGGCTATGCGAACTTCTTAGAACTCCGTCAACGCGAAGTTCGCAGAATTTCTCTTCCACGCACTCGGGTGAGTAAGGAGGTCAAACTGCGTGGGGTAGAGGACGACGGTGCCAGCTTGCTCGGCGAATTTAGGGGCTGTAAGGTCCCCCGCAATACCAACATTCTTTTAAATGCAGCGGAGCGCCGCGCCGTTGTAGCTGGCGCCGGGGGACTACCACCCGTCCTCCTCCCCCATCATCCCCTCCATCGTCTCGCGCAGCACGCTCACAGCCGTGCGTCCGCGCCGCTTAAGCTCGAGCGTCCACAGGTAACGCTCCTTGGCGGTCACTGTGAAGGTCATGTTCACCGGTTTGCTCGCCGGTACCATCTCCCCTCCCTTGCCCGGTACCATCTCCGACTCCCCCTGCTCCACGATCCTGGCGTCTTTCCCCCCGTCTGTTTTCGCGCCTGGGTCCGCCGCCTCGGAGTGCCTCGCGGCCCGCCGCCTTGCGCTTTGACCTTGGCGTTTGCGTGGGCGCGGGGTTGCACCTTGACGGACCTCTGCACTCGAACGGCCGTCACCCGGGCTGGCCGGTTCTGGGGACGCGGACCGCGCCGCTTGGTCCTCGGTTTGATCCCCAGTCCCACCCGCGCCGTCTGGCCCCTCGGTCGCAGGCCGCGGCGCTGATTGTCCGAAGGCCTCCTGCAAGGACCGCCGCCTCCTACCCTTCCCCTCCTCAGCCACCGATGACCTCCCTCCAAGCCTGCCCGTACTCCTCCAGGTACGCGGGCCTTCCGCCGAACCCGTTCTCGTAGCGCGTCAGGGCCCTGATGCGCGCCTCAAGAAGCGGGAACATACCGAGGAGCTCTTCCGCCTCCCGCGCCAGGCGCTTGCGCCCGTCCCAACGGGTCAAGAGGATGCTCGTGTCCAGCTCGCCCCTGGTGGCTTCCACGTCCAAGAGGACCTCCAGGGTAGCCCTCAAGCGGTTCACGTCCACTCCCGTGGGCGCGACCGGCACCACAACCCGATCCGCCACCGAGGCCGCGGCCCGCAAGACCTCCCTGTCGTTGGGGGGCGTGTCCACTATCACGACCTTTCGCCTCTCCCCCTCCGCCTCGCGCGCCTGCCTCGCCATCCGGTCCCTTTGCACGGGCACGACCTCGAACGGCAACTCCCCTGAACCGGCCCACTCGAGAGCGCTACTCTCGTTGTCCGCGTCGAGCACCACCACCTCCCCCCCCTCGCTCGCCACGGTCGCGAAGTAGATTGCCGTGGTGCTCTTGCCGACACCCCCCTTCAGGTTAACGATCGCAACTATCACCCCTCTCCCTCCCTCCTGTGAAACTGTGAACACAGCAGATTCAGCAGTAAACCTGTGAATCTGTAATACGGTGAAGCCATGAACACAGGTTAACTGGAATACACTAACCTGTGAAGAACATATTACTGTGAACACCGGATACTGTGAGCACGTGTAACGGTGAACACTGGATGCTGTGTCTAGGGGCGTCGAGTGATGGACGGGGTGGAGGCCGTGGCTTCGGGGCACGGGTGGCGTCGTGGAGGAAGGCCGTACTCTACGTCGTGGGTGCCCACGTCTCCACGCCGCCCCACAGCTAGTAAGGGACGCCGAGGCCCTCAGTGAGGCGTATAGGGGCCTCTGAGGGCCCGCGGGTTCGCGCCTAGAGCATCGCGCGGGTACAACCAGCCGCCGCGGAAGGCAGACTTTGAGGGCGATGCCTCCGTGCCCAAGCCGCGCAATCCGTTTCGTTGCTAGATTGCAATAATTCACTGCAAGGCGGTTAACAAGTTGAGCAACAGTATCTCGTGAAGCGGGGCAATGATGGCGGTCACGGATCTCGAGGGGTACAGTAGTCGGCCATAGAATTTTCCTCGGAGGCGTTGGAGGCTACCGAGGAGGCGCAAGGAGCTAACGCGGTGGGCCTCGGGCTCTTCGGACACAGGTCCCGTTTTCGGGCTGCTCTCCGGCTGCATTTATGTATCTATAATACTTCATAGGGCAGGTACCGATGAGGCGCAGGGAAGTGGGGAAGAGGAAAACCAAGAGAAGAGAGCAAAAAGGCAAACCGACACAAGATGCAGCGAGTGAGCTTGTATTATGCTGAACTACGATTGAGACGACGGAGGAAGTGATGGTGCTCGGAATCCACGCCCCCCGAGTAGACGTAGAGGTCGCCATCGAGGTTGACGTAGTAGCGGTTGCCGTCGAGGTGGCGGACGGCGTGGCCGACGAACTTCCTGTACTCCTCGTAGGGGAGGGTCTCGAAGGCCTCGATGGCCCCGTCGAACTCGCCTGAGGCGCGGCGCATCTCTACCTCCTCTGAGGCGGCCCGCCTGTGCGCGGCGGCCGCTTGGGCGGGCTCCGGTTTGGCGGGGTCCGAGAGGGAAGGATCGGGACCGAGACGCCCTGGTCTTATGGCGTTCTCTCCTTCGGAGGCGAGATCGGGGACCTCGATCACCGTCTCGTTCGCCTCAGCCGCAGGGAGGGTGGGGGGCTCCTCGGGGACGCGCACCGGCCAGGCGTTCTCTATGTGAGTCCTAAGCCAGCCCGCCGGGTTCTTGACCCCCTCCTGGTAGGGGAGCGCCTCGACGTAGTGGAGGCAGTGTCCGGCGCCGTGCTTGACCACGAGCTCCCGGGCGGCCTGAGGCCACACGCCTTGGGCGACGAGGGCCTCCGTTGCGAAGCGCTCGCCGTCGGATAGCTCCGGGAGAGGCCTTGATCTCTCGCGGACGAACCTTTGGGAAACCCGGTAGCGGACCACGTTCGTCTTCGTGGGGCCGCGGCCGCGCTCCTCGAAATCCGCGCGGGAGAGGAATCCCTTCTCGACCAGCTCGCGGTGGGCCGGCTCCAGCTGACGCTTGATGGCCGAGGGGTACTTGTAGGTCTCGGGCATGGAGAGCAGCAACCGGAGGCCCTCTAGCTCCACCGACCACGAGAGCGACTCCTTGCGCTTGACGTCCACGAGCTTGTAGAGGCTGCGGGCCAGAGGGCGCCTCAAGCCATAGTAGAAGTCCGAGTCGAGGCTCTTTAGGTAGCTGGCGTTGTAGGAGCGCACGAGGATGTCGTCGAAGCGCAAGGTGTGGTGCTCGCTCGCGCGGCCCTTGCGCTTCTTCCTGGAGAAATGGACGCTCCACATGCGGAAGCGGTGGGAGCGGAAGTCCTCGTCTTCTTTACTGTAGAACGCGTTCTCGGCGTATATGGAAGTCTCCGAAAGCCGGTCGAGCGAGTCCCTAAGGTCGTCGTAGTTCTTGCCCGCGTGGGTCTTGCCCAGGATCTCCAGGAGCTCGTAGAGCGTGAAGCTCACGCGCCCGTCGGGGGGGATGCCGCCACGCCTGCTGACCACCGTCATAACGGCCACGAAGACATCC
Source organism: Rubrobacter sp. (assembly GCA_035640175.1). GTDB lineage: Bacteria > Actinomycetota > Rubrobacteria > Rubrobacterales > Rubrobacteraceae > Rubrobacter_D. The sequence continues at coordinate 1,289 of DASQWQ010000134.1, read as the reverse complement.
TGGTCTTGGGGCCCGGGCAAACCGAAGTCGCGGTGGGCCGTTATCTTCCAGTACTGCTCCAGACGATCCCCGTTCTTCGTTAGGACCGTGTTGCGGGCCTCTGTGCTCTCCTCGTGTCTGTGTCGTCGCTTGAACATAAAGAGCGGGGCCTCCTCGAGGTTGACCTCGACCTGAATCAAGGGCCCCCCCTCGAACTCGAAGAGCCTGAGCTCCTGAACCCCGCTCTCGGCCAATCCCTTAACCCTTATCCCCAAACAACATAAGAACATTTAACAAGAAACACATACAGGACGCTCAGAACGCCCGCCGATGTATTTCCCCAATTTTGCAGGTACATTGCACTCTGCTTTTGTTGCGGGGTACGGTATGTTTTGCGGAGCAGTACGGTAAGACTTGTCGGAGAGTACGGTATCCCTTGCCGGAGAGTACGGTAAGCCTTGTAGCAGGGTACGGTAAGGTTTGTCGGAGAGTACGGTAAAGCTTGTCGGAGCGTACGGTATATCTCTGCCGGGCACCAAATAACGTAGAAATTCAACGATTTGCAGGTATTTTGTAGATGAAGCTCGCGTCGTAGAACCCGGGAACCGCCGGAGGGGACAAGCATTTGTCGGACGGTACGGTATGTTCTTGTGAGAGAGTACGGTATGCGGTGGCGCCTGATTTCTGCTTTATTCTTGTTGGGGGGTACGGTAAACGCGGCCATCAGAGGACTGCTCCAAACAATAGGAAGACCGGCGTTCTTGTTAGCAGGTACGGTATCCGTGGTGCCCGCAAGTGCCCCGGTGTCTGCGTCTCGACGTAGGGTACGTCGTCTGACTCGCTGGCACCTGAATGGAGTCGGCGCGGCGGGCGGAGCGAAGGCTGCGCCGCCAGCTCTCCTCCCTCGAGCGGGGATTGGGCCTGCTCGGTGAGCTCCAGGCGGACGTGGTAGCCTCGCGGTTAGATGCCGCGTTGTCTCCGCGTGTGCTGTCCTCTCCCACAAGGCGGATACTAGACCATTAGGATCGGGTCCGAAAGTCCTTAGACGGCTTCCGCAACCAACTAAGGCGCGGGGTCCTCCGGCATTTCGGCGGCGGTGCCTTTGGGTCGAGGCCTCTGGCGCTCGCCGGGTTCTTCCAGCAACTGGACATATCGCACGGCAGCCCAAGGGACGAACGCACTCCGGGTGTGTTCTCCTTCGGCATCTTCTTCGATGGGTTCTACAGTGATCCCACCGGCGCTGTTGCCGACCAACCTAGCGTCAAAGCCGCGACCTCTCGTGAACCGCACGGCTACTCGCTTTCCGTTCC
>DASQWQ010000133.1:0-2199 GCA_035640175.1 Rubrobacter sp. | reverse complement strand
GCGGTACGCGCTCGTCGTTTTGGTAGTTGACGTAGCCTTCCTGCATGCCAGGCTGGAAGTTAGCCAAGACCGCGGCCCAGATGAAGCTACCCGGAGCAGGGATGTGGTAGCGCTCGTAAACCTTGTCTGACTCCTCCCGCGAGAGGTTGTTGCCGAAGGCGTAGTGGAACTGCTCTTTGGTGAACCCTACGGCCCTGTGGCGGTTGGCTGGGTTCCTCAGAATCGGGAAGAAGATTCTTATCTGTGAGACCGGGGTTACCCTGACACCCTCTGCCGGCGCGGAGTCTATGGCCACCCCAGCGGCTCCGTAACCGTGATCGAGCAGGATCTGGGTGAACAGACCTCCTGCCGAGTGGCCCATGATGATGGGTGGCTTATCCAGCTCGCCTACGATGCCCTCTAGGTGCTCGACGACCGCAGGGATGGTCAAGGCCTCTATCGGGGAGGGATCCTCGTTGAGCGACTCGACCTCTACCTCAAGGCCTGGGTAGGCGGGGGCGAGCACGCGGTAGCCACGCCCCTCGTAGCGCTCGATCCAGTGCTCCCAGCTGCGGGGTGTCACCCACAGCCCGTGGATCAGGACGATGGTGTCGGGGGGACCCGGAGCGGGTGCGTTCTCGGCGGTCATGCGGCCCTCCTAAGTAAGGTCGACGTCAGCTCTATGCTGAGTGTGCACCATGCGAGATCCCGACGCAGCCTCCCATCGGCCTAACTTCCGAGAAGACCTCTTCTAGGCTACTCTGTTAATGGAGGAGGGTGCTTGCGACGGGTGGGGATGCCGAGCCGCAGCAACCGGAACTGGAGGAGCGTTTAGAGGAGTACTACGCGGCGACTCGATGAGGGCACCATGGTCCTGGTCCTGTAGGCCAGTGTCCTACGAGACAAACCTCGCCACAAACCCTGCGACCCATAAAGAGAATTGGCCTGGCAGAACAATCCCCGTCGGTAGGCGGGCCGCCTTCAGCCTATCGCCTGTCCCAACGCCAAGAGGTTCCCCTCGCTGTCGTGGAAGAAGATGCCGCGCTCCCCCCTCCCCTTGCTCGGGTAGTTGTCATCGACCTCGATCATCCCGTCGACCACCTCGTAGCCGGGCGCGTCGATCGCCTCGAAGACGACCCCGCGCGAACGCAGCTCCGCCACGACGGCGTCTAGGTCTTCGACCTCGAAGCCGATCTGGGTCGATTCGCCGGAGGCCGATCCCGTCGAGAGGAAGAGGTGGAACTCCCCGGAGGCGACGACGTATCGCAGTCCGCCGTCGCGTTCCTCGACCGGGACGAGCCCGAGCTTGTCACGGTAGAAGGCCCGCGCGCGCTCGAGGTCTTGCGCCGGCAGCTTCGCGATCGCCCTCCCTCCGGCCAGCGGACCAGTGCCCGAGATGCGGCCGGCAGGCTGGTAGGTGAGGACGACGACGCCCGTGCCGAACGTCTTCGAGTCGACGAGTTTCAGAACCGTCGTATCTATCTCGCCCTCGAAGAGACGCTTCCCGCTCCCCACGACTATGGGAAAGACCATGAGCCGGTACTCGTCTACGAGGTTGTGTTTCATCAACGTGTTGACGAGATCTCCGCTGCCGTAGACCAGGATGTCCTTGCCGGGCCCTTGCTTGAGCTTGGTAACTTCCTCCGCTACGTCCCCCTCGAGCAGTTTCGCGTTCCACTCGAGGGGTTCTTGCAAGGTGGTCGAGACGACGTGCTTGGGGTAAGAGTTCATCATGTCGGTGTATCCGCCGTATTGCTCGCTCAAGTGAGGCCACTCCGCCGCAAACTCCTCGTAGGTCGCCCGTCCCAGCAAGAGAGCGTCGCTGGCGGAGAGCTCATCGAGCTTGTACTTCTGCTGTTCTTCGCCCGTCAATTGTAGCGACCAGAGCGGCTCTTCTATGACACCGTCCAGTGACAAGAACTCCGATACGACTACTTTCCTCATCGCTTCTCCTTTCGAGGGCTAGTCACACGACGGTTACCTTCAAGATACGGCTGGCCAGGTGGGAAGGCATCCACCAAAAGGTGGATATTGCGGCGGGCCGGGTGGAGATCCTCGCGGCCGACTGTCACGGAGGCCGCGGTCGGGTTTTCCTAGGAGCTAAGTCCGATGAACACACTACTCGGCCTAAAGACTTTGATGCCGGGCAAGCACTTGGGCACTGATTTGCCCCTCGCTTGAGGTTTCCGAGAAGACATCTTCTCGGCAGTTCACTGAATA
>DASQWQ010000132.1:0-2076 GCA_035640175.1 Rubrobacter sp. | reverse complement strand
ACGAACGTCGACTACACGAAGGACTCTGACATCTCTGTCTCGTATTCATCTGTGCGCAAGTTCATGTAAGTAACTGCTTGCTACATGTCTTGTATGCACCATGTAGGTGCGCCTCGGGGATCATTCAGGGAACGTGTGGGGCGGATATTCGGATCTCTGCAACCGAACTTCCGAGAATTCCTGTTCCACGCACTTGAGTGAATAAAGGGATGATGGCGCCGAGGCTCCGGGGGCTTAGGAGGTGAAACCTCACCACAGAGTCCGGGGCGAAGAGAGCGACCAAGGCCGGCGGTTGCTTCGTGACCACGACGACGCACCTCATTAAGGGTAAGCTAGCTTCTACCGGCAACGTAGTAGGAGTAGGAGGAGGAGGCGAAGTGGACCTCGCGACCATAGCGCAAACGGTTTCCGCCATCGGCACCATGCTGCTAGCGGCCCTCTTCGGCTACCAGGTGACGGTGTTCAAAAAGCAGGTGGCGGTCAACCGCGGCACCCTCGACGAGATGCGCGAGGGCCGCATCGCCCACGAACGTCCCCAGGTCGTGGTCACCGCCGAGTACCGCCACGGCACCCTCGTCGAGGTCGTCATCAACAACATCGGCAGGGGCGATGCGAAGAACGTCACCTTCGAGTTCTCCGCGCCCATGGAGAGCTCCGTGAGCTACCGGCGTGACTCGGAGGTCGTTCCCTTGAGCGAGTTGCCCCACTTCAGGGACGGGCTGAACTACCTCGCGCCCGGGGCTGAGATCGCCACCGTCTGGGACCACCATGCCAACCTCGTGCCGCTGCTGCGCGAGATGGGGTTGGAAGAGGGGATCACGGTCACCAGCCGCTACGAGTCGCTCACTGGGGAGTCCTACGAGACCCTCTGGACGATCAACCCGCTGCTCATCCCGGGAGGCCTCTACGCCCCCCAGCAGATGGGCGCGACGGACTGAGCGATGCCCCCGCCTCCTCGGCCAAGCTATCATGGCCTAAGAAGATCCTGCTCCTTGTTGCCCGCCGACCTTGATCGTGCTATGGGTCTCCTGGTCTTCGCGGCGAAGGGTACAAACCTGCTCTAGGCAAATTTCTGAGAACCCCATCAAGGCAAAGTTCACAGAGTCAGCATCGGGCCGGTCCAGACGGACCTGGACAACGGAGGGGCGTCTATCCCCGTGGGGTAGTATTGGTTTCTTATGTACAGGTCACGAAGCTCCCCTGTCCTACATAAGAAGACCGCTCGGCATAGGATCGGGACACAGCACGAAAAGGGCCGCGTCCGTGGGGACGGCAACGCGGCCAGGTGCATTATAAAAGGGCTGGGGCTATGCCAACTTCCGAGAATTCCTGTTCCACGACGTTGGTGAATAAGGGCGATAGAAAGGACCGGGGCACAACGCCTCGGCCCTTTCCACTTTAGTCCGCTTCGGGGGCGGGGTTAGCCGCTATCCTTCGGGCGGAGGCGGCAGGCCCTCGAAGAAGCTCGGCCCGATGGTCTCGCCAAACTCGTCGTCAGTGAGGCCGAAGTACACCCTCTCGCAGTCGCCTGCGACCACGTCTTTCCTATCGGCGAGCACCTGTTCGAAGCCACTCCCGCACACAACTACGTCCCTTGCCGCCGGCCTGTTGTTGACGGCGAACACGTCGTCGCCCGGCCCTCCGACGTAATTGTCTTCCGCAGCATCGCGGATCAGTTCGTTGAGGAAGTCGTTGCCAGGACCGCCCACAGCGTTGTCGGAGCCGACGCCGGAGGCAACCCAGTCATTGCCGGTGCCTCCCACTAAGTTCTTGTTGCCTCCTCCGAGGCGGCGTTCGTCGCCACCGGACAGGTAGTCCTTGCCCGCTCCACCTAGCAGGTTGTCGCGGCCACCCAGGGCGAGGAGCCTGTCGTCACCGCCTTTGCCGAAGAGATTGTCGTCCCCATTGGTCCCCCTTAGGGTGTCGGGACCATCGGTACCGACCTTGTTGAGCGCCAAAGCCACCCCGCTGGCCAGAACCAGCGCGGCCATCGTGGCGACCAACAGCGATATCGCCCGTCTTGTCATCGTCTTCATCAACACCACTTCGTTCATCTCCTCATCTCCTTTGTTCTCG
>DASQWQ010000131.1:0-4967 GCA_035640175.1 Rubrobacter sp. | reverse complement strand
GAAGACCCGCGAGGTTACCCGCGAGGACGTGGACCGGGCCATAGACGTCATCGAGCGTCACCTCGAGAAGGAGGCCAGGACCCGCAACCTGCTGGACGAGCAGGCGATCATGCGCCCCAAGGACCTGTGCAAGCAGCAGGGACTGGATATGGTCGCCGAGTTGCGCGGCATGATGTAGGTTCGCGCGAATAGCAAGGGCCCATGAAGGGGGATGCACAGTAAAAACCCCTAAGTCTCTTCTGTAGACGTTCGAGGGCTGTCCATCCCCCTTCACGAGGCTGATGGAGGGCCGGAGAGATCCGGCCCTCATTTTGTTGCAGCATTTCAGCCCGCCGCCCTGCGGGCGGCTTGTCAGCACATCAGAAAGTCGTCCCGTAGCCTCGCCACGTGTGTCGGGCTCGACCCCTGCCGTTAGTGGTTCCTGGTGCGGGGCCGGGCGAGGCCCCTAATGGACGAAGCTGACATGCTGACAAGCGAAGGCCGAAGGCCCGAAGCGCCGTGCTGACAAGCTGCCCGCAGGGCGGCGGGCTGAGAAGCGGAGGAGGAGGAATTCGAACCCTCGATACCCTGTTGAGAGGTATTACGGGCGACTCGTTCACGGTTGTTCCTGATCGTTTACTAATCCCTTTATCTAAGCCTAATTCTCGGAAGGGGCATTACCGGTTGTTCATCGTTGTTTGTGCTGGGTTGGTGTACTAATTGGTGTAATTGGCGTGGGCCGCGTTTTGTGCGGGTAGCAGAAACGCACAGTTATTCGAGAGTGTCGTGAGGCCTCACACTGTGCCGACAGGAGGCTCGGTATAAATTCGAACCTACGACCTTCTGATTCGTAGACATTATTACTGAAAGACATGGGCCGACAGGGAGGGACAGGTAGAGAGGAAACGCCAGTTCTATGAGAAATCCACCCTCTCGAACGGACGGGGAAGGACACAGAGGGACATCACATTGCGGTCAGATTGCGGGCAAACACCAAGAACAAGCCACATCAGAAGCTGCCACATGAAGAGAAACGCCACTCTTGTAGGACCTTCAACAGCGCGCTCGGCAGGACTCGAACCTGCGACCTTCTGATTCGTAGTCAGTCCTATTCCCTCAAGTTCATGGCGAAGCTGTTTGGTGCCTGGATCGCGATGCTGCTCCGTCGGTGAGTTCCGAGCATCGCCGACCCTATTCACCCTCTTTAAGCCACTCAGGAGTAGTGGAGGGCCGAGACCGTTTCGGGAGCAGGAGTGTGAACGTCGAGCCTGTGCCCGGCGTGCTCTCCGCCCTTATCTGGCCGCCGTGGGACTCGGCGATCTGGCGGGCTATGGACAGCCCCAGGCCCGCGCCGCCCTCGGAGCGGGAGGGATCAGCCCTGTGGAAGCGCTCGAAGATGAGGGGCAGCTGATCCTCCGCGATGCCGACGCCCGTATCCGAAACTTCAAGGGCGACCCGGTCGCCGTCCTCCCGCACTCCTACCGTGACGTTCCCACCCTCGGGCGTGTAGCGCACGGCGTTGTCCAAGAGTATGGAGGCGGCCTGGAAGGCGCGGTCCCTATCGAAGGTGGCCTCGACCTCTCCTTTCGGGAGGGCGCATTCGATAGACACCTTTCCGTTGTTGGCGTCCCGGGTTGCCTGCGCCGCCTCCTCGGCGACTGCAGCTAGGTCGTGGCGCCTGATCTTCAGCTCCGCGCCTTCGTCGCCGCGGGTGAGGGCAAGGAGGGACTCGGCCAGGTTGCCCATCCTGCCGGCTTCCCGGCGGATGACGCCGACGCTTTGTTTCGCCCTCCGTGGGTCCTCTTCGTCGAGTGCCCACTCGTAGAGCATCCTGGCGTGGCCGCTTATAGCGGTAAGCGGCGTGCGCAGCTCGTGGCTGGCATCGGCGGCGAAGCGTCGCTGACGCTCCAAAGCCTCCTCCCTGCGGACGAAGGCGGTCTCCAGGCGCGAGAGCAGAGCGTTTATCGTGATGACCAGACGCCCGAGCTCGTCTTTGGGGTTGACCACGGGCAGCCGCTTGGAGAGATCTCCCTCGCCCATCCTGCTGGCGGCGCTGGTCACGGCGTCCACCGGCCTCAGGGCAGCTCCTGCCAGCAGGTAGGCGCCACCGATGGACAGGAGGAAGGCCGCCCCGATGACGAACGCCAGCACGGTTCCGAAAATCTCGAGGATCTCCTCGGTTTTGTTGTAGGACTTGCCAAACTCAACCACTCGAGCGGGGCGAGCCGAAGGGTCCATCGCTACGGCGTAGACGTAGTAGTCATTATCCCCCAGGTGCACACTCATATCAGCGGCGTCCTGCCCGTTTTTGAGCGCCTTGCGCCACACGCCGAAATCGGCGGCTGAGCCTCCCACCGGGAGATTGAACTTATCGATGACCTTGCCGTTTTTGCCCCGGACGATCATGGCGACGCTGTCGTCGAATAAGATCTGGTCGTCATCGTCGGGGGAAGTGCTCAACTCGTCTCCCCCCTCGATGGCCTGGGCCACGGCCTCCGCCCGAGTCTTGGCGGTGTCTTCGACGTCCTTGTGCAGCGTCCCTCTGATCAGCAAATAGAGTGTTAGGCCCAAGGCGAGCAGTATCACCCCGATCGCCAGCGCGATGAACAGCGTAAGACGCCACCGGATCGGCAAGACGGGCTACGCTCCCTTCAAGGTGTACCCCGCCCCCCGGACGGTGCGGATCAGCTTCGGCTCCCCGAGCGCGTCCACCTTCTTCCTGAGGTAGGCGATGTAGACCTCCGCGACGTTGGGGGTGACGCCGAGACTCTGGTCCCACACTCGGCTGAGTAGGAGCTCTCGCGAGAGGATCCGACGGGGGTTGCGGTCCATGAACTCGAGGAGGACATACTCGCGGGCGGTGAGGTCTATCTCCCGCTCCGCGCGTCGCACCTCGCGGGTGGCCGTGTTCACCTCCAGGTCGGCGACCCTGAGTATCTCCTCGCCCTCCACTGACTTGAGCAAGGCCCGGATGCGGGCCAGGAGGTCGGGCATCTCGAAAGGCTTGGTCACGTAGTGGTCCGCGCCGAGGTCGAGGCTGTGGACCTTGTCCATTCAAGTTGTGTAGAGCTCATGCCCAAAAGGGGAACACGTGGCGATGAATTATGGATGAATCAACGGATGACTCGCCCGACCAGAGGCTTATTCACTGAAGCTCGTAGAAGGGGAGTTCTCCGAAGTTGGACTTCCGCTATACGGAGTTCTCGGAAATCCATACCCTAACCCTTAGCTAGAGAGGTGCCGTTGGGCTCATACGCCATTCCCTCCCAGCCAGGGCTTATACTGTCGTCATTGGGTACCAGGGGTGGCGTTCCTCTTCTTCCTCCTCCGCCCCGCGAGAGAAAAGGGTACAGCCATAACGAGAAGGTCGCGGCTCTATTTACCGGCGCTGCTCGTTGGGGCAGCGGTGTTGATGGCTTGTGCGGCGATCTTAGCGGTGTCGAGGGAAGCGGAGGCTACCTTCCCGGACAAGAACGGCAAGATAACCTATTAGGACTGGTTCTCCTTAGTTATCTACACGATCAACCCCAACGGGAGCGGTGAGACCAAAGTCACCGAGCCCTGTAGTTACCCCTCTCTCGCCGACTACTCACCCACCGGCAAGAAGATCACTTATACGAGTTGCGAGGGTACGCTGGGAAAAGACTTAGGGATCTCCACGATAAACGTCGGTGGGGGAGGCAAGTTCCGAGTCACCCACGTCACCCACAACAATACCCAGGATGAAGAACCTTCTTACTCGCCCGACGGCAAGAAGATCGTCTATACGGGCTGGTGGGACGGACACGACAGCGAGATCTACACGATGAACGTCAACGGAAAGGATAGGGTTCAACTTACCCACAACAATACGGAGGACTACTACCCCGACTACTCGCCCAACGGCAGGAGGATCGCCTTCGCGGGCACCGGCGAAAACGCCAACCATATCTACACGATCAGCGCCCACGGGGGAGATAAGTCTAAAGTCACGAAGGGCTACTATCCTTCCTACTCTCCCGACGGCAAGAAGCTCGCCTACTCACGGGGGTCCGACCGTAACAGTGCGATCTATACGATCAACGTAGGCGGTGGGGGTGAGTCTAAAGTTACTGAGGGTGGCTATCCTTCCTGGGGGCCTCGTCCGTAGCAGCCTATAGTCTAGGAGAAGGCCGTGGCTGCTAAGAACCGCGGCCCTCTCCTCTTGGTTTATTCACCCAACGTCCTAGAAGGTGAATTCTCAGAAGTTCGCCAATAAAGTTCCAAGAAGCTGGCCAGTAGTTTACTGGCGAGGGTGAAGTTGTCGCTCGTGTGGCGCTACTTCCGCACGACAGGGCGGTCCTCGGACAGTACGTAGGCGAGAACGACTCTGGTCCTGGGCATCCGAGCGTCCGATATATTCTCGGTACAGCGGTTGCGCTAGACCTCGCTTATGACGGTGACCACTAGCGGGAAACCGCCGGACGAACGCTGGCGTCCGTACGGCGGCTCCCCTGCGTCGTGTCAAGAAGTGGAAGTGGTGACCGCCGTTCACGGCCAGCCTATCCTCCTTCTCTGCCAGGTGCTGAACGCTAGAAGTACCCCTTCTCTAGGCGAGGCGGATCACGTAGAACATGCCTCCGCTGTCCTTGTCCGAGAGGAACCCGTTCGGGCTCGTCGTGACGTCTTCGAGCGGCTCGGCGCTCTTGGGAACGGCGGGCTCAACCTTGAACGGACGGAAGTGCACCCTCACCCCGCCCAAGGCCTCGAAGGCCGCCCCCGTCCACTGGTTGGTAGCCTCGGTGACCATGTATTCATAGCCGAGCGCCCGGCAGCGCTCCGCGATCGCAGCAACGAGTTCGAAGGTGTCCTCTTTCGGAAGATCGTCGGAGCGGGCAATCAAGATATGGTGGCTGACCTTGCCCTGGGCGTACGCCTCGCGGAACTCCGGGTAGCGTTCGGAGAGAACCGTCAGCGCCTCCGCGTCCTGGGCGCCCAACGCACCATACACCGGCTCCCAGACCGATAAT
>DASQWQ010000130.1:0-3829 GCA_035640175.1 Rubrobacter sp. | reverse complement strand
CGGGGTCGACACCGATCTCTTCCACCCCGAGGCGTTCGACCACGGGGTCCTCGAACGCCTCGAAGGCGGACCGGGCCGCGGCCAGGCGCAGCGGACGTCTTTGCGAGAAGCCCTGGAGAAGGCGGGGCACGCAGGGGAGCTGGCCGGCGCGCTGCGCGCGGTCGCGGCCTCCTACGACGCCCGATCGCACGACACGGACGCCGGTGGGCGGCTCCGGGTTTTCCTCGACCGCGAGGGGCCGCTCCTGGTCTACGTCGGAAAGCTGATCCACTCCAAGGGTGTCCACAGCTTGATCTCAGCCTTCTCAAGGGTTCGCAAGGAGACGGGCGCCCGCCTGCTGGTGATCGGCTTCGGCACGTTTCGCGAGGGACTCGAGGCCCTGGCCTGCTCCCTCAGCGCGGGCGACGAAACGACCGTGGAGAGGCTGGCCGAGATGGGAAGGCTACTCGAAGGTGGGCCGGCTGGTCCTTTGGAGCACTTCGAGCTCGCCGACGAGCTGCTCGTCGACGCTGAGGGTATGGAGGACGACGTGCTGTTCGTCGGGCCTCTCTACCACGGTGACCTGACGAAGGTCCTTCCCGCCGCGGACGTTGCGGCGGTCCCCTCCATCTTCCCCGAGACCTTCGGGCTCGTGGCTGCGGAGTTCGCCGCGAGCGGCGTAGTTCCTTTCGTGTCGGATCACTCGGGCCTTAGGGAGGCCGGCGAGATCGTGGGCCGCAGACTGTCCTTCGACCTCCGCGTCGGCATGGAGGGCTTCGAGGAGAACTTCGCAAAGGCGCTGGGCGATTATCTGAACCTGCCTGAGGAGGAAAGGCGGCGGTGCGAGGAGGTTGTGCGCCGGAACTGCGTGGAGCATTTGAGCTGGGGGACGCTGGCGGAGAAACTCGTAGCCCTGGTCGGCTAGAGGGTAGACATAGAGCACATCCTCCGCGACTTCGGCCTCATACTGGGTGCTGGGCTGATCTCGCAGCTCCTAGTGACAGCCATAAAGCTCCCCCAGATGGTCGTGCTGGTTGCGGCGGGCGCCTTATAGGGCCTTCTGTGCTCAGGCTCGTCTCGAATCCTCTCAGCGGGATGGGTGCCCAGCTCCTGTTCAACAAAGGGGTGGCCCTCATCCTGTTCCACGGCAGCACCGGCATCTCGCTGCGCGTGATCTCGAGTACCGCCGTAGGCCTCGGCCTGCTCGTCTTGCCCGGCGTACTCCTGACGGCCCTTATCGTCGCGCTTGTGGTCTCCCCCGTGTTCGGCGTCGCTTTCCCTGTGGCCCTGCTCGTTGGAGCGGTCCTGGCCGCGACAGATCCCGCCATCCTCATCCCCCTGTTCGACCCCCCTGAAACTGCGCCCCAAAGTGTCCCAGACGGTAATCGCCGAGTAAGCCTTCAACGACGTCACTGGCACTGTGTTGACCCTGACGCTCGTCGGCACCGTAGAGGCCGGCGGGTTCACGTTGTCAGGTCCTGCTCTGGAGTTCACTAAAGAACTTGTGCTCGGGGCCCTGATCGGCGTCGTTGCCGGAGCGGTACTGTGCTACGCCATCGCCTCGACGGCGCGGGCCGGCCTATGGGACGAGTCGCCGGGGGTGGCCATCCTCGCTATCGTCGCGCTCGCGTACTTCTCGACCGAGTCTCTCGGCGGGTCGGCCTACCTCGCGACCTTCGTTATGGAGCTGATGGTCGGGAACATGGAGTTGCTCGGGCGTGGCCACCACGACGAGCACGCCACGCTCCTCGAAGGGTTCCTCGGACAGGTTGCGGAGATTGTCACCCTGCTCGTGTTCGTCACGCTCAGGCTCAACCTGCCCTTCGAGGCGCTCGGCAAGTACTTCTTCGGCAGGCTTCTGGTGATGTTCGGGTTCATCTTCGTGGCCTGTCCCACAACCGTTCTGGCCTGCCTCCTGCCAGACCGGCCCGGCGAATAGGCGGGTAGGGAGATCGCCTTTGTCAGCTGGTGCAGGGAGACGGGTGTGATCCCCGCCGCCGTCGCGAGCCTGCTCTTCGCGCGGGGTCGAGGGCGCGGAGATCACCGTCTCCATGGTCGCCTTCGCTGTCTGCACCACACTCCTCCTGCAAGCAACGACAGCCGGCTACGTCACCCGTCGTCTCAGCCTGCTAGATTAAGCACGCTACGCCCTTCGGGCTTCGCTTGTCAGCTAGTCAGCATTTCAGCACGCCGCCTGTCGGCGGCTTGTCAGCATTTCAGCTTGTCAGCACTTCAGCATTCGCGTGCGCAAGAGCACTGGCTGACAAACGAAGGCCGCAGGCCGCAGCGTGCTGAAATGCTGAAGTGCTTGTCTCACCCTATCGCTATCTCTTCCTCAGGGTATCTGAAATGTGGGGTGCGTTGCTTGGCCGCCAGGGCCACGATAAAGGTGATCGGGCCTACTCTACCCAGGAACATGACGACCGAGATCAGGATCTTGCCGAACGTACTCAGGTTCGGCGTGACGTCGAGCGAGAGTCCTACGGTGCCGAACGCCGAGGTGACTTCGAATAAGGCGGGCAAAAGCTCGAGCCCATCCGAGACCATAAGCGCAAGGGTACTCAGGAGGACGAGCAAGGATGCCAGAGACAACACGGAGAGGGCCTTTGCGACCAGGGACCGGGGCAGCGTGCGCCAGAAGAGCGTGATCCTATCCTGCCCCCTGACCTGCGAGACGATGATGAGGAACACGAGCGCCAGGGTGGTTACCTTTATGCCGCCACCCGTCGAGGTCGGGGCCGTGCCGACGAACATGAGCAACGTCTGCACAACCAGGGTCGGGTCGCGCATCTCGGGGTAGCTCACGGTAAAGAAACCTGCTGTCCGCGCCGTTACACCCTGGAACACGGACATCGCCAGGCGCGTGCTCAAGGGCTGCCCCCCGAGCGTGTCGGCGTTGCTCCACTCCATCGCGGCCACGCTGAGGATCCCGACGGCAAGGAGCACGGCCGAGGGGATCAAGACTAGCCGCGAATGGACCGTCAACCGGCGGTCCTTCCTGTAGTGGTAGAGGTCGACGAGCACCGGGAAACCCAGTCCACCCAGGATGATGGCGAGGGTCAGCGTCCCCACAACGAGCCAGTTTCCCGCGTAGGGTATGAAGCTGCCGCTCTCCAGGTTCACCAGGCCAGCGTTGCAGAAGCCCATGATCGCATGGAAGACGCCCTGAAATACGCCCTCTGAAGGAGCCATGCCCTGCCGGATGAAGGCCACGCTCAACGCGACGGCCGCCAATAGCTCGACGGCGAAGGTGATCCTGGCTATCTGCAAGAGGAGGTGCAGGGTGTTGCGGGGCGAGTCCACGCTCTCTATCGACTCGCGTACTGCGATGAGGTGCCGAAAGCCCACTCTTTGCCCGACAAACAGCGCCGCCATGGTGGTCACGGTCATGATCCCGAGCCCCCCAAGCTGGACGAGTACCATGATTACGACGGCTCCGAACGTCGTGAAGGTGGCAGGAAGATCCACCGTAGAGAGGCCAGTTACGCTCCCCGAGCTAACGGAGACGAACATGGCGTCAATCCACGAGATGCCATGTTCGGTGGAGACCGGCAGCTTGAGGAGCACGGTCCCTAGCACCATCAGCGCGAGGAAACCGAAAACGATCAGCTGGGGCGTCGAAAATCTCCTGGGCAACACCTTCTCCCGGATCGTGGCCACGCAAGGTCCGCGACGCCCGTCGCGGACCCTGGGCAGTATACTCACGGGCCGCCGGCGAGTCGGCCGCCACTCTCATCACTGAAAGAAGATACAATCTAGAGGAGTGGTTACCAACGCAGACTCGAAAGGAGATCTTGGCGCAGCTCACCGACAGCTACAACCGTAAGATGGATTACCTCAGGATCTCGGT
>DASQWQ010000129.1:0-5898 GCA_035640175.1 Rubrobacter sp. | reverse complement strand
GGTCGCGTCCGAGCGGAGGAAACCCCAGTCGAGAATCGGGACGCGCGCCTCCGCGACGGGTAAGAACCGCCCGTCGACGAAGGCCGCGCCGTCCGCGTAAGACTCGTGATCCTCCCCCGCTCTTACGTTCTTCTCTATCTTCTCCATGTCCATCCTTACCTCACTCTCCACGCTCTGCGCCATCTTGCGACAACCGCTCCTGGTTGTCCAGCGACGCAGGGCGAGAACCCTCGAAAGTAGGGCCGATCTCTCGCTTTCGCACCCTCGTGTGAACGCTTTTATTTGCGGTGTATGAGGCTAAACGGTAAGCTACGTTGGCGCAGAGAAGGGCTGTTCCCTGCGCACGACGGAACTACAGACTTCTCGGCGTCCTGCGAAGCTAGGAGAACGGGGTATATGTACAAAGAGATCTACGTCCCGGTAGACAACTCGGACTACTCTAACCAGGCGTGCGTCATTGGCGTCGACGTGGCGCGGCAGTTCGGGGGCAGGGTCGCTGGTTGCCACGCCTACGCCGCCAAGATGCACGACGTCCGCTTCCGTCAGATGGAGAGCGGGCTCCCCGAGGAGTTCCGCGACGAGGACGAGATGAAGCGGCAACGCAAGATCCACGACCAGCTTATTACCAAAGGCCTGGAGATCATCACCGACTCCTACATCGACGTGCTGGAGCCTCTCTGCGAGAAGTACGACGTCGAGCTGGTGAGACGCTCGCTCGAAGGCAAGAACTTCAAGGTCATCGTCGAGGACGTCAACCAGAACGACTTCGACCTCGTCGTTATGGGCGCGATGGGCATGGCCGCCGTCAAGGATACGGTACTCGGCACGGTTACCGAGCGCGTCGTAAGGCGGTTGGAGAAGGCCGACACCCTGATCGTCAAGGACCTCGACCGTAGCCCCTTCGAGCACATCGTCGTTGCCGTAGACGGCTCGGCCAAGTCGCTCGGCGGTTTGAAGCGCGCGATAGAACTCGCACGGCAGTTTGGCGGAACTGTTGAGGCCATAAGCGTCTTCGACCCTTACTTCCACTACGCGATGTTCCACTCCATAGCCGGCGTGCTCTCGACCAAGGCCCAGAAGGTCTTCCGGTTCAAGGAGCAGGAGAAGTTACACGAGGAGATCATCGACTCGGGATTGGCCAAGATCTACACGGCCCACCTTGAGATCGCCAGGAAGATCGCCGAGGACGAGGGCGTAGACCTGAAGACGACGCTCCTGGCGGGCAAGCCTTTCGAGCAGACGCTGAAGTACGTCAACGAAGTAAACCCGACGATGGTCGTTATGGGCCGCATCGGCTACCACTCGGACGACGAGATGGACATCGGCGGCAACACCGAGAACATGATGCGCTACCTGCCGACGAACGTCCTCATAGCTAACTTCGAGTACCAGGCCCCCGACCTCTATACCGCGGAAGAGCACATGACGTGGACAAAGGAGGCCCTGGAGCGTCTCGACCGTATCCCCGGCTTCGTCGTCGGCATGGCGACGGGGGCCATAATCCGCTACGCCATCGAGAAGGGCTACACGGTCATAACCACGGGCGTCATCGACGAGGTCATAAAGAGCATTCTCCCCCCCGGCGCTATGGAGTCCATGCGCGCCATCGGAGACCAGATGCGCGCGGCCGAAGCGATGGGCGAGGACAAGCCGATAGACTCCCTGTTCAAAGACTTTGACGAGCGCACCGCCGAGAAGGCCAACGGGGCCAAAGGCCATAACAACGGTGCGAACGGGAGCGCTGCTGCGGCGAAACAGGAGATCTTCGAGGCTGGTCGCGGCGGCTTCGGCAAGAGCGAGGACCAGGGCGACATAGAAGGCATCTCGGCCGAGGTGCGGGAGGAGATCCAACGCTCAGCCCAGGGCCAGGACCGCTTCGAGTGCGATGTCTGCCGCTACGTAGCCAAGGGCAAACCCGCCAAGTGTCCTGTCTGCGGCTCAGGTCCCGCTCACTTCCACGCCGTCGACGCCGAGATAGCCACGACCTCAGGCAACGAGAACCTGAATCTCTCCGAGATCTACGACGGCCGCGAGCTGCACTGGACCGATGAGGCCACGGCCCTCCTTGACTCCCTCGAAGAGTGGCAGGAGAAGCGCCGCGTAAAGGCGCGCGTCGAGAAGAGCGCGCTAAAGAAAGGCTACACCACCATTACTCGGGAGTACGTAGAGCAGCAGTACCGCGAGGAGACGGGCCGCGAAGCCCCCGAGGTAAAGAGCGGCGGCTGTCCCGTCAGCCACGCCAAGCAGGAGGTCCAGGAGACCTCGGGCGCCAAATGCCCCATCGACCACAGCGCATTCCAGAAGGCCGGTGCCAGCGTCCCCGAGGGCGGCTCTAGAGAGTTTGTCTGGACCGAGGACGCCATCGAGCGCCTGGAGCGGGCGCCCAAGGGCTTTATGCGAAACATCTCGCGCAACATGACGGAGAAGCTCGCCCGCGAGCGCGGCACGGCGCACATAGACCTTTCCCTCGTCGAGGACTCGCTCACCGGAGCGCGCACCACGATGGAGGACGTCATAACAGGCAAGGTCTCCATCGCAGACCTCGCAAAGGACACAGGCGAGAACATCGAAGCCGAGGATGGAGAGGCTCCGCACCCGCCCATGACCGTCACGATGGTCTGCACCACGTGCGGCGAGGAGTTGCAGGGCATCCAGCCCCCCGAGGAGTGCCCCGTCTGCGGCGCCCCGGGAGAGGATTTCGAGCAGAGGTAGGCTTCAGGCTACAGGCATCAGCCGTCAGAAAACCCTGTAGCCTGAAACCCGAGAGAAGTCCCGGTCCCGCGAGTCGGACACCGGGGCTTTTCGTTCGTGTGTCTTGAATCTTCGGGTCGTCCCTTTGCGTATACTCTTTAGAGCCCCCCGAGCGTAGCGTCCCGCGGACAGAGGCAAGGGAGACAGCGCCCAGGGTTCGGATGGAAACAGGATGGAGATCCCGGATGGAGTATCGGAGCGACGAGGCTCGCGGACGGACCGAAGACGACAACCTCAGGTTCGGTCCGGAGCCTCTCGGTGCCTCTCTCGGGGATGCGCCAGGAGAGTCGGCCAAACCTGACGGGGAGGCGCCTGCGCCGTGCTGACCCGAATTCTGGCGGCGCTCGGCGTTGGGGTGTGGTGTATCTTCATCCTGCTCGTGTCGGTAGCGTTCGTGATAGACAGGGGACTGGCCGATGTAGGCATAGTCTGGGTGGCCGTCCTTGGCATGGGGGTGGCGGCTCCCGTACTCCTCCTGAGGCAGATAAACCGTGCTATAGCGGCGCACGAAGAGTCCCGCCGTTCCGTCCCCGGCACGAGGGAGAAGGAGAAAGAGCTCCTTGGCGCCCTGGAGGAGCACGGCAGGCTCACCCCCACCACGGCCGCCATGCGGACCTCGCTCACCGTTGACGAGGCGTCGAAGATGCTCGATACGCTGACCCGCAAGGGCCATCTCGAACTGCGGATGGAGGAAGGCGTCATGGCCTACGCCCTGAGCGGGCGCGACGGGCAAGGGCTGCCGGGCAAGGCCTCCGCGTCTTCGTCAGGGGCGGAGGACGGCGAAGCACCAGGCTGGCTCGTCGCGCATGAGCAACTCGACGACCC
Source organism: Rubrobacter sp. (assembly GCA_035640175.1). Taxonomy (GTDB): domain Bacteria; phylum Actinomycetota; class Rubrobacteria; order Rubrobacterales; family Rubrobacteraceae; genus Rubrobacter_D. Next base: position 2,322 of record DASQWQ010000129.1, on the reverse strand, counting down.
TTTGAGCGAGCGCGAGCGCGAGGTGCTAGGCCTCCTCGCCTCGGGCAAGACCAACTCAGAGGTAGCCGGGGATCTCTTCGTCTCCGTGGGCACCGTCAAGAGCCACACAGGCAACATCTACCGCAAGCTCGGCGCGAGGAACCGTGCCGAGGCCATCACCAGGGCGCGCGAGCTCGGGCTGATTCGGTAGGATTCTCTTCGAGTCTGTAGGAGTTCTCACCAACACGCAGGATCTCTCCGGTCCACCGCAGGAATAAGCCTCTCCATCCCGAAACGGGCCACGAATGAACCCCGATGAACCACCCAGATCCGCCTTTCGGCCGATGCCTTTGCGACCGGTTCAGCCGTACCTTCCGGGTGAGACGTAAGCAACCGGTAAGGAGGCACACCGCGATGGCCCGTGTTGTAGAGACGCCGAGTGGTCCAGCGCGAGTCGAGGCAATCGCGACGCCACCGAAAGAAGGGACGATGACCGGGCTATCCGTACCTGTCCGGCTGGCCCGGATCTTCTACGCCGTGCTCTCCTCGGTCTTCGTCGCCTGCGTCCTGGCACAGGTGTTCTTCGCCGGAATGGGAGCGTTCGGGGCGGACTGGTCCTTGCACCTGACCTTCGTACACTTCCTGGAGCTGCTGCCTCTGTTGATGGCTCCCGTGGCTTTCGTCGGCCGGTTGTCGTGGGGATTGAGGCTGGTACCCCTCGCGCTCTTGGTCCTGATCGGCGTACAGTACGCCATCGCCAACGCCACTGTACCGACGGCTGCTCTGCACCCGGTGAACGCGCTGCTGATCTTCTGGCTGAGCCTTCTCGCCGCCAGGCGGGCGTGGGCTGCCGTGGCCGGACAGAGGAAGGGGTGATCCACCCGTGAAAATCTCGCGCAGGAAGTTCTTGGGGCTGGGGCTAGCGGGCGGGGTAACGCTCGCCCTTCCTTTCAGCGCGTCCGCGTGCTCCGGCTCTGGCGAGGGCTCGACGGGGACGCTGTTGCCAAGCAAGGCGAAGCTGCCCAAGCCGTTCAGGGTACCGCTGCCGATACCCCCGGTGCTGGAGCCCGTGCGCACCGACGCAGGCGCCGACTACTATGAGATGACCCAGAAGGCCGGCAGGATGGGGATTCTGCCCGGCTTCCAGACGGAGGTCTGGGGCTACGACGGAATCTTCCCCGGTCCTACCATAGAATCTCGCAGTGGCCGGAAGATTGTGGTTCGCCAACGGAACGAGTTGCTCGTGCCTGTCTCTACGCACCTGCACGGCGGCAGGACGCCCCCGGGGAGCGACGGCTATCCTACCGACTTGATCCCGCCGAAGAAGATGGTCCACGACCATTCAATGGACGGGCACGGCTCGATGGACCTGGGAGGTTCTCGGCACTTCAAGGACTACGTTTACCCGCTGGAGCAGCAGGCGGCAACCCTTTGGTACCACGACCACCGCATGGACTTCACAGGACCGCAGGTCTGGCGGGGACTGGCCGGCTTCCACATCATCCGCGACGACGAGGAGGACACCCTGCCCCTTCCGAAGGGCGATAAGGACGTCCCGCTCATGATTTGTGACCGCTCCTTCGATGAGGACGGCTCGTTCCTTTATCCTTCACTGGACCCCTCGCTACAGGGAAAACCGGGCGTCGAGGACGACTACATGGATGGGGTCCTTGGGGACACCATCCTGGTCAACGGCGCTCCCTGGCCGGTACTGGAGGTCTCGGCCACGAAATACCGGTTTCGCATCCTCAACGCCTCAAACGCCCGCCGCTACGAGCTCACCCTGGAGCCGGGAAACGATGCCCCTTTCGTCCAGGTCGGCAGCGATGGGGGGCTGCTCGGCGCGCCGATCCTCCACCGCGCGATCCGCATCGCGCAAGCGGAGCGCTTCGACGTGGTCATAGATTTCTCGAAGTACGATGTTGGCACGGAGGTCACGCTAAAGAACCGCATGGGCGAAGGCAAGACCGCCAGCGTGATGCGCTTCCGTGTCATCCGCAAAGAGAAAGACGATAGCGCTGTACCAAGGCGTCTTTCGGACATGAAGGAGTTTCAAGAGCTCGAGGAATCTCGCGCCCGGCGCACGCGCGAGTTCCGCTTTACACGGGTTGGTGACAATGGCCGGGTGATGTGGGGTATCAACGGCGAACCGTTCGACCCGGATCGTATGGCCGCCAAGCCGGAGTTGGGCACTACCGAAGTCTGGCACCTGAGAGCGGCCCCCGCAGCCCACCCGATCCACCTTCACCTGGTCCACTTCAAGGTGCTCTCCCGCAACGGCAGGAAACCCTTGCCTACAGACGCCGGCTGGAAGGACACCGTAGACCTGACCTCGGGCGAGGA
>DASQWQ010000128.1:0-3128 GCA_035640175.1 Rubrobacter sp. | reverse complement strand
GTCACCCTCGTAGGGGAGGTCCTCGCCGGGAGTTTCCTCAGCGAGCGGCCCGAGCGGCTGATCGGGGACCGAGCCTACGACTCCGACCCGCTCGACGCTGAGCTGGCCGAAGGGGGCATCGATATGATCGCGCCGCACAGGGGCAACAGGAGGAAGGCGAAGACCCAGGACGGAGGCAAGCTCAGACGCTACAAGCGGCGCTGGAAGATCGAGAGGCTCTTCGCCTGGCTTTCGAACTTCAGGCGCCTGGTGGTCCGCTACGAGCGGCTGGTGCAGAACTACCTCAGTTTCGTGAAGCTGGGATGCATCGTCATCCTCCTGAGGTATTTGTGAGATGACTTCTAATCAGATGCGCGATTCGCACAGGGTCAATACCTCTGCGAATCACTGTAGACTCCGTCCGTAAATGTCCGGTAGATAGTATGCTCTGTTCTAGTTGGGGCACTAGTATCTGGTGTTAGTGTCCGGGCACAATTTCTCTCGTTTCGGCCTGTGAGGCATCTATGCTGTCGCTGACGACGAACCCAAGAAGCAGATGATGGGTTTGTAGCGCTGGAGGTGCTGATGGAAGCAAAGCCTGAGGACCTGGACTCCGTACTCGAGAGATGGGTGCCCGCTTCTCCCGCCGACGTTGGCACAGCGCACATGGAGGCGCCCTCGACCGGGAGGTACTCGCGCGACTGCGCGGGCTTCAGGGTGACAAGGAGACGGATTTCGTGGCGGAGCTCGCCGGCGTGTTTCTAGAAGATGCGCGCTGGGGGCTTCAGGAGGTCGAAGAGGCCTTGCAGAGAGGCGATGCGCCGGCCGTCGAGCGGGTAGCGCACAAGCTCAAAGGCGGCTCGGGCAGCATGGGCGCAAGGGGATGTCCGGCCTCTACGCGCAGTTGGAAGACGTCGGCGCATCAGGAGACCTCTCGCAAGGCTCCGAACTACTCGGACTCGGACGAATCAGGGAGGAATTGGGGCGGCTCGAGCGGGCGCTAGAGGCCGAGATATCAGGTTTCAGGTGAAGTGGTTCCAGCCGGATAATCCCTCTACCGGCTCGTCCCCACGCTTGAAGACGACAGCGGACTGGGTGATCTCCCCGATCAGTGTGAGGGGGACTTCAACGCTGTTTGCCAGCGTGTCCAGGACAGGCCCTGGGGCACAGACCAGGAGCTCGTAATCTTCGCCTCCTGTTGCCGCCAGGACCTCAGGGTCGTGTCCGAGGGAACATGCGAGCTCTCTGGTGTCGTCATTTACGGGCAGGAGATCCAGGTCCACTATGCATCCCAGACCGCTCCGGTCGCACACGTGGCGTACGTCCGAAGCCAGGCCGTCGGAGAGGTCTATCATAGCGGTGGCGCCGAGCCTGGCTGCGACGCGCCCGGCCCCGAGCCTCGGTTCAGGCCGCAGGCACCTGCGAATGAGACGCCCCGGGCCATTCATGCCTCGCTCAAGGGCGAGTAGCCCGGCCGCCGAGGCGCCGAGCTCGCCCGTGACCGCCAGGAGGTCGCCGGGGCTCGCTCCCGAGCGCAGTACCGGCTGCGTGGCGAGCTCCCCGAGGATAGCCACGTCCACCGTGAGGGCGCCCGCGCGGGTCGTATCACCACCTAGCGGATAGACGCCGAACCTCTCGCAGGCCTCCAAGATACCATCAGAGCAGCGCAGCGCGGTCTCAGGGTCGGGTGCTCCTCCAGAGGCCAGGATGAACCTCGGGGTCCCCCCCATCGCCGCCACGTCCGAGGCGTTGACCGCGACGGCCTTGTATCCGACGTCCTCGGGCGTGGCCCAGTCTTTGAAATGGTGGCCCGAGACGAGCATGTCGGAGGCGGCTACCCAAGTCATGCCCCCGATCTTCAAGACGGCGCAATCGTCCCCGAGGGGCAAGAGCACCTCGGGGGGCGCGGGAGGCAGGAGGGCTGAGATCCTACGTATAACCTCGAATTCGTTCAACGCCGCACTTTGCCGAACCAGCTAAGGGGATCGAGGAATCTCTTGTAGCGCCGAAACACCTTGCGTCCAAGCGCCACGGCCGCGACCCAGAAATCCCCTGCTCCCAAGACCAGGAAGGTCGTACTCGTCCAGACCTTCTGCGCGGCGGAGAGCGGGGTCAGCAGTACGGCCGGGACCGCAACCCAGAACAGCACAGCGGCCACGAGCAAAACTATTCCAACGTGCCGTATCAGGCCAGCCCGCTTCGAACCGCGAGGCTCCTCGCCCGCTCTTTGCCTGTTCTCTTGCTCGTTTATCGTTGCATCTCCCTGACGGCTGTCCAGAGTACGTCTGACTCTTGTTTCGTATACCACGTAGGCAGCGAGCGCCACCCGGTTTCCGTGACCCACTGAAAGGCGTCGTGGGCCGCGGCCTCAAGGTCTATCTCTCCTCCCTGATGCCTTGCCAGAAAGCCCACGCCGGCGTAGAGATCCGGGTCGTCAGGAGAGCGCCAGGGCTCGACCCTGGCCCACCAAGCATCTTCGATCCTGGCCCGCACGCCGGTCTCTTCGTAGAGCTCGCGGCGGGCGCAGGCTTCGAAGTCCTCGCCCTCTTCGAGCATACCGCCAGGGTTCTCCCAGAGCCCCACGGGCGGCTTGCGGCGCCTGAGCAGTACCACCCGCGGCTCGACGCCTTCAAGATCCACTAGAACGGCCCCGGCCCCGAGGTTGGCTGGAACCACGCCGGTGTCCTCACGGGGTCCTGGCGGCGGAGGCGGTACGGGAGATGGGGACGGTTCGCGAACCGCCTCCACCGGCCCGGCTATGCGCTTGATGTTCTCGTGGCTCCACCAGCTAGGCAGCGACATCCACTCTTCGAGGCTTACCCACCTGTGGTCGAGATGCTCCTCGGAGAGACGGACCTCTGCTCCATCAGTCCGCCCCGCGTAGGTTACGGAGGCCAGACGTCTACCGCTAGGCGTCTCGCCGACCCAGGTGGCGATGATGCGTTGGGGAGCGACCAGAATGCCGGTCTCTTCGTAGAGCTCCCGGACTGCCCCCTTCTCGAAGCTCTCGCCCGGCTGGAGTCGTCCGGCCGGCGGCTCCCAGGTACCCGTGGGGCGCTGGAGCAGGAGCATACGGCCGTCCTCCCTGATGGGCATTAGGCCGGAGACGAGATCCGCCTTCAAAGCGTGCCAGGAGTGAAGATTTCGGG
>DASQWQ010000127.1:0-4682 GCA_035640175.1 Rubrobacter sp. | reverse complement strand
CCACATCACCCTCGGCGACTCGAGCTTCTGGACGAACTCCTCCACGCTGTAGGCGCCCTCAGCACCCCGCTCGACCGCCTCGTCCACCTTGCCGGGCGAGCGGTTGCCGGCGACGACGCGGTGGTCGCCCTTGTCCACGAGCCGGCGCGCCATGTTGAAACCCATCCGGCCCATGCCCCAGATCCCTATGTCCAAAGCTCCTCCCTTCGGTCGTCGTTAGGTTTCAGGCTATAGGCTTCAAGCATGAGCAACTACTTGAAGCCTCCTATCTGCGGGCCAGCTGGCGACCCTTGCTCTCTATCTCCTCGAGGAGCTCGTGGAAGGGGTTGGCGAACTTCTGGATGCCTTCCTGCTCCAGCACGTCCGTCACGTCCTCGTAGTCCAGGCCGGCCTCCCTGAGCCGCTTGAGGAGCTCCTCGGCCTCCTCGACGTCCTCCTCGAGCGTCGGCCGGATCTCGGCGTGGTCCATGACCGCTTGAATCGTACTCTTGGGCATGGTGTCCACCGTCTCGGGCCCGACGAGGTTCTCCGGATACATTACATCGGGGTAGTCGGGGTTCTTGGTGGAGGTCGAGGCCCACAGGAGGCGCTGCTTGTTGGCGCCACTCTCCTCGAGGGACCGCCACCGGGAGCCGCCGAAGACTTGCTTGTAGATCTGGTAAGCCAGCTTGGCGTTGGCTATTGCGAGCTTGCCCTTGAGGTCGTCGGCCCCGAGCTCCTCCAGCCGCTTGTCGGCCTCCGTGTCTATCCTGGAGACGAAGAAGCTCGCCACCGAGCGCACGCCGGATGGATCTCCGCCCCCCTTCACTAGCCGCTTTATGCCCCGGATGTAGGCTCGGGCCACCTCGCGATAGCGCTCCAGGGAGAAGATGAGGGTGACGTTTATGGACTTGCCCCGGGAGATCATCTCCTCTATCGCCACCAGTCCCTGCAGGGTGGCCGGTATCTTGACGAAGAGGTTGGGCCTGTCGATCATCTGGTGTAGACGGGTTGCCTCGTCGATCGTGGCCTGCTGGTCGTAGGCGATGTCCGGTTGGACTTCTAGAGAGATGAACCCGTCCTCACCTCCCGTCCTCTCGTAGACGGGCATAAAGATGTCGCAGGCGTTCTGGATGTCAACGCGGGCGACCTCCCAGAAGATCTCCTTCGGATCGTCCTCCCTCTGGGATAGCTCCTGGAGCTGGTCGTCGTAGAGTTCGCTCCCGGCGATGGCCTTCTGGAAGATGGCCGGATTGGAGGTCATGCCCACGATCCCATCCTCTATCATCCGTTGGAGATCGCCGTTCTTTATGTCCTCGCGGGAGAGCTCGTCCACCCAGGGCGCCTGCCCCAGCTCCTGCATCTCTTGCAAACGCCCGTTCACGAGTACCTCCTTGTGGAACCCACCTCAGGAGCCGTCCGCGCAGCCCGTTCCATCAGTCTACACCCGCCCCTCAAAGCACTGCGAAGGAACTCTGCGAACATCCGGGATCCGCGCGCTCAACTCTACCCTTCCTGCAACCGCCGGTCGTATCATCCGGCGCTAACAGTCCTTACCACCTCGGGTGCCGGATCAAACCTTCTTCCGGCGCGCCCTACGGACTGACCTCACAGCAACGGTCTGATCCCAAGAGAAAGGACCGGACCCTTCTCGGTCCGGCCCACGGAATCGAAGAAGCGTTAACTCAGTGCTTTACGTGAGTCGTTTGCGCGGTGTGTAGCGGCGCGTTCAGCGGAACGGTATCGGGACGATAGTCTATAACCCTGGCGTATTTCTACGAGTTACACCTGCGGCATAGAGGTTGTATGTTCGCTATCCAGTTGCTGCCCCCTAAGGACAAGGGTACGACGTGGTCTGGATAAGTGCAGCATCTCCTCTCCTACACCGAAGACACACGTTACCCTACTTCTCACAGAGAGCCCTGAACTCCTCGGCGGTACAGTTGCCTTCACAATTGAGGCGTAAAGTCCTTATGCGATCCCTCTAAGCAGCAGCCTTGAGAGGTTTCTCCCTTCGCCAACGCTTCAGGTTAGCGGTGTGGTACTTCTCACGCGCCTCCGTCTGATTTCGCCGACGTTCGCGCCCCCTGTCGTAAGGTCGGTTACGCTGGTATGCGCTTCTGCAATCCTTACACGAATTAAGGTGTCCATCACTCATTCGCGGATGACGGTAAAACTCGCTGAGAATTCGTACCTCACCACAATCGATGCAAAGTTTTTCGGTCACTTAGAAAGGAATATCTTCAAAGTCTTCTTCGTTGATATCCACCTCTTCGCGGTCGCCGCCCTGCCCACGCCGGCTCTGTCCACCGGCGGGTGCGCTTGCCTCTTGGGGGTCACCGGGCCGGCCGAGGAACTGCACGTTGTCGGCGACCACGTCCACCTTGGAGCGCTTGGATCCGTCTTGGGCTTCCCAGGTGCGGTACTGCAGGCGCCCCTCGACCAGGATAGGGTCGCCCTTCTTCTTGTAGTTGGCTATGGTCTCGCCGAGCTCGCGCCAGGCGGAGATGTCGAAGAAGTCCACCTCTTCGCTCTTGGAGCGCACCCGGTTGACCGCGAGCCCGAAAGAACAGACCGGTATCCCGTCGTTGGTGAACCTCAGCTCGGGATCCCTCGTAAGGTTGCCCGCGAGTATGACGCGGTTGAAACTAACCATCGCTAAGTCCTCCTCTTTTTGGTCCTTTCGGGCTAACTTTACAGCAACATCCTCGGTACTCAAGTGCCTAAACTTTAGCCTGAGTAACAGCGGCTGGTAGCTGCGCGAAAGGCTTATCCGAGCCCCGAGATAGCGAGCACGCCGAAGGGCGCGATAACGATGCCCGAAACCCTGTTGACCCACCGCAACCCAGCTTTGCTCTGAATCGGAGCGGAGAAGCGTTCGTACCGGAGAAGGAGGCCCACGGTCCCGCTCAGCACGAACCACCACATCGCAGAGCCGAGGAACACGCCCAGGACGAGCAACATCGCGGAGAGAACATCGCCGCTGGCGTCTCCCGCTCCCAGGCCCGCGAATATCGCGGCGAAGGAGAGTATCGTCGTGGGGTTCGTGAGCGTCAGGAAGAACGTCGAGGCGTATGCACCTGGGAGTCCGCTCCTTTCAGCAGGTGCGGCTCCTTCGGCCGGGTGGGCCAGGAACGTCCTCGCACCGAGGAACATGAGAAAAGCACCGCTGACGAAGCGGAACCACGACTCCCCACCCACCAAGAGATTCGTGACGAAAGCCAGGCCGAGCGCGGCGACGGAGGCGTAGATCGCGTCGGCCGTGGCGGCCCCGAGGCCCGAGACAAGGCCGGAGGCACGCCCCTCCGCTAGCGTGCGCCGGATGCACAACACCCCGATAGGCCCCACCGGCGCGGCGATCGCAAAACCGATGATTATGCCTTCGAAGAACAAATCCATGTACATTAACCCCACTGAACCCCTTACACACGCACGGGGTCACTCAAGACCAAGGCAAAGTAGCTGGATCAGATAAGCGCGGAACGCGCCGGTGCCGCCGTTAGGCGCTGATCCCCGAGCGCTGTCGAAACTGGAACAGGGGAGCGTGGACCGTCCCGACCCGGAACATCCTCCCGCTCGCCGAGGAGGCGGTCAAGTAGGTGTTTATGAAGCGTCCGTTCTTGCGAACAAGCCTGTAATGGTCAAGATCTTCGATAATTCTGTGTAGCGCATCTACAGCCTCCTCAAACAGGGCGGCCGCGGCAACCGGACGTGGCAGCTCCATACCCGCTTCTTGCGTGCCTCTTTGCCTTTTTGCTTTGGCTGCTAGCTAGAGCTTTCCGCTCGTTTCGGCAGCAGCCCTGACAAGGTCCAGTTCCCTCTTTTTGTGCTTTCGTACCTACGGGTGTTGTTGCCGCTGATGTAGAGTGCGATCCTCAGGAGGTGAGCACTTCGTGGGCGGCGCGCTCGCCGGAGCGCACCGCTCCGTCCATGTATCCGTTCCAGACCTCTGCTGTCTCCGTGCCCGCCCAGTGGATGCGGCCCACAGGCTCCCGTAGCGCCTCGCCGTAGCCTGTCCAGACGCCGGTCCCGAAGCGTCCGCCGTAGCAGCCCCGGCTCCACTCCTCGGCGGCCCAGTCTTTCTCGACGTAGTCGTCAGGGTCTGCGGAGCGTGGCCCGAAGAACTTAGCGAACACAGAGAGGATCAGCTCCTTGCGCTCCTCGGGCGGAAGCTTTCCGGCTCGTCGGGCATGGGCCCCCTCCAGGAAGCCGAGGAGCACCCCGCAGCTAAGGTCGGGTGGCGAGTTGTCGAAGATGACGCTTACCTCGCCGTCGAGGCTGAACACTGAGCCGGAGAGCCCCTCAGCACGCCAGAAGGGCTCAGGATAGGCGATCTGCACCTTGGTGACGTAGCCCATGGGCACCTGCTGGGTGAGCTGGTCCCTAAGGGGCGGCAGCGCCGGAGAGTAGCGGATCCTGCCGGCTAGCGTTGGGGGGAGGGCCACTATCGCGCGGCCCGCCTTGACGACGCCGCCGTCATGCATCACCTCCACGCCCCCGTTGTCCTGGCGGATGGCCGTGACCGGGGCGCCAAGCTGCACAGCGTCGCCTAGCCGAGCAGCGAGCCGCAACGCGAGCTGCTGCGAACCTCCCACGAGACGGCTCTCCTGAGCACCGCCGTGGGTGGCGACGAGCCGGTCAATGGTGCCTCCCGATCTGCAGTAGAACAGGAAGTGCAGCAGCGACATCTCCGCCGTATCCGC
>DASQWQ010000126.1:0-3781 GCA_035640175.1 Rubrobacter sp. | reverse complement strand
GGCCTGGTTGCGCTCGCCCACCAGCATGCCGACCGAGATCGCGTCGGCTCCCAGGCGCAGCGCCTCTTCCACAGTGGCCGTCGGGGTGTCGAGCGTGGGGTGGTACGGAGAATACGAGGTGGCCTTGACGATCAGCGAGATGCCGTCGGCGGCGTAGTCGGGGGAGAACACCCGCGCCGCGATCCCCTTCTGGAGAGTGATAGCGTCGGGTTGGCCGGCGGCCACCGACGCCACCGCGGACTCCACGTCCACCAACCCGGGTAGGACGCCTCGCGCGATGGCGTGGTCAAGGGTTATCGCCAGAAGGCGACCCGACCCGTCACTAAACAGGCGTCCCAAACGGATAGCCTTACCGAGATACATCTTCTCTTCCCTCTTCCCCGTGCGCCGTCATGCGACGTGCTCCGGCGCTGCTCTCGTCGGCAAGCTGGTCGACCTCGCGCTCTTGGGCCAGGGCGGCGATCAGATCTTCGACCTTGCGCAGGTGGCGGACCAGCGCTTCGGTCGCCGCCGAAAGGTCGCGAGCGGCAATGGCCGCGCAGATCTCGCGGTGCTCCGCCAGGCTGTTCTGGACCCGTCCTCGGTAGTTGTAAGAGACGTAGTGCCGGACCCGGTCTATCTGCTTCTCGACGACCTCATAGAAGCGGACAATCCGGCCATTCCCAGTACACTCCACGATCCTCTTGTGGAACCGGCGATCCGTGTAGAGGTAACGTGGCATCAAATCATCAGGCACCCGCTCCGGGAAATCGTCGAAGTAGCGAGATAGCTCCCCGACCGTCGCCTTCTCCCAGTTCTCGGAGAGGCGCTCGAACCCGGGAGGCTCGAGAATGCGGCGCAGCTCGAAGAGCTCGTGTACGTCCCGCAGAGCGAAGCCGCTCACTGCCCAGCCCGCCCTGCCACTGTGCTCGACGAGGCCCGAGGATTCCAGACGACGCAGAGCATCCCTAACGGGAGTCCGGCTGACTCCCAGAGCCTCGGCCAGCTGACGGTCCCCGAGGAGGACCCCAGGGCCTAGTTCGCACCGCACGATGGCCCCCTCGATGGCCTCGTAAACCTGCTCGTTTATGTGGACCGCGGTGATCGGCTGCAAGCCGTCCATACTGTACATGGTATACCGTGTTCAGAATATCCGCAATCGTCCTTGCGAAGCACTAGTCCGATTCGAACGAAGCAGAGGGGGAGAGCGCACAGAGAGGCTGTTTGGGGTGGTGCTACTCGTTCGGGTGACGCCTGGCTTTCACAGGTTCGGAACGGCGCTGGACCGCTATGCACCGGTGACGGCGCACGCGTCTACGGACTGCCTCAGTGGCGGTGGTCTCCGCCCTCTGAACTAAGGTACATTCTGGTTAGTGGCCGGCTTGGTCGCCAACAGAACGAGCTTGGTGTTCGAGGTGAGGGCGAGGAGAGGAGCTCGAAGTGAAGATCGTCAAGGCCGAGGCCTTTCTCTGCGACGTCGAGGTCGAGACCGTGCGCACCGACGCGATCCAATCCTTCGCCAAGCAGGAAACCATCTTCGTCGACATCGAGACCGAAGATGGACTCGTCGGGACGGGTTACTCATACACGATAGGAACCGGCGGCACCGCGGTACTCCGATTGCTCAAGGCGGATCTGCTAGATAACTTAATCGGGGAAGACGCCCGGCAGGTAGAGGCGGTCTGGCAAAAGCTCTTCTGGAGTACCCACGCCACAGCTGTTGGGGCGATCACGAGCCTAGCCCTCGCGGCGGTGGACGTCGCGCTGTGGGACATACGGTGCAAGGCAGCAGGGCAGCCCTTGTGGCTCCTGGCCGGCGGGGCCAACCCTACCGTGCCCCTCTAGGACACAGAGGGAGGTTGGCTGCAACTGAGCACCGAGGAGCTGGTTTCGGGTGCTCAGGAGTCCAAGGCCCGCGCCTGGTCGGGGGTAAAGCTGAAGGTGGGCAAACTGCACGCCGCCGAGGACCTCGAACGGCTGCAAGCAGTCCGCGAAGCCGTCGGCCCCGAGATGGACATCATGGTAGACGCCAACCAGTCCATGACCTACGCCGAGGCCAGGCGCCGCGCCAGGATGTTCGAGGAGGTGGACGTCTTCTGGTTCGAGGAGCCGCTGCCAGCCGAGGACATAACTGGCCACGCTCGTCTGGCTGCCTCGACCAGCGTTCCCATCGCGGTCGGGGAGAGCCTCTACTCCACAGGTCACTTCCGCGAGTATCTGCAGAGTGGAGGCGCGGGTATAGTGCAGGTGGACGCCGCCCGCATCGGCGGCATAACGCCCTGGTTGAAGACCGCCCACCTCGCAGAGGCTTTCAACATCAGGGTGGCGCCACACTTCTTGATGGAGTTGCACGTGAGCCTCGCTGCGGCGGTACCGAATGCCCTTTACGTGGAGCACATTCCGCAGCTGCGCGCCATCATGACTGAGGAGATCCGGGTCGTCAGCGGGCATGCGGCGCCGCCGTCGAATCCAGGTATCGGCATCGCATGGGACCGCGGGGCTATGGGGAAGATGCGCGTCGAATGACTACTTGTGCGAGAGGGTCGCTGTGGGAGAGGCTCGCGCAATGCCCAGAATGCGACCCGATCGCCGGGTGGCTGGTGACGCAGCGGTGCGAAGGTAGCGTATGGAGAGAGAGGCTCGAATGAAGATTTCGCGGATGGAAGTAAGCCTGCATAGGCTTCCCTTAAAAGAGCCTTGGGGAGACTCGACACACCGGATAACGCACATCGAATTGATCCTGTGCAAGCTGAGCACGGACACATCTCACAATGGGGTAGGCTACTCGTACACCGTCGGCAGTGGCGGCGCCGCGGTGGCGACTCTCATGCGCGCGTACCTGACGCCGATCGTTGTTGGGGAAGATCCCTCGTACATCGAGCGCCTCTGGCGTCGTCTCTGGCAAGAATGCCACGACGCTGGCGCTCGAGGAATCGGTGGGCTGGCGATCAACGCCATTGACGTGGCGCTGTGGGATCTGGCCGGAAAAACGGCCGGTAAGCCTCTATTCCAGTTGCTGGGCGGAGCCAGGGAAAGGATCACCGCCTACGGCAGCGGCGTGAACCTGAACCTGAGCCAGGACGAGCTGTTGGCGCAGGTGGAGGGCTGGTTAAGCCGAGGCTACGAGGCCGTCAAGGTCAAGGTCGGGAGCAAAGATCCCGGCGAAGACGTGGAGCGTATCGAAGCCGTGCGGGAGCTGATCGGTCAGCGACGACACTTAATGGTAGACGCGAACCAGGCCTGGACCGTATCCGAAGCCGTGACGCGCACCCGTATGCTGGAGCCTTATCGGCCGTATTGGATAGAGGAGCCGCTCATCTCCGACGACGTGCTGGGTCATGCTCGGCTACGCGGAGCGGTTTCGACGGCGATCGCCGTGGGGGAGAACATCCACTCCCGGTTCGAGATGGCCACCTACGTGCAGCTGGGCGCCGTCGACGTCGTACAGGCCGACGTGGTCCGGATCGGCGGGATCACCGAGTGGCTGAAGGTGGCCCATATGGCAGACGCCTTCAACTTGAAGGTCGCCCCCCACTTCGTATTGGAACTCTCTGGTTCGGTGCTGTGCGCCGTCCCCAACGCCCTTATTCTGGAAGACGTCGAGGGCGGAAGTCTGACGGAGCTAGGCGTGTTAGAAGAGCCCCTACTGGTAAAGAACGGCTACTGGGCCCCGCCTCGGCGTCCCGGTCACGGCATCGTGTTCGGTCAGAGCGCCCTCGACAAAACCGAAATACGCGGCGAAGAACTCGAAGCGCGGACGACCCGCCGGTACGATCTCTGAAGTAGTTGGGCGCTTCGAGCA
>DASQWQ010000125.1:0-17494 GCA_035640175.1 Rubrobacter sp. | reverse complement strand
CGCCGCCCGGATGCCCGGCGCTGCCTCGTAGGTGAATTCGTATTTCTCGCCCAGGCGGTGGGCGACCACCGCCAACACCCTGGGGTTCTCGGGCACCAGGGGCGCCCACTGCGAGGCGTAGCGCTCGAGGTCCTGGATCGTCGGGCGCAGGGGGTGGTCGCTGCCCAGCGCGAAGGCTTCAAGGAACGCTAGCTTGCGCTGCTGGGCGCTCTCTTCCGAAAGGAAAATCTGCACGGCTTCCCGGGATCGCGCCACCAGGTGGGCGGTGCGGCTCTCGATCAGATATAGTAGGGTGCTGGCGTGTTTGGCCGGCATACCGGCCAGCACCGTCTCCCGGTCGAGCAACCCGCCGAATGGGTCGTCTGAGGACATGGAGTTGGACTCCTTTATGACATAATGCGCGACGCGATTTGCCGGTACAAACCGGTCAGCGGATGGTCCGGGTGGCGCAGCGCGAAGATGCCCTCGCTCGAGAGCACCATCAACTCATCTGAGTGGGGCAGCACGGCAGCCACCTCGCAGTCATACGTCTTCTCGACGCGTGCCTGCACCTCGGCGGCGTCGAAGATTTCAGGCGTCTTGTTGACGACGAGGACCATGCGCGGCACCCCGAGCTTGCGCGCCACGGCGACGGTGACGCTCGTGCCCTCGTAGTCCTGGCTGTCGGGACGCATGATGACCGCCAGCGCGTTGGACATGGCGATGGAGAGTAACGTCTCCTCGTTCAATCCTGGATGGGTGTCGAGCAAAAGGGCGTCCAACTCAAGCTCCTCGATCAGGTGACGGAAGCCTTCGTTGAGGAGGCCCACATCATAACCTTCACGCATGACCTGTGCTATGTCCGCCGGCTGGATGCTGGAGGGGACGAGGAAGGTGCGCCCTTCGAAGTCTACACCCAAGCTCGGGGTAACGTCGTGGGCGGCCTCCACGATCCGGCACCTGCCCCACAGGTAGTCGTTAAGGGTGCGATTCAGCGTCGCCTGGTCTAGCCCGAACAAGACGTGGATGCCAGGCGACTGGATGTCGGTGTCCACAACGGCGACGCGCCGTCCCTCGGCCGCCAGCAGCATGGCGACGTTGGCCGTCGTGTTCGACTTGCCTGTCCCGCCCCGGAACGAGTGGATAGAGATGATCTTGGACATGCTCGGCCCCTTTTATCCCTCGTGAATCACGGATCGACGTCGGAGCGGGAGCGCAGCCGGTCCGCTTTGCGCTGCAAGTCCCGGAAATAGTCGGTCTCGGTGATCTCGGCCACCTGGCGGGCGGTTCTGGTCTCGTCTATCTCGATGCGGAGCTGTTGCACCTCCTGCTTGAGGCGCTGCTCGCGGGCCTGCACTTCGCCCGCCATCCGTTGGAAGACCCGCGCTAATTGCCCCAGCTCATCCTCCCGGGCAGCGACTTGCTCTATGGTCTTTGGGTCGAACTCTCCAGCCTCGACCGCCGCCGCCGCAGTAGTGACGCGCTCCACGTTGCGCAGGTAGTGTTCTATCTGTACATACATGCGTTGTAGACGGTTGTAGAGCCGCGCGTTCTCCACGATTGTGAGGATCTGCCGTAACAACACCAGGCAGATCAGCACCGCCCCTCCGAGGTAGACCCCGGCGGCCAAGCTGCCGCTTCCGGCGGACGCGCGCCAAGCGTAGACGGCGAGGACACCCACCGCAGGGACGAGAGCGTACGGCAGCAACGAGCGCCACACCCCCTGCCTGGCGGGGGGCGTCTCATCCGGGGACGCCGCTTCCGGAGCCAGCCGCACGGCGAAGGCACCCAGTCCTATGAGCATGTACGCCACCGGCCAGCCCACATCGAAGAGCGTACCCGTGACGTAGGTACCGTTCAGTACCTGGTAAGCGTAGATGCTGTCCATTACCACGTAAAAGCCCAGGGCGAGCGCCAGCACGTACGCGGCGGGTCGGAGAGCATGTTCGCCGGGACGCAATGCGAGTATTACCAAGCAGGCGATCAGCACTATGTCGGCCAGCGGGTAGGCTGCGGACACGACCTTCGCGAGTACCGTCTCGGTCCCCTGCTGGACGACCGGCCCGAGAACGAAGTACCAGCTGAAGGTGAGGGCCGCGGTCATGATCATCAGGCCATCGAGCGCGATGCGCGCGCGGGACGCGACTGGAATCGGGCGGGCCGGCAGCAGCAGGATGCCTAAAAGGAAGAATGGGTACTCGATCAGATAGCCGACATCGGCGAGGGAGGGAAACGGGGGAGCTTGGCGTAGTACCAGATCATAGTAGGTGAAGCCCATCTGTCCTAAAATGTAGCAAAGGATGCCCATGCCCAGCAGGACGGGCGCCAAACGCTGGCCCCTCATCGCCGACGGTTGCTCGTCCGTTCGGGAGGCTCCCCGCCGCCGCATCCATTCAAGTAGTCCACCGAAGCACAACGGCAACACGAGCAGCGGACCGACGAACCCTGCTGCGTTGAGCACGATGGCAGAGACGCGGTCGCCGCCCGGTTTGAGGAGCACCCAGGCGAGGAGCAGGCCGTTAAACAGCAGGATCATGCCGGCGGCACTCCAGAGGGCACGCGCCTCGGTGCTATTTCGTGGTGGTCGTACGTTCCTTGCGGTGGCTGCTTTCATATCGTCTCTCCGCTAATGCCGTAGGTCGAGGCCCATTATGAGCCTTCCCCTGCTATCCTGCTGCCTCGAAACCCTCATCCCTCTCGCTCCTGCTCTCGGGGCGTAGTGCTCCTTGCTAGTCTTGTGTCATCCTATGTTTGGGTCTTGGTCGCCGAGTCCGACGGGTGCTCGACGCGCACCGCCACGGCGTCTTCGAGATATTCGTGTTTCACAGACGGCACGCCCACGACCATCATTACGGCGGCAGCCACGATCAGGAACCAAATCGGCACGCTCCATCCGCCGGTCCACTCGTGGAGCAGTCCGACGAACAGCGGGCCGATGCCCGCGAAGATGTATCCGACACCTTGCACGAAACCCGACAGTGCCGAAGCGCCTGTCGTTGTGTGGGTGCGCAGGTTGATCAGCTGGAACAACGCGGTGCATACCATCCAGCTCGGTGCCAAGACCACAGCCCACGCCCAACTCAAGGTGGGCTCGTAGAGTAGCCCCAGATACCCGATGATCTGCAAGGTGCCGCTGAGGGCGATGATGATGTACGGATGCTTCATCCTTCCGATCACCAGGGGGATTATCAGAGCGTGGAACAGACCTAGACTGTTGTAGACCGAGAGCATGCTACCCACTTCTGCCGCGGAGAAGTACTGCTGCCCGGACACGGGGTCCAGGTAGGATTTCAGG
Source organism: Rubrobacter sp. (assembly GCA_035640175.1). Classification (GTDB taxonomy): domain Bacteria; phylum Actinomycetota; class Rubrobacteria; order Rubrobacterales; family Rubrobacteraceae; genus Rubrobacter_D. The sequence goes on along the minus strand of DASQWQ010000125.1, from coordinate 14,220 downwards.
TGAGTCGTCACCGAAAACCTCGAGAGGAATCCGAACCCGAACAGAGACATCAGCGACCAGGCGATGGGCCATTTCCATACCGGCACGTGCGTCGACGCCTCCGGATGAGTGGCACCCGCGCCCAGCTTTGACTCCTTATGGGCTTTCTCGTAGGCTTGAAGATCCTTGTCGGGGCGGATGGCGATCCAGGGTAGAGCAGCCGCTAGCGCGACGATGCCCCACCAGCCGATCGAGACACGCCAGTGGACCGCGTCTGCAACCGGGATCGCCAAAGAAGGAGGGACCGCGGAACTGACGGCGAGCAGGACCGAGAAGGTTGCAGTCATTGCTCCGATGTGATCGGGGAAATATTTCTTTATCACTGGGAACAACAGCACGTTCCCGAACGCCATCCCAGCGCCGGCCACAACAGTGCAAGCCGCGAAAGTCCAGATCTCCGAGGAGAACGCTCGAAACACCGTTCCCACGAAAACGGCGAGCATCGCGATCAACAGGGAGTTCTCAAAGCCGATCCTTTCCGCGACGTTGTGGGCAAGCAGGCCAAAAATGGAGAAGCAGATCAACGGCAAAATACCGACGAAGGTGACGCTGAATCCGGTGACGTCCTTGCCGATGGCGTCATACAGCACGCTCAGCGAAGTGATAGCCAGCCGCAGGTTCAAAGCTACCAACACGATGCCAACTAACGCCAGAACACGCCCGCGGATCGGCATACGTGGCGGGTGGATCACATTCGCTGATGAGTTATTGCGGGTCAATTCCTGCTCTTTTTACTGAAGCGTCCGTCTCCCGCAGCCAGTCGCGTCCTCCTTTTTCGGCTGTAAATAAGGGCAAGAAGAAGAGAAAGGGCCGAGGATAGAAGTTCCGGCCCTTGCTGTGTATGCCTTATCGTTTGCTCAGAGAGAGCGCTCTCTCTCTCGGCAGAGCATCTCACTGGGGGGGTGTGTAACTAGATCCTCCCGCAATCCGCATCGCCTCTACCCCCTCATCCCACGTCATCAACGGCGTGGTCTTGTAGTGGGCAATCGCTCCTCCCGCTGTGGAAGCCAGGGAGACAGCCGCCGCCCGCACGTTGTCGGGCGCCTCGATAAAAAAGACTACGTCGTAGTCCCCGAAGGCCAGGAAGGCTTCGCGGATGGTGACCCCGAGTTCCTCGTAGGCTGATCTGACCGCCTCGAAACGGTTCTGGGGGTGCTCATCCAGGGTCTTGATAGCCTCCTTGGTGTAGGAGAGCTGACACAGGTAGTATGGCATTAGCTTTTCTCCTCCTCTCTTGCTTTATGGACCCGCTTCACCGTGTTACGTAACGGGCTTTGCTAATGCTCAGGCGGGGGGCAGGGCTGCACATGGGCTTGCTCACTCACCAACTGCCCGGCCCCGGGGCCCGCTAGGCTACTGGCGAACTCGCCAAAGTCGAAACCGGGTTCGCGCGCGAGTGTGCTAGCGTTATGCCCCACGCAGCTGGACTGGCCCGGCCCTGCGCTGGGCTCCAAGGCAACCGCCGGGAGCGCCTTGGCCATCACTATCATCGTCGCCATGACCAGCGCCACCGTAACTAACAAGAGTATGCGTCTCATAGTATGCGTCTCATAGGCACAACCTCCTTCTCTGTTCCCGGCAACCCTCTACGGGTTGCTCCGTTACCGAGAACTATGGCGCTCTGGTAGTGGAGGGCACACCGTCAAAACTACCTATTAGGGGTACCTGTTTTTCTAGAGGCGGTACCTAGATCACTAGGTAGGGGTGCCTAGAGGGGGTTTGCCTAGAACTCATCTCATAAATACTGAAGGCTACTACCGAGGGTGTGCCTTCAGAGAGAATCGGTCCTCAAAAGGGGAGAAAACGCAACTCGTAATGCTTGCCAAGTTGATCCGATCTCCTCGTTTTTCCATTTATGAGAGGGCTTCTAGTTAATTAGGGGAGCTTGTAGAGAAGAGTCCGACCAGGCCGTGCTCGACGGCGAAGCGCACCGCCGCGCTGCGCGAGGTGACCTCCAGCTTGCGGTAGATGGAGTTGAGGTGGCCGTTTACCGTGCGGGGGCTAAGGAAGAGTTCTTGGGCGACCTGAGCGTTAGTCAGCCCGGCGGCCACCAGCTTTAGCACCTCAAGTTCACGCGGGCTCAGGCCGCCGGCTGCGGCGGGGGGGCCAGGACCGGCATCGACCGTGACGGTCCGTGCCTCGGCGGCGGCCTGCTCCAAGGAAAGGTTGCCTCCTGCGGACCAGGCGGCGTCGAACGCCTCCTGCCCGAGCTCGGCCTGGGCTGCGGCGAGCGCCCGCTCGTTCTTGGCGCGCAGGGCCAGCGCCAGCGTGAGGCCGATGCGCGTCTGAATTGCCTCCGCGGTGGCGAAGAGGCGCACCGCACGCTCGGGTTGGTTCTTGGCGGCGAGGCGGGCCACTCCCGTGAGGAGCTCCACAGCCCCAAGCTCGCCCTGGCTCCACCAGGAATCGAGGCTCTCGCGGTAGAGCGCGGCCGCGAGAGCGGCGTTCCCCCTTGCCTGCGCTACGTCCGCCCGCTTCCCGAGCACGACTCCTATCCCCCAGGGGCTACCCAGGCGCCTCCAGCGCTCGAGCGCCTCCTGGAGAACGGCTTCGGCGCGGGACCAGTTCCCCAGCTCGTAGGCCTCGTGGCCGAGGCGGTTGAAAGCGACAGCCCTTAGGAAGGGTGGCAGGTCATCGTCGTCTAGCGTCCGGGCTTCTTCTACTGCGGCTTCGGCGTGCGATGCGGCAGCCTGGTGGTCGCCGCGGCAGCGCTCCGCGAAACTGAGCATCAACAAAGCCCACACCCGCCCCGCGCGGTCGCCACTTTGTTCGGCCAGCTCAACGGCCTCTCGTGCGAGAACCTCGCCGCGTCCGACCTCCCCCTGCATGCTGGCGACGATCGAGGCGCTGCCCAGAGCCTTAACCCGCAGCGGACCGGGACCTTCGTCGCCACCCGCTACGAGTGCCCGCTCCAGCCACGCCCGTCCCTCAGTCAGGTTGGCCCACCAGAACCGCCACAGATTGCCGGCCAACCGCAGCATAAGCTCCGGGTCGTGCTGCTCGCCCCACGCAAGGGCAGCGCGCAGGTTGTCGTGGTTGGCAGCGAGTCGGCGGCGCCACGTCACCTCCTCGGCGCTGTGGAGGCCGGCCTCCGCCCGCGTCCCCAGCGCCGCGAAGAAGACCGCATGCCGCCGCCCTATCTCGGGTTCCTCTCCTGACTTCTCAAGCTTCTCACTTGCGTACTGCCTGACCGTCTCCAGGAAACGGTAGCGCGCTTCCTCGCCGTCCCTCCCCGACACGAGCACCAGCGACTTGTCTGCCAGATGCGTCAAGAGGTCGAGCACCTCGTCTCTCTCGATGCCCTCCCCGGCGCAGACCTCCTCGGCGGCCTCCAAAGTCCAGCCACCGGCGAAGACCGAGAGCCTGCGGAACAGGATCCGCTCCTCATCCGATAGAGGGTCGTGGCTCCAGTCTATGGTGGTCCTCAAGGTCTTGTGGCGGGGATCCGCAGTCCTGCTTTCAGTCTTGAGCAACCTGAAGCTGTCATCCAGGCGCGAAGCGATCTGCTCCACCGAGAGCACCCTCGTCCTGGCGGCCGCGAGCTCTATGGCAAGAGGTATGCCGTCCAACCTCTCGCACACCCGCGCCACCGCCGGCGCGTTCTCTTCGGTCACCTCGAAGTGCGAGCTGACCGCCCGCGCACGCTCGACGAAGAGCCGAATCGCCTCGTAGCGCACCAGTTGCTCGGCGGAGGGTGGATCCCGAGGATCAGGCACCGACAGCGAAGGCACCAACCAGGAGGTCTCGCCCGCTACACCTAGGGCTTCGCGGCTGGTAGCCAGAATCCTCAGGTCGGGACAGGCACGCAGCAGGGTATCGGCTAGCGCGGCGCAAGCGTCTATAAGGTGCTCGCAGTTGTCCAAAACGAGCAGTAGATCCTCGGTCTCAAGACGCTCTCGGAGCACATCCGTAATGGAGCGTCCCGGCGCCTCGCGTACCCCCAAGGCCGAGGCCACCGCCTGGGGCACGAGGGCAGGGTCGGAGAGCGAGGCCAGAGCCACCCACCACGCCCCGTCCTCGAAGCTATCCACAAGTTCCGAAGCCACCACCAAGGCCAGCCGGGACTTGCCACACCCCCCAGAACCGGTGAGCGTAAGCAGGCGGGTGTCGGTCAGCCGATCCTTGACCTCCGCGACTTCGCGCTCGCGACCCACGAAGCTCGAGAGCTCGAGCGGCAGGCTATGGGCTGGACGCTGTAGGGTGTGCACGGCAGGTTTTGCCCTGGCGGCGGACCCAACAGCCCGAAGCCTCTGAGGGCCCCTAGCCGCAGATGGGCTCGGCTCGCTAACGTTCTGTTTGTTCTCTTCGCTGCCAAGCGGTGTCACCGCTCGGTTCCCCGGGTTTCGATCACAAGCCTCCTTGCTCTAAGGCAAGTTTAGTGGCTTGTGCTTCCCGGTGCATCCTCAGTGCGCTATTACAGCGCATTGCAGCGGTAGTGAACCGATGAGAACATGGCAGCATCAGCGGTTATTCAGTAGACCTCAGACGAAGGATAGTTGGCGCCGTAGGGCACGGGATGTCCAAGGCCCAGGCGGCACATCTTCTCCGTGAGCCTCTCCTAGGTCAGGCGATACGTTGACAAGGCACAGCGGGGAGAATCGTTAGTCCCGAAGAAGAGACCCGGATCTGCTCTGAAGCCGGATGAGAAGGCGAGAAAGCTACTCGAAGATGACCTCCAAGAACGCCCCTACCTCACCCTCCAGGATCGCTGTGAGTACATCGAGGTCATGACCGGATTCTCCGTGAGCCGCTCTACGATGTGCCGCGCCATAGCCCGCATCGGCTCTACGCGCAAAAAGGGGGAGGAGTAGCCACCGAGCCCGACGAGTTCGAGAGGGCAACCTGGCGGGTGGTGGTGGCCGCAGCGGTGGAGCCAGAGAGGCTCGTCCTCGTGGATGAGTGCGGGACGCATACTTCATTGGCACCGATCTAAGCTCGAGGCGCTTTTTGGGCTCTCGCCTCTGCCCTTTATGCGCTCCCCCGGATCTTTATGCACTACCCTAACATCTAGGGTTGAAGGTTCGGCACCGGAGCGGGGCTATCGGGCGTTTTGTTGCCCCTTAAGACCGGGGCTATGCAGGATCTTGGATATGGACTTCCGAGAATTTCTCTTCTAGGCACTTGGGTGAATAATGACAAGAGAAAGGGCCGAGGCTGCGTAATAACCCCGGCCCTCTTGGCTCAGCTCGCGGCGGCTACATTACTGCCCAGACCCTGCGCAACTCCCCCTACTCAGGCAGGCATGGCCCGTGTCCATGCCGAGGCCACATGGCGAATGCTGGACTCACGCGGTGCCTGGCTGTGTAGAGGGCATCCGGCGCAGCAGCTTATTGTGCGCAAGGCTCCCCGTCCACGCAGGGATAGATACAGCTCAGGTTGCCGTAACCGTAGACGCACGTGGTGCCTGGGTAATTAGCGCACTCAGCGCAGGAGCTCGCAGTAAAGCCTCCATACCAGCAGAACGTACCAGACCCGTCGGCGAGGGTACCGCAGTGGCAGGCTCCGGGCGGGTAGCCAAAGGGCCGCGTACAAGTACCGCATTCTCCGGGCTCAACACCGAGACATAACTCTTCGGGAACTGGGTCCCCTCACTCGCATGTCTCGGTGTTGAACTCACCGCCTGCGCAATCTGGAGGAACAAAGTTCGGCCCCGGTCCCACACCTGGAGTACACGAGAAACACGGACCCGTTCCCTTAGTGCCCTGGGCGGTGCACTCCGCTTGAGCTGCGGTGTCCCCGCCGAACAAGGTCTTGCAGTACTTAGCGCACGCACTCTTGCCGCCCCCGCCACCCTTGGCCGCCCACGCCGCTCCCGGGAAGGAGGCCAGCGCTCCGCCCACAAGTGCTGCTCCCATCAGCCTCAGCGCTTTCGCCTGGAGACGGTCCCACCGGCAAGCCCCTTGGCCAGCTCGTCGAAGGAGTGCTCCCTCGTTCGTTCGGGCATCGGCTACCTCCTTTCCTGCAACCCCTCGCGTGGTGGGTTGCTCGGTCCATTACATAGAGGATGATGGCACACCCCTTTAGGGAGCCACATCGTCAGAACTACCTATTTCTGCCGTGGGGGGGTACCTATTTCTGCCGTGGCTCTACGCAGCTTCCGAGAACTCTTATTAGCAGAAGTTGCAGCCCACATCGTTCAGTGCAGCAACCGTGCAGCAACCCAGTTAGAAGATAAGTGAAAACAACAGAAAAGCGATTCACCAGAGCACTTAGGATTCGGCTTAGATATGCGGAATTTCCTAGACGTTAGGAGGCATAAGAAATCGCTTCGCCGCCTTTGCACGGCGGAGGTCAGGGGTTCGAATCCCCTCGGCTCCACTCCAAAATGTGCAGATTTGCAGGTAAAACATGATAGATCGGTGGAGTCCGGGGGGCTTATCGAGTGTTGCGTACACCAACCGATACTGCAGCGCGCCAGCGCTGCTTCGTTTATCTCGACCTCGCCTACACCGGAGCTGACACCAATGAGTACCCACAGCTCAGAGCAGCGTACTCTCCCTCAGTGATGGATTGGGATGTGTACCTCGCTTACGAAGGGGGCACCCTCGACGACCCGGTCGCAGTCTGATCTCACCGCGTCCGGGCGCACAAATAGAATGAATCTTAACAAAACTTAAGCAAAACCCCGTTCATCAACCGTGTGATTGGTGTAGCATACACCCTAATGTTTCTGAGCTGCTTCGCTCTTGGGTCCTCGACCCAAGCGTAGCTCGTAGCATTTCTGCCGCGACACTCTGTCGCACCCCGATTGGATCGGTTAACGCGCGAGCTTTTGGCTAACAACGTAGTACCTCTGTCGCCCCGGTGCCAAGGGATGACGCTAGGAAAAGGATGGTCGACATGCGAAGGGCAGGAAACGTTACGATTGACCTGGGTGGTTTCGGCATCTCGGTCGTCATGGCAGGGACCCGCGCCACGGGCGTCCCCGCTCCGCAGCAGGCCCGCGCCGTAGACACGGAGTCCCGCAGCATGAAAGCCCGGAGACCATGGGGGAGACGTTGAGCATGGATCGAGGAAATCTGTGCCTGCACGAGCTGTTCGAAGAGCAGGCGCGCAAGACGCCTGAAGAGACCGCCGTCGCCGACGAGCGAGGCGAGCTCACCTACGGGGAGCTTGACCGGACGGCTGACCGCCTCGCCGCCTACTTGCGAGGAGAGGGCGTCGGGTCCGACGAGGTCGTGGGTGTCTACCTGGAGCGGAGCCTCGAATTCGTGGTCGCTTGCCTCGCGACCCTCAAGGCGGGGGGCGCCTTCCTGCCGCTCGAGCTGGCCTACCCACCCTCGCTCCTCGGGGACGTCCTGGACGACTCCGAGCCCCATGTCATCCTCACACAAGCGTCTCTCGCGGAGCGTCTCCCCGAAAAGCAGCCACGCTTTTGCCTGGACGGCGGCTGGGACGATGCAATAGGAGGCGATGCCTGGACGACGGACGGGCCCCGGCCCGGCCTCGAGAGCCTGATGTTCGTGTCCTACTCCTCGGGAACGACCGGCAAGCCGAAGGGCATAGCGAACCCGCACCGCGCGGCTGTCCGCTCCTATCTCTGGCGTTTCGGCTTGAGCGACTACAGAGTGGGGGACCGGGTGGGGTGCGGAGTGTTCTTTATCTGGGAGGCGTTTCGGCCGCTGCTCAGAGGCGCTACCACCTTCGTCGTCCCCGACGAGGTGATCTACGATCCCGCCGCTCTCGTTCGGTACCTGGAGGAGCGGCGAATCACAGAGATTCTGATGACGCCCTCGCTTCTCGAGGCCGTCCTCGATGAGGACGGACCGAACATAGGCGAGAGTCTAAACGGCTTGCGAACGTTGTGGCTCAACGGTGAGGTAGTGACGAAGACCCTGGCGCGACGTGCCCTGAAGTTACTCCCGAACGTCCGTCTGCTCAACCTCTATAGTGTCAGCGAGACTCACGAGATTGCCGCGGGCGACCTGCAGGAGCTGGTCGAGAGTACCGAGGCGACGCACTGTCCTGTGGGCCAGCCGAAGGACTCGGACCGCCTGTACCTCCTCGACGGGGACAGGAACCCCGTACCTGTCGGTATGCCCGGGGAGATCTACGTCGGCGGCGACCTTCTGGCGCGCGGCTACGTGAAACTGCCGGAGAAGACGGCGGAGCGCTTTCTGCCGGACCAGTTCTCTCCTGAAGACGGAGCCCGGATGTACCGAACCGGCGACAAGGCGCGGCTATTATCCGACGGGAACCTTGAGATCCTTGGGCGCGTGGACTTCATGGTCAAGATCCGGGGCTACAGCATCGAGCTCGGCGCCGTGGAGGCCGCCATTCTGGAGCGCCTCGCGGTCGAGAGCTGCGTCGTGGTCGCCGAGGGCGAGGAGGGCGAGGACAAGCGCCTCGTCGCCTATCTGGTTCCTTCCTCGGATCCTGACCGCCTCCACGGCGACTGGCGCGTAGACCCTAGGACGGGTCGCAGCTCGGAGATAAGGCGCATCTTGCGGGAAAGCCTGCCGCACTACATGATCCCCGCGGTCTTCGTCGAGGTGGGGTCGTTGCCGCTGCAGGACACCACCGGCAAGGTTGATCGCAAGAGGCTCCCGCCACCGCCCGCCCGCATCGCCCCGGCCGCTTTCGACCCCGGCGAGCACGAGTTGCCGCCGGACGCGTCCCGGCACGAGAAGGAGGTCCTGCTTGCTCGCCTCTGGGAGCATGTCCTGAGCCTCGAGGAGGACGACGTGCGCCGCGATGACGACTTCTTCGACGTCGGCGGGCACTCCCTCGCGGCGGCGCAGCTTCTCGGCCACGTCGAGGACGCCTTTGGCGCGCGCTTCTCGATGCCCGAGTTCCTCGCAACGCCCACTGTCGAGGGGCTGTGCGACGCCATAGAGGCGAGGCAGGAGGGTGTAACGGACGGTCAAGACGGATACGGCATGTCGCGCCCGACGGTGGACCTGCGCGCCGAGGCCGTCCTGGAGCCGGAAATAGCTCCGGAGCAGAGGGGCTCGGGCGGCGTTCCGCTGGAGGATGCTCGGCGCATCTTCCTCACCGGTGCAACCGGTTTCCTGGGGGCGTTCTTGATCGACGAGTTGCTCTCCCGGACTGAAGCCGAGGTCCGATGCCTAGTGCGTCTCCGCAAGGGCGAGCACGACCCCATGGCCCCCCTGCGCGCCAACATGGAGCAGTACGGTCTGTGGAGTCCCGAGCGTGCAGGTCGCATCGTGCCAGCGGTCGGGGATCTGGGCGCACCCCTGCTGGGTATGCCCGAAGACACCTTCGACCGGCTGACGCGGGAGGTGGACGTAATCATCCACGCCGGCGCTGCGGTGAACCTGATTTACCCGTACGAGGCCCTCAAGACGGTCAACGTGGGTGGGACCCGAGAGGTTCTACGCCTGGCCTGCCGTGGCGGGACGAAGCCGGTGCACCACATCTCCACCAACGGCATCTTTCCGCCTGGCCAAGGGACGTGCCGCGAGGACGCTGACCTCGACGCTATGGCCGATGCTCGCGAGGACGGCTACGGGCGGTCCAAGTGGGTCGCCGAGAAGCTGGTGTGGGAGGCCGCGGAGCGCGGGCTGCCGGTCTGCGTGTATCGCCCCGGGAATATCTCGGGTCACAGCATCACCGGGGCCTCCAACGCGCGCGACGCGCTAGGCGCGCTTATCGCCGTGTCTCTGCGCATCGGGTACGCGCCCGGCATAGAAGACTGGCGCATGGAGATGACGCCTGTGAACTTCGTGTGCGGGGCTATGTGCCACATAGCAAGCGATCTAGCGAACGCAGGACGGGTCTTCCACCTGGCCAACCCGGACCCGGTGCCAGCCGACGATGTCTACTCGTGGCTCGAGGCGATGGGCTACCGGCTGGAGCGGCTCTCCTACCCCGAGTGGCTGGAGGCGCTACGGGAAGCGCCGCGGCGGGAGGCGCACGGCGACGACTTCGCTGGCATTCTGCGCGGGGCGGCGCCCGACACGCGCGAGCTCTGGGATGGCAACGCCTACGACGACGCCAATACCCGGAACGCCCTGCTGGGAAGCAGTCTACGCCGGCCTACCATAGACGCGCGGCTCTTCGGCAACTACGTGCGCTACTTCGTAGGACGAGGTTGGGTCGAGGCCTCCACGGGTCTGCCGCGTGGGATCCGGGAAGGGGCGCAGGCATAGACCGCGAACGCTCATTGCTGAGTCGGGTCGCGGTCGTGACCGGCGCCTCTAGCGGCATCGGCGCTGCGGTCTCCCGCACCCTTGCCCGAGAGGGCGCTCCCGTGGCGCTCGCAGCGCGCCGAAAGGACACCCTCCTCGAGGTGCAGGCTACTTTGGAAGGAGGGGCAAAAAGCGTCGTCGTCCCCACGGATGTCACGGATCGCCTCCAGGTCAAGTCGCTCGTAGCGCGCACCGAGGCGGAGCTCGGATCCGTCGACGTCCTCGTCAACTGCGCGGGGGTCATGTACTACACCCTCATGCGTAATCTCCGGGAGGATGAGTGGGAGCAGACCGTGGAAGTGCTCTGCAAAGGGATGCTCAACTGCGTCGGCGCGGTCCTCGGAGGCATGCTCGAGCGCGGGGGAGGGCACATCGTCACGATCTCCTCAGACGCCGGACGCAAGGTGTTCCCCGGGCTCGCGGTCTACTCGGGCGCCAAGTCCTTCGTCGAGGCGGTCTCGCAGGCTTTGCGCCTGGAGACCGCCGGCACGGGCCTTAAGGTGACCACGATCCAGCCAGGCAACGTCGCCACCGAGCTGCTGGCCATGAGCAGCGACGAGGAGGCGTTGAGGCGCTACGCTGAGCTCAGCGGGGCGCGCCTCCTGGAAGCTGAAGACATCGCCGCGTCGGTCATATACGCGCTTTCGCAGCCCGATCATGTGGCCGTCAACGAGGTCCTCGTCGAACCTCGCGATGAGCCCATCTAGTCAGGCTCGGGACGAGATGCGAACCGCGCTAGACTGAGCTCCCGAGCAAAGTTGAACATTCTTACGTTACCCAATCACACGAGTGGCGTAGGGTAATTCGAGTACTCCGTCGCTTGCCGCGACGATGAGTTGACGCTCAACCCAAACTTACGATCTACTTTACCGGTTCGCACACGCAAACATGTCCTGCCTAAACGATTGTCGTTAGCGTCGTGGGGATCGCCCTCGTCCTGCCGGTCTTCGAAGTCCCGTCTGTACACCAGTAATACACCAACCCAGGCGAACGACGGCGAACACCCACGAATACTTCCAGAGGCAAATCTACGATTTGCAGGTGTTTTTGAACAGCGGCGAACAACCACGACATTATGGATCTGACTTTGCACGGCGGAGGTCAGGGGTTCGAATCCCCTCGGCTCCACTCAGAAACATGCAGATTTGCAGGTTTAACGTGGAGAGAGCCTGAAGATCATTACTCGCAAATGAAGCTGTTGGCAGCAGTACGGCAGCAGTAGAAGCCGAGAGAAACACAACGCGTATCCTTCGCACTTCTGCGGTCTGGTAGCTCGCCTCATCGAACCTGCCTCACAGAGATTTTTCTACAGCGTCTTGTAGCAGCATTGAACTATAGGACACTCTCGCCTTCCGGGATATACGGTTCCTGGCACGCTCCTAGGCATCGCGATTATTCTAGAGCTGCCTAGTGAGCGCGACCGCGGGGTGCGGCGCGGGCCACAGGGCTCGAGCCACGGCGTGGCGTGTTGGTGATCGGTACGCTACTGGGTAGCTTGCAGGGCTCGACGTGGCATCCTGAATGGCGTGTCGGGGTCGCAAAGGTTGGAGGCGGTGACCAGCGCGACCGTGAACTTTTCCGGATCGCTCTGCCCCTGATTATTACAACACGATTTCTGCGAAGCTGAACTTCTGCTTTACGGAGTTCTCCGAAGTTCGCTAGCGGTTACCTGACTGTCAGCAGTCGATTAAGAATGATCAAGGCGGCCTGGTTCCGGTTATCGCAGCATGCCGCTTGGGTAATCTGATACGTGCTGGACGGTCCCAAGCGGAAGGGGGTTGGTAAAGACCGGCGGTCCGCAGTTACTGCTGAAGACAGAGAAGGGGATGGGAAGATGGGAAGCGTATGCGTCTACAAGGTAGTGATCGAATCTTCGGATGGCCAGAAAACGTGGCAGAAGGATTACATCGGGCCTGCGACTAGCGACGACGACGCTGTACGACAGGCTATGAGCGCTTTCAAGAAGCGGGCAGACGACCGCGTGCTAAGAGTGGAACTAGTCGACCAGGATAGTTGGGTCGAAGACGAGGCAGCATTGCCGCCTGACGGCGACGAATGGGTGCCTCTGTAGGGGCCTACAAGGAGCGGTCCTGTTATCGGACCAAGCGTGGAGGCGGCCACTTCGCAGGCGCTGTCGCTGACGGGTCCTGCGCCCCACCGACGATCCCGACTACGTCATGATCGACCTCGACTTCGACGACGACTCTTCGTGTTGGCAGAAGCCCTCTAGCGACTAACACAGCAGATTGGTGCATCTGCCAAGCTCAATGCACAATAAATCCTGAACTTCGAGGGCTAGCGTCGAGGGGAGCGGTGTTTTCTGCGTAGATCGGGCGAGCAGCGAGCCATGGAACTACGGGAGGCGCACCGAGAAAAGGTGGCGCGCAACGAGGTACTAGTTAGTCCGCTGTGGGCACAACCTTGTCACTGGCTCTTCACCGCGGTCGTGGGGCTGGCGCTGGTCGTCTGGGTACACTTCGTGCCCACAGGAGATTACGAAGCGCCGATAGAGGACATCTACGCCGTCTACGGCAGTCCTCTGGCTGGCCTGCTTGCGCTCGTCGTTTTAACGGGGCTGGTGTGCAGCTTGGTGACGCTCGCGATCACGGCTATTCGGGCACTGCGCTCGGCGAAACGCCCGTAGGACGAGGTCGAGGGAGCCACTACGAGCGTAGAAAGCAGTATCGTGACCGCAGCTGTGCCTCTTTTGATACCACTCTGATACCACCGGGAACGCAATACGGTGCAACACGCAGCAAAGCAGGGAAAGGAAACCCCTCTAAATATGCGGCATTTGCAATCCCCTGCACACCCCTGCAACGTCTGAGTGATCACTCGTAATGAGGGTAGGTCAGCGGTTCGAGTCCGCTCGTCGGCTCTCTACAATCGGTATAGATCCGGGTCACTACAGTGCCCTCCCCCGCTGGGCCTCACTCCGCGGCGGCGACCATAGAAAGCCTCCTCCGATCATTGCCCTCTGCCGGACCCTCGATGAAGAACTCTTCGGCGTCTATCGGGAACTTCACTCGCACCTCGCGGCCGGGGTAGCGTCCCTTAGTGATGCTCACCGCCTCACGTATGCTCTCAGCCTGCACCGTCGCTGTTGACAGTGCCCCTCCCTCGCGCACTTCCAGGGAAACTCTTATCATCCGTGTTCCGCCTTCCAGTCCTCGCGGGTGCTCACTATCTTTGCTGCCCGGCGGGAGATCTCGGCCCACGCCTCGCCCTCGACCAGCCGCGGAAGATCTAGAGAACTCTGAAACTCGAGGACCTCGACACCCGCCTCGAGGTAGGGGATGTAGCCATCGAGGGGCATGTCAGCGCCTACCAGCTGCAGGGCGGGTAGCATCTCGCGTAGGGAACGGATGTAGGACGGCCCTCCCAGAGCTTCGGCGGCCGTTACCTTGACGAAGTCCGCCCCCATTTCGTGCGCTCGCCAGACCTCTGTGGGGGTGAGGCCGCTCAAGATGCAGGGGATCTTCATCTCCTCACAGGCAGAGACCACATCTGGGGTGGTAACCGAGGCTGTAATAAAATCGGCGCCGAAGACCCGGGCTTCGCGGGCTTGAGCCGAGCGGGTTACGGCTCCGATGCCAATGAGGAGCCCGCTCTCCTTGAGTTCTTGGATCGGTGATCCGGCACTTCGGATGGTGGTGTAGGCCAAGTCCAGAGCGCGAATGCCTCCTTCGAAGAGCGCCGTAGCTACCCGCGGAAGGTGCTGTTCATCAGGCACCCTGACGGTCGCTATGATGCCGATCTCTCTGATCGCCTCTGTCAGCGTAGTTTTGCTTGAGGCGTCCCCGCCGTCCCCCGCATGAGACGCTAGAGGCCTAATGCGACTGCCGATCAGCTGCGTCTCGCTCACTCGCCTATTGTGGCTTGAGCGGCTTAACGCTTCGGGAATAGGACGTTAAGAGGTCTTCACAATTTCGGGCGAGCTGCGGCGATGCGCTCCCAGGCTTGGTGCTGAAGGCGCGAAGGCCTCACTTGAGTCAAGCTCCGCAAGACTAGCCCTGGCAAGTGCCAGAGC
>DASQWQ010000124.1:0-4355 GCA_035640175.1 Rubrobacter sp. | reverse complement strand
ACCTCCCTGGACTTCGGCCCCTGGAGCTGCATCGGGCCGACGTCGGGCTCTTTGATCTCGACGTTCAGCCCCATGTTGTAAGCGAGCCCCTGCGCCCAGAGCAGCACGTCGCTGTCGGCCAGGGAGAGCCAGAAGTGGTTCTCCTCGAGCCGCAGCAGCACGGGATCGTTGATGATGCCGCCCTCGGCGTTGGTGATGAAGGCATACTTGCACTGCCCTACGGCGCACTTGTTCAGATCGCGCGGGGTGAGCATGTTGGTGAACTCGAAAGCGTCGGGGCCCGTGATCTCGACCTGCCGTTCGGCCCCCCCGACGTCCCAGAGGGTAACACCTTCGAGAAGCTGCCAGTACTCCTCGACCGGGTCCCTGTAGTAGCGTGGATGGTAGTGATGGTTGTAGACGCTGTATTTCTGGACCCCGTGCCGGCGCGAACCGTAGAAGTACGGGGACTTGAATATCCTCGTGTACTGCAGAATGCCGGGATCGGGATTGACGTTATCGTCCATCGAACATTTCTCCTTTCATTGGGTATTCGGCTCGTAAGCCTCCATCACGCCCTCATCCTCTTCATCGCCGGATCGAAGAGCGGCTCCTCGGTGACCGCCGCCGGATAACGCACACCGAAGTACTCGATCTCTAGGCTGTTCCCCACCTCGGCATGCTCGGGCATGACCCAAGCGTAGGCGATGCTCTGTCCGAGCGAGTATCCGAAGTCGGCGCTGGTCACATAGCCGATAGCCTTGTCGGCCCAGACCGGCTCTTTGCCCATGACCACCACGCTCGGATCGTCGAGCACCATGCACACCAGTTTCCGGCGCGGTCCGGCTTCTTTACGTTTTAGTAGCGCCTCGCGGCCGACGAAGTCGCCCTTATCCGGCTTGACGGCGAAACCGAGGCCCGCCTCGTAAGGGTCGTGCTCGGTTGTCATGTCGGTTCCCCAGGCGCGGTAGCCTTTCTCCACGCGCAGCGCGTTGAAGGCGCCGCGTCCGCCGGCGAGCACACCGTAGGGCCGTCCAGCCTCCCACAGAAGGTCCCACAGCCTCAACCCCAGGTCCGCAGAGGTGTAGATCTCCCACCCCAACTCCCCGACGTAGGAGAGCCTGAGCGCCGTCACAGGTACCTCGCGCAGGTACGTCTGCCTGGCACCGAAGAACCCGAAAGCCTCATTCGAGAAGTCGTCTTCGGAAAGACTCTGCACCACGTCGCGGGCGGCGGGACCCCACACCCCGATGCAACAGGTCCCCGGCGTGATATCCCGCACCCTGACTGAGCCGTCCGACGGCAGGTGGCGCCCCATCCACTCGATGTCCCGTGGTCCGTTGAGGCCTAGCTGGAAATGGTCCTCACCCAGGCGCGCCACGGTCACGTCGCTCCGGATTCCGGCAGCACCGTCGAGCATGAGCGTGTACGTCACCTTGCCGGCTGGCTTGTCGAGCTGTCCCGTGGTGAGTCTCTGCAAAAAATCCAGGGCGCCGGGTCCGGTCACCTCGGCCTTCTTCAGGGAGGTCATGTCGTAGAGGGCTACGTGCTCGCGGGTGGCCAGGGCTTCGGCGGCTACGACCTTCGACCAGTACCTTCCGGCCCACTCTCCGCGCTCCGAAACCTCCCGCCCGTCGAGCAGCGACTCGTTGGCCTCGAGCCATTGCGGTCGCTCCCAGCCAGAGGCCTCGAGGAAGTAGGCCCCGAGCGCCTTCTGGCGCGGGTAGAAGGGGCTGGCGCGCAGGGGGCGCGGTTCCTCCATCGGTTGCTGGGGGTGGATGATGTCGTAGACTTCCCGGAACGACTGCGCGCTGCGGGCTAGGATGTAAGAAGGGCTCAGGGCGTAGGGCTCGAAGCGGTGGACGTCGGCGCCGCTGATGTCCATACCCGGTTCGCCGGAGGTGATCCACTCGGCCATCACCTTCCCCACGCCGATGGCGTGGGTGATCCAGACCGCCTCAGCGATCCAGAACCCCTTTGCCTCTCTCGACTCGCCGAGCAACGGCCCGCCGTCGGGCGTGAAGGAGAACAGCCCGTTCATCGGCCGGTCAATCTCCGTCCTCTCCAGGGCGGGGAGCATCTTGCGCGCCTCTTGCCAGGAGGGCTCGAAGTCCTCGGGCGTAAACTCCCGAACCGACGGGAATTCACCTTCTCCCCTGTAATCCCTCCTGATGTCGTCGGCGGAGACGGGCATGGGCCTGTGCCCATAGGCACCGATGCCGTAGTGGTCCTCCCTCTGTCGGAAGTACATCGAGAAGTCCTGGTGGCGCAGAATGGGGTGGACGACCTCGCGCGTCTCTCCTGCAAGCTCCCCGAGCGGTGTGGTCCACGCGTACTGGTGCTGCATCGGCACGAGCGGTACCTTCATGCCGACCATCCGCCCGATCCTGGGCCCCCACATCCCCGCGCAGCTCACGACGAGCTCCGTCTCGACGCGACCCCTGTCCGTCTCGACGGATCTCACGCGACCATCCTTGACCTCGATGCCCGTGACTTCGGTCTCGCCGTAGAACTTCGCGCCGCGCGCTCGCGCCAGCCGGGCCATCGCTTCGCACGCCCTGACGGCTTTGGCGATGCCGTCTGTGGGGACGTAGAAGCCGCCCCTGATCCTGTTCGGATCTAGGATCGGTACTCTCTCCACACACTCCTGGGGCGAAATGAGCTCGGATTCGAGCCCCCAAGAGGTCGCGAGCCCGTGCTTGCGCCCGAGATCCTCCCACCGCTCTGGGGTCTCGGCGACCTCTATGCCCCCCACCTGGTAGCCACACGGCCGGCCGTCCAGCTCGAGCTCCATGTAGCGTTCGACGCTGTATTTGGCCAGGTCGGTCATCGTCTTGGACGGATTGGTCTGGAACATGAGCCCGGGAGCGTGGGAAGTGGACCCGCCAGCTTCGAAGAGCGGCCCCTGATCCAAGACCACCACATCCCGCCAGCCGAGCCGGCTCAGATGCTCGGCCACGCTACAGCCAACGATGCCAGCCCCGACGATCACGACCCCCGCACTACTCTCCATACATTACCCCAAGCCGCCACAAGCAGGCCAGGAACACCAGGCCCCCGCTACCTCCGCCCAACATCCCAGAAGACTCCCCCGTAGGACAGAACCCACATGGACGTATTCGAGGTTCGTTGCGCATGGCGAGTCGTTTTCCTGTATACGGCACAACTAACACAGGGCGGCGCGGGAGTCAAGAACTTGCGTACAGCGTCGAGCGTCGGGCTTGCGCCTTACGCTCGGCGGCCACCAACATTTCAGCACTTCAGCATGTCAGCCTTCGCGTGTGCCAGATCTGGCTGACTTGCTGACCAGCGCGAGTTGAGGAAGGTTTGACCCTTGCTCAACTCGCTATGAAGCGCTTAGCCGGTCCGGTTCCCTATCTGTATGCGCTCGGGCTCCGGATGATCTGCTCCTCCCTGCACGGTGACCTCCAGCAACCCGTTCTCGAAATCGGCGCTTATCCTGCTGCCGTCTATGCCCTCTGGCAGGTTCATGGTCCGTCTGAAGTGCCCGTAGTAGCGCTCCCGGGCGTAGTAACTCACATCCTCCGGTTCACCCTTGCGTTGCCCGTCTATGGTCAGAACGCCGCCGGAGAGGGAGACCTCCACGTCCTCCTGTTCCACGCCGGCGAGCTCGCAACGTATCACCAGATCGTCGCCCCTGGCGAATATGTCGGCGGTGGGGATCCAGGCGGTCGCGTGGGTCCTCCGCTGGTCTTCCTGTCCCCCACCCTCGGCGTACTCCCGCATCCTGGCCATCTCGCTCATGTGGTCCATGAGCCCCCGAAATGGGTTGCGTGTCCTGCCCATCTTCCCTCCTTCTGTATTGCGGCCCGTTGGCCAACACGACGGGCAGGTGGCCAAAGCCACCCGCCCAGACCGTCTCTCGAGCGCGTTCTAGATCCCGAAAGGCTTTCTAACCGCGCTGCTCTTCGGGGTTCTCCGCCGCCATCTGCTGCGGTGCCGCTGTGCCCTGCGGGCGAGACCTGGCCCTGCCGGGCTCAGGCGCCTCAATTCCTGCTGCCCCACCGGGCACCCGCTCTTCGCGCAGCGCTTTGAGGATGGAGAAGCATAGCCCGATCAGGATGATCACGAACGGCGCCGCCGACGCGATGGCCACGGCCTGCAAGGCCGAAAGAGCAGCGTCCACCGAACCCTGGATCGCTCCGGCCAGCAAGCAGATCGCCGCCGCCGCCCCGGTGAATGTGCCCCACACGATGAGGTTCCACCTCTTGGGATGCAGGTTGCCTTTCGAGGAGAGCATCCCCATCACCACCGAGGCCGCGTCGGCCCCGCTCACGAAGAACAGCGCGACCAGGATGATCGTTATGATTGCCGTCAGCCCGAACAGTGGGAACTGCTCCAGGGTGAGGAACAAC
>DASQWQ010000123.1:0-4099 GCA_035640175.1 Rubrobacter sp. | reverse complement strand
GTAATCGAGCAATATCAGCGAGCGGCGAACGAGTTCCTCAAAGGGAACCCCGAACCCCACAAGATGATGTTCTCCCATCGAGAAGATGCAACCCTCCTTAACCCCTTTGGTTCTCTGGACCATGGCTTCGAGCAGGTCGCTGAGAGAATGGAGCGTTTCGCATCGCAGGTCAGCGATGGCGAGGTCACTAGCTTCGATGTTCTAGAGAAGTGTGTGACCCCTGAGCTTGCCTACGTTGTGTGGGTAGAGCGGAGTAAGGCAAAGTCAGGCGGAAGGCAGGAGGTGTTGCCATTTGATCTGCGGGTTACGCTGATCCTTCGATCCGAAGAGGGCACCTGGAAGGTAGTGCATCGGCATGCAGACTCGATGACCATGGCTCGGCCAATAGAGTCGGTGATCCAAGAGTAGAGCTACCCTTAGAGCGAACTTTCGAGAATCAGATAAAGCGAAGTTCGCAGAATTCACCTTCCACGCACTCTGGTGAATAAGGGTAGGATGGTTCAACGATGAACTTCCAGCCCGAGTTGCAGACCGACCGGCTTGTCCTGCGCGAGTTCACGGTGGAGGACGCGCCCGTCGTGCAGCGCCTCGTGGGCGAGTGGGAGGTGGCCCGCACGAAGTGGCACATCCCGCACCCCTACGAGGACGGCTGGGCCGAGGAGTGGATCGACAGCTGCCGTCCGGCGTTCGAGGCCGGAGAGCGGGTGTCCTTCGCCGCGGTGCTGCGCGAAGGCGGGACGCTCGTCGGCAGCATCGCGCTGCACCTGAATGCCCGAGACGACAACGAGGAGATCGGCTACTGGATAGGGAGGCCCTACTGGGGGCAAGGCTACGCCACGGAGGCCGCCCGAGAGGTCGTGCGCTACGGCTTCGAGGAACTGCGGTTGCACCGCGTCCACGCCAATCACCTCGGCAGCAACCCGGCCTCGGGCAAGGTGCTGCAAAAGGTCGGGATGAGCCGCGAGGGCACCCGCCCGGAGCACTACAAGAAGTGGGAAACCTACGAGGACCGGGTTGACTACAGGCTACTGTTTCGCGACTGGCGCAACATCGAACACGGGTAGCCAACACCGAACTTCTCAGAAGCCCCTCAAGGCGAACTTCCGAGAACGCCGTCCAGGCGCACTTCGGAGAATCCACCTTCCACGCACTCGAGTGGATAACGCGTTACCGGCCGGGCGTGCATCACCTCCGGACATTTGCTTGAGGGCCGCGCCCACCTCCGCGAGGTCCACCGACCAGAACGAGACCCCTCCTTCAGCGTCTCGTCGCCTGCTCCTGCGCCGCGGGTGCGAAGACGCGGTCCAAGAAGTCCGCGATGGCGGCCTGCGTGTCCGCCGCGTGGCTCTCCTCGCTCTGGATCTTCGGGGTCAACTCGGCAAGCTGCGCTAATGGCAGCTTATGCGTCAGAAGCTCGGCGTAGCTGTGAGGGTGGGTTGGGTCTTGCCACGAGGCGAGCACGAGGGCGGGGGCGCGCACCTCTCGCCACTGCACCCGGTCCCCGCTGGGGGCGTCGCCCGACAACGACTCGAGGACCGCCGCGAATTCTCGGGCGTGCGGCCTGCCGAACTGCGAGGATGCCAGCGAGCGGCCCGCACCGGGAGCGGCACGCTCGAGCTCCGCGTACTCCTCGGTGCCCTCGAAGAGCTCCCGCCCCAGCTCGGTACCGTGCTCCCTCAACAGCCGGGCGATCACCGGGTAGGCCTTGAGGTTGCTGGGCATCGGCGAATCGAGCCACGCCGGGCGCGAGAGGACCAGCCCCGCCACCCTCTTGGGAAAACGTGAGGCCAGGTTCAGCGCCACCCCGGCGCCCATGGAGATGCCCCCGACCACGGCACGCTCGAGTCCCAAGCGGTCCATTAGCACCGCGACGTCGTCGGCGAAGGACGAGAAAGAGAGCTTCTGCACGCCGCCTAGGGGATACGTCTCCCCATGGCCACGACAGTCCAGGGAAAGCAACCGGATGCCCGGCGGGGGCGAGAAGACGCCGGCGGGTTGGGAGACGTCGCCCCCAAGACCGTGCTGAAAGACGAAGGGCCGCCCCGAGGGGTCTCCCTCATCCAAGTAGTGAAAGGCCAGGCCGTCGCGCTCGAAGACGGGCATCAACGTCTCACATCCCCAGCCTTGCCTATCCCGACCTCGGCCACCTTCCTTCGGAGGAAGGCCAAGCCGCCTTCAACCTCCTCCTCGGCCAAGCCGTGCATGACAAGGGACCCGCCGTAGCCGGCCTCGCTCAGGTGCTTCAAGTACAGATCGTAGTCCAGGTCGCCCTTGCCCGCGACCACAAGCTCGCCCGAGGCCCTCACGTCCTTGGCGTGGACGATGACGATGTCGTCGCCCAGCAACTCGAAGGCCTCGTCCAGAATCTCCTCCGAGTATGAGAGCCCACGCGCAGGGTCTTCGGCGTCGAAGAGGTTCGCAGCGTCCATGACCACCTTGAGGTGCGGCGAGCGCATCTCGCCCAGGAGGCGCCGTCCTTTCTCCGCCGAGTCCACGACGTTGTTTATCTCGGGCTCGAAGGCGAGCGTGACGCCGTGCTCCTCGGCCGTCGCGAGCGCCTCCTGCATCGTGGCGAACATGTCCCGCCAGGCCTGAGAGGTTCCATTGTCGGGGTGCCGGCTCCACATGTTCTCCCTATCCCGAGTACCGGTGCACAGCGTGATCGTGGACGTTCCAAGCCGCCTGCAGGCGCCCGCGATCACGCCGAGACGGCGCAGCCCGTCCCTGCGGACCTTCTCCTCCGGGTGGGCCATGTTGAAGGTGCCGGAGATGGCGGCCATCCTAACGTTGCGTTCTATGGCGGCCTTCCGCACTCTGTCACCCAAGGCAGGATCTATCTCTTCGGGCATAGAGGGCAGCCCCGCCACCGACATGTTGAACTGAATGTCGTGGATGCCGTGCCCGACCACGGCGTCCAGGACGCCCTCAAGCGAGGGGCGGGAGAAGGTCTTGGCGAAGATCCCTATCCGCACCCTATGCGCCCCCCTTGACCTCTGAGAGCCCTACCGCCTCGCCGGTCTCTGCCGAGCGGGCCATCGCTGCCATCCCGCGCATGGCCGCGAGGCCATCTTCCGCGTTCGCCCCGCGCATCGGGGCGCCGTCGAGTATCGAGTCGGCGAACCCTTCGACCTGTCGCCGGAAGAAGTGGCCGTCCGCGCCTAGGGGCATGCGGTACTGGCCGTCCCTCTCCGAGAAGCACTCCACGTCGCTAGACTTGTAGTACCAGGGGTTGTACGTCTTGCCGATAACGCTGCCGTGCTCGCCGTAGACCTGGAAGCCCTCGTGCCAGTCCATGCGTACCTTCATCGTCAGGTCCAGGTGCCCCACGCTCCCATCGGCAAATTCCACCTCCGAGAACCAGCAGTACGCACCGAACTTCTCGACGAGCCGGGTGCGGACGGCTCCTATTTCTCCGCCCAGGAAGCGGGCTGTGTCGAGTAGGTGGCTCGCGTGCCCGAGTACGTAGTAGCGCCTGAGATCCGCCTTGGGATCCCCCGCGGGCCTCCTCGCCTTCTCGCTCGCTTCGATCACGGGCTGGAGGGCGTCGGTCATGGCGTAGCGGTGGGTCGAGTCGCAGTACCAGGCCTTCAGCGCAATCATCTCACCCATATCCTCCCGGATAAAGCGATGCGCGAAGGCGATACCCTCGTCGAAGCGCTTCTCGGTGCCGACCTGCACGACGAGCCCGGACGTCCTGGCAGCGTCGCGCAGCTCCTCGCACTCCTCGACGGTAACGCCCATCGGTTTCTCCACCAGGACGTGCTTGCCCGCCTCCAGGGCCTTGCGAGACATCGGGACGTGGAACTGGTCGGCGATAGCGACGATCACCGCGTCCACGTTCGGGTCGGCGAGCATGGTGTCGTAGTCTGCGTAGGCCTCCCTCGGAGCGTGTATCGTAGACATCCTCTCCAGCAGATCCTCCGCCACGTCGCAGATCGCGTAGAGTTCGGCGTTCTTCGCCTTGCGGCAGGCCTCGAAATGCGCCGCCTGCGAGATCGGCCCTGCACCCAGCACCCCGACCCTAAGCAATCTCTGTTCCTCGCTCATGCAACAAGGATACTCCCGGTCGAGTATCTGCGTCACGAGAACCTTCGAGAAC
>DASQWQ010000122.1:0-18915 GCA_035640175.1 Rubrobacter sp. | reverse complement strand
GGGCTGGCCTCGGATATGGGGCTAGAAGCCACGTTCGTGCACTCGGACGTCTACGAGGCCGTGGACGCCACGGGCGGCCTCTCTTTCGACATCGTCTACACCGGCCGTGGCGCGATCCTCTGGCTCCCTGACATCGGACGGTGGGCAGAGGTGGTCGCGGATCTTCTCAAGCCCGGCGGCTTTCTGTACCTTACGGAGTTCCACCCTTTCACCGAGGTATTCGGAGACGAAGACCTGAGCGTGGAGCACGACTATTTCCAGAACGAGAATCCTAGGGTGTGGGACGAGCCAGGCACCTACGCCGACTTCAACGCCGAGACCTCCAACAACGTTACCTACGAATGGAACCACACCCTCGGCGAGGTGGTGAGCGCGGTGACCTCCGCCGGCCTGGGTGTCGAACTGCTGCACGAGTACGATTACACGGTGTTTCCCAGATGGCCCATTCTGGAGAAGTCAGGGTTCGACACCTACCGCCTGCCAGAGGGCACGCCAAGGATCCCGCTCATGTATTCGCTAAGGGCACGCAAGGCGTAGGGGCGCTTCACGAACCGCCCTTACACAAACCGCCCCTACGAAGGTTTGTTTGCCATGGGTCGAGGCGCCGGGGCCTGCAAGATTCTTTCGAGCTCAGCACGTACGATCAGGCGATCCTTGTAGTTCGGTAGCGTGCAGGTCTGAAGGCTAACTACGTTCCTCCCCGCTACGGGCTTCGTGGCTGAGGCATCGTCCGGGCCCAGCACGAAACGGTCGTAGACCCTGTAGATGTATCTCTCGCCCTCCGAGTCCGTGAGCACCACCCTCCGTCCCATCCTCAACCTGTTCAGATCCCAGAACACCAGAAAGCTCTTCGTGCGCGGGTAGCCCAGCCTGTGGCCCGCGATGTAGACGTTCGCCTCACGCTGCCATGGAAAGCCCGTACCAGCGAGGTGCAGCGTCCCGTTGCGCAAAGCCGGCTGGTTGCGCGCATCAGCGGTGTAGACGGGCACCCTATCCACATGCTTCATGCTCGGGATGGAGAGTTTCATGGTTACATCCCTCTTCGGCGGCGGGGCGGCGGTCCCTTCCCCGGCCCTCCTCACGTCGAGGAACACGAGCCCTGCCGAGAACAGGATCAGGGCCAGCCCGGCCAGCACGAGCACCTTGCGGCCAGGCCACCATCCGGACCTGTAGTAACGCATACTCTTGCCTTCGCCGGTCCATGACTCGTAGCGTTCGGTTCTCACGGAGGAATATGATACAGCCCCCGCGCAACAAAACAACACACAGCGTTAATGAGAGTTTGCGAGGCCGATAGTTGCCCGCTATCCTCTTCGACGTGGATCCAGGGCGTCGCGCAGGCCGTCACCGACGAAGTTCACGGAGAGGACGGCGAGGGCTATAGCGATACCGGGGAAGATAATGGCGTGCTGGCCCTGAATGAAGACGCCGAACCCGCTGCGGAAAGCGTCGGTGAGCATCGCGCCCCACTCGGGCGTGGGGGCCTGGGCGCCGAGGCCCAAGAACGAGAGCGCGGCTACGTCCAGTATAGCGGTTGCAAGGGTAAGGGTAGCCTGCACGATCAGGGGCGCCATGCTGTTCGGGAGGATGCCGGAGAAGAGGATCTGGGTGTTGCCCGCCCCCAGGGCACGTTCTGCCTCGATGTAGTCCCGCTCTCGGACGGAGATGACCGCCGAGCGCACAACGCGGGCCATCTGTGGCACGAACACGATCCCGATGGCGAGCATAGCGTTGGCCAAGCTCGGCCCGAGGATCGAGACGATGACGATAGCGAGCAGGATGCTCGGGAAGGCCAGCACGACGTCCATGAGGCGCATCAGCACCGAGTCGGGCCAACGGCCGATGTACCCTGCCACGAGCCCGATGAGGGTTCCGACAACCGTCGCGATGCCCACGGCGGCCAGCCCGGCGGTCAGCGAGATCCTGGCCCCGTAGATCACGCGCGAGAGTATGTCCCGGCCCAGCTCGTCCTGGCCCATAAGGTGCGCCCGGCTGGGTGGCGCGAACTTGCCGGCGAGGTCTTGCTGCAGCGGGCCGTAGGGCGCGATCAGGGGCGCAAAGATCGCCATCAGTACGAAGATGGCCAGAACCACAACTCCGAGGAGCGCCAGACGGTTGCTGAAGAAGGTACGCCGGAAGTCCTCCCAGCGGCTCCTCGTACGGACCTCGTCGGGGGTAGCGAGCTCCGGTCCTGCGACGGGGCTTCCGCCCGGACCCTTGGGTACCCTTGCCTCCGTCATCTCAGTACCTCACCCGGGGGTCCAGCACCGCATAGAGGATATCGACCAGCAGGTTCACCAGTACAAAGAGCGTGGCACCGTAGAGGACTACGCCCTGGATCATGGCGTAGTCCCGGCGGTTGACGGACTGGAAGGCGATCTGGCCAACCCCCGGCCATGAGAATATGGTTTCCGTGATGATGGCTCCTCCCATCAGGAGTCCTACCTGCAGCCCGATGACCGTCACCGTGGGCAGCAGAGCGTTCCTGAGGGCGTGCTTGAAGACCACCCGCCACGGCACGACCCCCTTGGCCCTGGCCGTACGGACATAATCTTCTCCCATGACCTCCAGCATGCTGGAGCGCGTCATGCGCATGATCACCGCCATCGGGATAGTCCCCAGGGCCGCGGCGGGCAGGATGAGGTGCTTGAGGCCATCCCAGAACCCCGCGAAGTTGCCGGTGAGGAGCGAGTCTACGAGCACCAGCCCAGTAAAGGCGCTTATGGAGATGTCGCTGCTCAATCGTCCCGGGAACGGCAGGAGCTCCAGGTTCACGGTGAAGATGACGACCAGGATCATCGCCAGCCAGAAGATCGGCATGCTGATCCCTGATAGCGCGAAGACCGAGGTAACCTTATCCAGTATCGAGTACTGCTTGACCGCCGAGATCACCCCCACCGGCACCCCGACGAGCACCGCAATGATCATGGCGAAAGCGGTTAGCTCCAGCGTGGCCGGAAAGCGCACCAGAAGCTCCGTCGTCACGGCGCGGCCGGTCACGATGGACTGGCCCAGATCCCCTGTGAGAGCGTCCCTGAGGAACAGCCCGTACTGGACGATGACGGGCTTGTCCAGTCCCATCTGGACCCTGAGTTGCTGGACCTGCTCCTGGGTGGCGGTCTGCCCCAGGAGGATCTGCGCGGGGTCGCCCGGGATGGCTCGCACCATAAAGAAGACGATGATGGACACCCCGAGCAGCACCGGGATGATCTGCAGGATCCTGCGCCCTATAAACTCGACCAGGGTCGGTACCTCCTACAAGGTCTGGGGCCGCCGTCCGCGCTCGACTCTACGCGCCCCCTCCGCCTCCCAGGCGCACGCTGTTCCACGCCTCGCCACCGGTCGGGTTCGGGTGGAAGCCTTGCACCGAGTTCTGCAGACCCACCGGAGGCTTGACGTAGGCGATCGGGACCCACGGGGCATCCTCCACGAGGATCTGCTGCGCCCGGAGGTACGAGGTCCGACGCTCGCTTCGGTCCGTGGTCGTCAACGCCTGGTTGAGGAGGTCGTCGACATCCGGATTCTTGTAGTAGGCGACGTTCAGGGCGTTCGTCTCCGTCGCCGAAGAGCCCTTCAGCAGGGGGTCGAGGAAGGTGCTGGGGTCGCCGTTGTCCCCGCTCCACCCGAGAAGGCACATGTCATGCACGCCCTTACCCGTCTCCTCTAGGTACGTTCCCCACTCGCGGGTCTGGAGCTTGGCGTTTATCCCGACTTCCTTGAGATCCTGCTGCATCGCCTGAGCTATGCCCTTGCCGTCCGGCATGTAAGGGCGCGGGATGGGCATGTACCAGAAGTCGACGCTCAGGTTCTGAGCGCCCGCGTCCTGGAGCATCTGCCTCGCCCGTTCGGGATCGTAGGGGTAGTGCTCTAGGCTGTCGTCGAAGAACGACACGGTGGGCGGTATGTACGTCGTCGCCACCTGCCCGGTCTCGCCAAAGAAGGCCTTCACGAGCTCGGGCATGTTTATGGCCATGTTTACGGCCTGGCGTACCTCACGCTGGTCGAAAGGTTTCTTCTGGACGTTCATGGCCATGTACCCGATCGTGAGCGGCGGCCGGTAGGTGATCTTGAGGTTCTCGGTCTGCTCGACGGTAGGGATGTCGTCCGGTGTCAGGCCGTCGGCAGCGGTGAGCTCGCCGCCGGTGAGGGCCGCCGTCCTGGAGGTGTTATCCGGGATGCCGCGGACGACGACCTCTTTCACGTGGGGACCTCCTCCGCCCTGGCTCTCGGGCACATCACCGCCCCACCAGTCGGGGTTCTGCTCCAGGTTGATCTGTGTGCCCTTGTTCCAGGAGACGAATTTGAACGGCCCGGTCCCCACCGGGTTCTTCCAGAAGTTCTCGACGCCCTCCTTGATGGCCTTGGGAGAGGCCATCGCGAAGGCGCTCTGGGCGATGTTATCCAGGAACGGTCCCTGGGGCTGCTTGAGGGTGAAGCGCACGGTGTAGTCGTCCACAGCCTCGATCTTCTCTATGTTCGACTCCGTGTCGAAGCCGCCGAAATAGGTCTGGTAGTATGAGAAGTCCCCGCTCTGGCTCCCGCCGCCCTTGTGGTACGGGTTCTTGGTGTTCTTCCAACGCTCGAAATTGAAGACTACGGCGTCGGCGTTGAACGGCTCCCCGTCATGGAACTTGACGCCCTCGCGCAGGTTGAAGGTGTACGAGAGGCCGCCGTTCTCGGCCTCGGGGACCTCGGTGGCGAGGGCCGGGACCACGTCGGTGCTCTCAGGGGCGAAATCCAGAAGACTGTCGAACATCTGGCGGGCTACCTTGGATGATTCGGAGTCCGTGATGTGGATGGGGTCCAACGTAAGCGGGTCGGATCCCTGGCCAAAGGTGAAGATGTTTCCACCGCCTCCGCCCCCTCCGCCCTCTCCGCCCTGTATCTCCCCGCCCCCGCCACACCCGGCGACGCCGAGCAACACCGCGCCGGTGAGGCCGGCCCCACCCAACCTGAGGAAGTCGCGGCGGTTTATCGTCCTTGTGGTCGGTGCCAAGATCGCCCCTTTCCCGAGCCTTGCACTTATCTCTTATGTACGAAGCATCCACTCCTGCGGACGTCCGGGTAAGGGTAAATTAGCATTCATTCAACCCCGGCGCTACAGCAGCCGCATAGAGCCGCCTGGCTCCTCCCCACGCCTCAACCTGTTGGCGGCGTTGTGCGCCCGCCGCGTACTCTCAGGCAACCGGTACTTCGTGCAGCAGGCCAGGATGAGATCCACGGCGCTCTCCAGATCTATGCCGTTCCCCACCGAGACGTAGACGGGGGAGACTCCCTCCCTCGTCCTGAGGACCCTGCCGACGGTCTCCCCACGGTGCACGAGGTCAGTGGCGCTACCCTTGGCCCTGCCTGGTTCCTCGAAGGTTCCTACGAGCCGGCTCTTGGCGCACCCCACCGTCGGAACGTCGAGAAAGATCCCGAGGTGCGAAGCCAGGCCCATGCGACGGGGGTGCGCGAGGCCCTGGGCGTCCAGTATGAGGGCGTCCACCCGGGTCTCGACCTTCCGCAAGGCCCCGGCCAGCGACGGCACCTCCCTGAACGAAAGGAGCCCAGGTACGTACGGAAACCGGAGCGGCGCCTCGAAGCCCTGCACTTCGACGAGCGAGAGCCCGGTGAACTCGAGCACCACGACCGTCGCATAAGCCATGTCCCCCTGCGTGGAGACGTCCGCCCCGGCCACGTGCCGCACGCCGGAGAGGTCGAGAGCCGGCCCCGCAACGACCCTGGACGCCAGCTCTTCCTGTAACCGCCTGGCCTCGGGCGGTGAGAGATCAAACCCGTGAAGCTCCTCGACCCTCATCCCGCCTACGTTAACAAATATGTATTAGCAAGTATGTACGGCAGGGCGAAAGCCCCGATACACTGCCCAGAGAAACCCTCAGAAAAGACCGTCCCGACCGATGGAATCTGGAGGGGGGAACGGTTCCATCGGCCGGGGCTCGGTTTAATCTGAATCTTACCCTTAACCTGTTACGATACGCTTGCCGTAATGTTACGGTTTCGTAACGTAACGGAAACACTTTGGTTACAGGCCTGTATCTTCGCGGCCAAACATGTGTTTCTGCCCCTTCTGTCCCCCTCCCCGTCCTAACCCTCATGTTATAGGTGAGATATTGTACGGGGACGATCCGGGCCTGTCGCGGGATTTTAGCCTACTGTCACGTCCATGGTGTGGTAACCGGTGGCACCTGAGGGGTGGGGAGGGGTTTCTGAGGCGGTCTGGGTCTCGCCGTTGCCGTCTGTGGCGCGCACCTGGATGGTGTAATCGCCAGGCCTGGCGTCCCAGTCGTAGACGTACTGTCGCCAGGTATCTTCGGCGAGTTGTTTTGCGAGGTTGGCGGTATTCCAGGTCTGCCCGCCGTTGGTCGAGACCTCGACCTTCTCGATACCGCGGTGTGGGGCCCAGGCGATACCGCCTATGGGGTTCTTGCCGGAGGAGAGGTTGTCGCCGTCGCCTATGGTGTCGATACGGGACTGGGTCTTGACGGGACCTTCCTTCGACCAGGTACGTTGGATCCAGTACGCGTCGAAGTTCCAGTTGGTGAGCTCTATCTCGGTGAGCCACTTGGTGGCCGAGACGTATCCGTAGAGGCCCGGGATGACGAGTCGGACGGGGTAGCCGTGCTTTACAGGGAGCTCGCTGCCGTTCAGGCCGAAGGCGACCAGGGCGTTGCGACCGTCCAGCGCGATGTCCGTTTTGAAGCCGGCCGTAAAGCCGTCCACGCTGCGGCCCACGAGCTGCCTGGAGGCGTTTGTGATCTTATCCCGGCTCATACCGGCCTCCTCGAGTACGTCGGAGAGCAGCACCCCGGTCCAGCGCCCGTTGGAGACGAGCCCACCGCCGACGGTATTGGAGACGCACGAGAGCGTTATGTCCGCCTCGCGGCTGGGCATGCCGAGAAGATCCTTGTAGGAGAAATCGACGGGGTTGTCTACCGCGCCCTTGACCGAGAGCTTCCAGTCGTTCACGTCTATCCTCGGCGAACT
The DNA here is from genome assembly GCA_035640175.1 of Rubrobacter sp. GTDB lineage: Bacteria > Actinomycetota > Rubrobacteria > Rubrobacterales > Rubrobacteraceae > Rubrobacter_D. Next base: position 11,928 of record DASQWQ010000122.1, on the reverse strand, counting down.
GAGCGCGGTATCTATGAGGTAGAAGGCGCTCGCCGGCGTAATGAGCTTCGGCATCCCCGGCACGTCTATGGAAGCATCCGCCGGAGGTTGCGGCAGCGTTTCGTGCGTCACGGGCTTGCCTGTGCTCTTCTGCGCCTCCTCCTGCTCGCCCTTCCCCGCCGGCTGTTTCTTGTTTGGCGCTTCGGGCAGGTTCAGCTTTTTGGGCCTGGCCGCGCTCTCTGCGACCGTACCGCCAAGCAGGCGTCCCACGCCAGCGGCCGCGAGTCCTGCCACGGCTGCTCCGCCGCCGAGCAGCAGGAAGCCGCCGCGCCCGACGGAGATCCTCCCGTGTGAGCCGGCCTCCCTCGACCTCATGACGGGCGATGCCATGCTGCCAGGCTCCCCCGGCAGGGCGGCCACCTCCGCAGGTTCCACCGCGGCGCGGAGGCCTGCTGCGCGCAACAGGAATTCGCTGACGGCAGCACCGGTGAGGAGGGCGCCGACGATGGTGATCACGGTCGGCGCCTGGGCCACGAACGGATCGGCCAGGGCCGCGGCTACGGCGACGGCCGCGAGGACAGCGACGCCGGCGAGCGCCAGAGACGAGTGCCTGACGGCAAGATTACCGAGGAGAAAGGCGATCGTCACGGTACCTATGATTACCGTCACTATAAGCGTCGGTATGTCAGCCTTGCCGAGGAGCTCGATACCTGCTGTCACGAGTCCGCCGGGCGTCAACTCCACGATCCGCTGGGCTATCGACACGAGGATGGAAGGAACGGAGGAGTAGAGCCCGTGCACCAACTCCGCGATCCCGAACGCGACCACGGCTCCGACCACACCGGCGATCCCTGCTCTCATCCTGCTCTCTGTTTTCTTGCTCATGCTGGTGCTCTCCAATACCTCTCGCTGTGAGACGCTCTCTCTTGAGTCTATACCTCGGATCGTTACCTGGAGCGTACAAATCCTTACAAGTACATTACGAATTCCCTCTGCGGCCCGGATCATAAGCCGACTTGACACAACCGCTCTTTGGCGCTACAAAGCTCTCTACAGGCGATGACGGGAACGAGTAAGGTCGCAGAACCCGTGAGAGCGAGCCGGGGACGGTGGAAGCCCGGCGCGGGACGCGGCCCGAACATCCTCCCAGAGCCGCCGGCCGAAAGCGGAAGGCGAGAGTGGCCTAGACGGTTAGTAGGACCGGCCGGGCGAGCCCGTTACAGCGCGTGCGTTCCGGGAGACCGCGACGCCAAGGAGAGGACCGGACCGTGAGGTTCCGGACAAGTAGGGTGGTACCGCGAGGGCCTTGTGCAGGCTCCCGTCCCTACGGTGGAGCGACGCTCCGCCCTAGGGGCGGGAGCTTTTGTATGAGGAGGTCAGCGACATGAAGTTCGATAAGGTCAGCCCGCAGGTAGACTTTCCGAGGCTCGAGGAGGAGATCCTTGATCTGTGGAAGAGGACAAACGCTTTCGAGAAGTCAGTGTGGGGCAGGCCTGAGGACAGGCCCTTCGTCTTCTACGAGGGGCCGCCGACGGCCAACGGCAGACCGGGGTTCCACCACGCGCTGGCGAGGGCTTTCAAGGACCTGATCCCCCGGTACAAGACCATGCAGGGTTACAGGGTCGAGCGCAAGGGCGGCTGGGATTGCCACGGTCTGCCCGTCGAGATCCAGGTAGAGAAAGAGCTCGGCCTCGAGGGCAAAGCGGATATCGAGCGCTACGGCGTCGAGGAGTTCAATCGCCTGTGCCGTGAGTCCGTCTTCCGTTACGTGGAGGACTGGCAGAAGATGAGCGAGCGGCTCGGCTTCTGGGTGGACATGGACGATCCTTATCGCACGCTCGATGACTCATACGTCGAGAGCGTGTGGTGGGCCCTGAAGACTCTCTACGAGAGGGACCTCCTCTACGAGGGTTTCAAGGTTAGCCCCCACTGCCCCCGCGACCAGACCTCCCTCTCGGCCGCCGAAGTCGCCCTTGGCTACCAACAGTACCCTGACCCCGTGGTGGACCCGAGCGTCTACGTGAGGCTTCCCCTCCGGGATGAGGAGAACACGAGCCTCCTCGTCTGGACCACGACCCCGTGGACCCTCATATCTAACGCAGCTGTCGCCGTTGGGCCTGAGGTGGAGTACGCCACCGTCGAAGTGGATGGCGAGCGTGTGATCCTGGCCGAGGAGCTCCTGGAGAAGGTGCTCGGCGAAGGCGGCTACAAGGTGCTCTCGAGGACCAAAGGACGGAACCTTGAAGGCAAGAGGTACCGCCGTCCCTTCGATTACGTACCCGTGGAGCGAGCCGAAGGCTACGAGAACCTCTGGACCGTCGTTCTCGGGGACCATGTGACGACCACGGAAGGGACCGGGCTCGTGCACACGGCGCCGGCTTACGGGGAGGACGACGCCCGCACGGGCCGCAGGTACGGACTGCCGACGATCCACCCCGTCAGGCCCGACGGCACCTTCGACGAGCGGGTCGGGCCTTTCGCCGGGCAGTTCGTCAAAGATGCGGATGTGGGTCTCGTCGAGGAGTTGAGCGAGAAGGGGCTGTTGTTCAGGACGGAGGAGTTGGAGCACGCCTACCCGCACTGCTGGCGGTGCGGGACGCCTTTGCTGTACTACGCGAAGAAGGCCTGGTACGGGCGGACCACCGCGGTGCTCGACGAGCTTCTCTCGGAGAACGAGAAGATCAACTGGATCCCCGAGCACATAAAGTGGGGGCGCTTTGGCGACTGGCTGGAGAACAACATAGACTGGGCCCTGAGCCGCGAGCGCTACTGGGGCACGCCGCTCCCGATCTGGCGCACCGCTTCCGGCGATACGGTCGTTGTCGGCAGCAAGAGAGAGCTGAGAGAGCTCGCCATAGACCCCGTCCCAGATGACCTGCACAGGCCTTATATAGACGGACTACGCGTGAGACACCCCGAGACGGGCGAGGAGGCCACCCGCGTCCCCGAGGTCCTCGACGTCTGGTTCGACTCCGGTAGCATGCCTTTCGCCCAGTGGGGCTACCCGCACGGCGGTGCCGGCGAGGAGCGTTTTCGGAGCCAGTTCCCTGCCGACTACATCTGCGAGGCCGTCGACCAGACGCGGGGCTGGTTCTACTCGCTGCTGGCCGTCTCGACGATGTTGTTCGGCAAGAGCTCGTACAGGAACTGCCTGGTCCTGGGGCACATCCTCGACGCCGAGGGCAAGAAGATGAGCAAATCTCTCGGCAACGTCATAGACCCCTGGGACGTCTTCGAGAAGCAGGGCGCCGATGCTCTGCGCTGGGCGCTCTATACAGCCACCAGCCCAGGCAATACAAGGCGCTTCTCCAGGGGCCAGGTCGACGAGGCCGTCCGTAAGTATCTCCTTACACTCTGGAACACCTACTCCTTCTTTGTGACCTACGCCCGCATCGATGGCTTTGATCCAAAGGAGGACTACGTCGAGCCCAAGGGGCGAAGCCTGATGGACCGGTGGGCTCTCAGTGAGCTGCAGCTCACCGTGCGGACCGTGACAGAGAGGCTCGACGCCTACGACGTAACGGCGGCGGGAAGAGCCGTAGGAGAGTTCGTGGACGAGCTATCCAACTGGTACGTGAGACGAAGCCGCAGGCGCTTCTGGAAGGGAGTGGACGACCAAGACAAAAAGGCCGCCCACTCCACCCTCTACGAGTGCCTGGTTACCGTCACCAAGCTCACAGCCCCTTTCACCCCGTTCGTCGCCGAATCTCTCTACCAGAACCTGGTAGTGAACGAGGAGGCCCCGGAGAGCGTGCACCTCGCCGACTGGCCCCGGTACAGAGAGGAACTTATAGACCGCGACCTCTCGGAGCGGATGTCCGCGGCGAGGCGCGTGGTCGGTCTCGGGCGGGCAGCCCGCAACACCGCCGCCATAAAGACCCGCCAGCCCTTGAGGGAGGTGGTCGTCGTCGACGAAACCCCGGATGGCACGGGAGGATCGCGGATCAAAGAAGGCGTGGAGAGCCTTTCTGAGATCGTGCTCGACGAACTGAACGTCAAGGAACTCGTCTTCGGGGAGGCTGAGGACGTGGTCGCCTACGACCTAAAGCCCAACCTCGAGGTCGTCGGGCCCAGGTACGGCAGGCTCGTCCCTGGCCTCAGGGCGGCACTCGCCGAAGCTGCGCCGGAGGTCGGCGCCCGTGCCGCTGCGGGTGAGAGCATCTCCGTGGGCTTGGAAGGGGAGGAGATCACGCTGTCTCCCGAGGAGTTGCTCCTCGAGCCAAGACAGAGGGAGGGTTACGCCCTGGAGCGTGAGGGGGGTCTCTCCGTCGCCCTTCGCACGGATCTCGACGCCGGGCTCGTCGACGAAGGGCTCGTGCGAGAACTGGTCCACAGGGTGCAGAACCTGAGACGCGAGAAGGGCTTCGAGATAGAGGAGAGCATCAGCGTCGGCCTCTCCGGGAACCCTAGGGTCTCGTCAGTTCTGGAAGGTCGCTGGGGCGATTATTTCAAGACCGAGGTACTGGCAAAGGAGCTCTCCCTCGACGCCGGCGCCCCTGGTGGCGGCTCTGAGAGGGTAACGGTCGATGGGGAGGCTCTGTGGGTCAGGGTGGAGCCACTCGGTAGGACAGGGTAGAGGCCCGGCGAAACGGGTATGATGTAGGGGTCACAGGCATAAACGATTCAAGAGAGGGAGGTTTCGCGTGTTTGGCAGAAAGAGCCGGGCGGAGAGGCTAAAAGAGCAGGCAGAATCCAACTCGCTGGTCCCGATGGCGACGCTGGCCGCGGCCTATGCCGGTGCCAAGCCGGTGATCGAGCGTCTGCTCTACGACGACGACCTCAGGGACAACATCCGCACTTTTATCGAGTCGGCCCGCTCCATACTGGACGAGCTCTCCGACGAGGACCCCACCGATATCATCACCAAACTGTGGGACGACGATAAGCTCCGCGGCCAAGTCGAGGCCGCAGCGGGAGCCGCCAGCCAGGGCAGCAGGCGGATACGGGGCGAGAAGGTCCGCGAGCGCGGTGGATGGGGCGGTCGCCTGCTGTTCCTCGTCCTGGTAGCGGCCGTAGGCTTCCTGTTCCTTCACCCGAGGACTGGACCCCAGGCACGCAAGTTCGCCATGGATACCTACGGGTCTCTGACCTCCGGAGAATAGGAGCGGAAAAGAACGAACGCTTCGCGAGGAGCGCCGGGGTTACCGGCCTTGGACGCCAAGCGTCGGGTACAGGCGCTCGACCTCATGGTCGAAGGCCCGCTCTCCAGTATTCCCTCCTACGGATGAGGCGAAGGAAGCGCGGAGGGCGAGGAGTCCGGCTTCGACCTCCCTTCTGGCGCGCTCCGCGCGGTTGGCGGCGCTCTCGCTCGGAATCCCGGCCTTCTCCAACCGGTCGGCTTTCTCCTGCAGCCGCTCAGCCCGCTCGAAGAGGGGGGCATGCTTCCCGGCGTACTCCCGGATGGCGGAGGCCGCCAGCGAGATCAAGGCCAGGTCCTGCACCGGCTCCTTTTTTCGGCGGCCGAGAAGCCGGCCGAGCACGCGCCTGGCACCCCCAGGAAAGGACCGTAGCCTGAGAGCATCCAAGAGAGGTAGACTGCTTTCACTCATGAGGTACATGATAAACTGCCTGGTGCCCGCCGTTGTAATTTTGCTCTCGGCATTCGTGCTCGCCGGATGCGAGGACCCTCGCGAACAGGCCGACGAGGCTATCAGCAGCGCGAACAAGTCTATCTCCGAGCACAACAAGCTCTTCGACAAGGCCCGCTCGACTTACGCCGACGTCAAGCAGAAGATCGAATCCGGGGACGACCCCTCGAAGGAGAAGGACAGCATCGTCGAAGCCAAGAACACCCTCGAAAAGGCGCGCAAGGATCTACAGGACGCTAGAGAATCGCTGGGAACCGTAGCCGACCTCGAGGTCGACCCTTCAGTAAAGAAGTACGCCAGGCTGCTCTCAGAGGCGATGGACGCCCAACTCGCCGCCGAGGCCAAGGAGATAGAGTTCTACGGCATCCTGGAAGAAGATCCCGCCCTCCAGAACAACCGCGAGAAGGCCCTCGACCTGCTCTCCGAAGTCGGGAACGGCTACCAGAAAGCCGAGAAAACCTACGATAAAGCCCAGAACCTGGCCAACGCACATCCCAAGCTTATCGAGGCGCCGGAATAGCATTTCAGCCTTTCAGCACGCTACGGCCTTGCGGCCTCCGCTTGTCAGCGCTTCAGCAACGCTTCGGGCCTTAGGCCCTCGCTAGTCAGCATGTCAGCCAGGGCTCGCACGCGAAAGCTGAAATGCCGAAAGCGCCCGACAGAGCGCGTGCTAGCCTGCCTTTTGGCAGGCTGGGCAGGAATGGGTTCCTCGGCCGGCGACGCGCGACTTTATTATCTCTGTGCCGCACTCTCTGCATGGCTCGCCCGCCCGGGTGAAGACCTTGAGCTGGTGTTGGAACTTGCCGGTCTCACCGAATGCGTCGTGGTAGGAGTCGAAGGTGGTGCCGCGCAGCTCGATGGCGCGACGCAGGATGTCGCGGGTTGCGGCGTGGATATTTTCTATTTCATCTGTGGTAAGGGTGCTTGCTTTGCGCGCGGGGTGGACGCCGGCGAGGAAGAGGATCTCGTCCACGTAGATGTTGCCGAGGCCGGCCACAACGGACTGGTCGAGAAGCAGGCCCTTCACGCCTGCCTTGCGACTCAAGACTGAGGCCAGGTATTCGACCGTGAAGTCCTCGGAGAAAGGGTCGGGGCCGAGGTGCGAGATCAGGGGGTGTCTCTCTTCCTCTCCCGGCTCGTAGAGGTCGAAGTACCCGAGCCAGAGCCGCGTGAAAGCCAGCACCAGGGGTCCGCCTCCGAACTCGAGAACTGCGGTGTTCATCCTGTCCGGCTCCCTCCATTCTGGCAGACGCAACACCCTTCCGGAGATGACCAGATGCACGAGCCCGACGACTTCCCCGAAGTCGAGGACTATGATCTTACCCCGGCGTCCTGTCGCACGCAGCGTCCTCCCGACGAGTCGCCTGCCGAACTCTTCGGGGTCTACGTTGGTCACGTCGGGCCTGAAAACGGCGGCCCGCAGCACCTCGCGACCCACCGCGAGCGCGGCCACATCCTCCGAGATAACGGTGACCTCTGGCAACTCGGGCATCTACGATCCTCCCAGAAGGGTCTCGACGTAGCCGGCGACACCGTCCTCGTCCACGCCGGGCACGACCTCGTCCGCGGCCTCGCGGACCTCGCCGGTCATACCCCCGACCGCAACCCCGTGCCCGGCGAAGCGGAGCATGTCTATGTCGTTGTCAGCGTCGCCGAAGGCGAGGACACGCTCCGGCTCTATCCTCCACCGCTGGCAAAGGAACCCGAGGGCCGATGCCTTCGTGCCTTCCAGACTACCGACCTCGACGTAGTGCGGCAGGCTGCGCGTAACGAAGAGTCGCCCGGCGAAGGCCGTCTGCGCCTGCTCGAGCCAACCCCTTATATCGTCGGGGTGGTCCACAATCACGAGCTTCGTCGGTTCTTCCCTGCCTTCCCTGAGCCAATCGGCCGGGGAGTCCACGACGGAGACACCAGGCTCCGCGTAACGCCGCAGGTGCTCGAGCGCCGCCGGTGTGCCTGGCGAGGTTATGATGCGCCCGTCGACGAAGACACGGGCGTGCAGATCCCGCCCTGCTGCCCACTCGAGCACCTCTATGCCCAGACTCCCTGGCAGCGTGCGGTGCAGCAGAGTTTCCCCGTTAATCCTCCGTACCAGCGAACCGCCGTAGCAGATCAGGGGGTCGTGATCCGCGAAGCCAAGCCTCCTTGCGTACTCCCTGGCGTCCTCGAAGCGCCTCCCCGTCGCCACTACGAGCTTCATCCCCCGCTCCCTGAGCCTTTGCAGGGCGACAACGGTGTTTCGTGTGATCCTCAAGTTCCGCCGCAACACGGTCCCGTCGAGGTCGAAGGCACCGAGATCGAAGGCCAATCCGTTCTTCGTGTCGCTGTGTTCCGCGTCCAAGAGCAACCTTCCAGATGTCGTAGGGCCGAAAGGGTTCGGGTTCCTGATCTCTACCTTACAAAGACGGTAAGGTAGTTTGTAGCACCTTTGGAAGCGCTTTGCTTCGCAAAGCGCTTCTTCAGGATTTCTCCGTTCCGTTGGGTGATGTGCTCGCGCCCGCTCACTACTTGTGTTATACGCAAGTAGTACATGGGCGATGATTCGACCACCGGTGCAGTTCCCTGGGTAAACGAAGGAGATGGTCCGCGACGCGCGGGAGAAGCCAGCGTGAGACGTCTGACCTTCCTCGGTACCGGCGACTCCCTGAACGACGAGAGGGCGCAGGCAAGCCTGACGCTACGGCTCTCTGGTGAGGAGACGATGCTGATCGACGTTTCTAGCGGCACCGTGCTGCTCGGCCGCCTCAAGGCCGACGGGACACCACGCGTGGTACCGATCTGGTTCCATTGGGATGGCGAGGCGATCGTGCTCGGGTCCCCTCCCAACGCCCCGAAGGTGAACGTGCTGCCCGACAACTCGAAGGTCGCCCTGACCATCGATCGCGACGAGTCCCCTACTATGCCCTGCTCGTTCGGGGCACCGCCCACGTCGAGATGGTAGAGGGGGTTACCCCGAGTACGAGGCCTGTGCTGAGCGGTACTTCGGCGAGGAGCAGGGCCAGCAATGGGTGGAGGAGGTACGCCAGATGTCCTCGCACATGACCCGCATCAGCGTCAGGCCCGAATGGGTGAGCATCCTGGACTTCGAGACGCGCTTTCCCAGCGCGATAGCGGAGGCGATGTCAGGCCAGTGATCAAGAAGCGTGTCTCATAGTTGTTGGGCCAGCGTGCGTTGAGCGCGATGGCGCTCGGAGAGGCCTCGCGCCGCCTGGATCATAACGACTTGCGCGGCAAATGAGTGCCGCAAGAACCAGGGACCTCTTGCACCTTATAAGGGTAGATATAGATCCGCCCCGCTGGGTGTCGCATGCTCGGGGCGGATATCATCGGTTCCCTGCTCCCGCGCCTACGCAACGAGTCGCACCTCCATCGCACCCTCTTGGTCGAACCGTATGCTAAACGGCAGCGCCGTTGTCGTAATCGGCGTCGGCCGACGCAGAGTCGGTCGCGACAACAGTACCCGCTGGTGCCTTCCCAAACCCGAGAGGATAGAAGATCAAGCTGGACAGCTCGTCGGTACGGTAACCCTCCAGCCGTGTCCACAAGCCGACGTAGGGCGCGTCAGGCACCTGGGCCTGCATGCCGACGAGGTGCTCGATCGCGTCGAAGGCGGACAACCGCCTGCGGCGCAGCAGAATCTGACGCTCCAGGAGCGCGAGGTTTAGGGCCCGCCGCGCGAGAACGTCCGCCATCACCTGAACCTGTGGAAGAACCGCCGGATGTCGTCGATCAGGAGATCTCGGGCGTCGTGGGCGGCCCAATGGCTCCCGCGGTCGAACTCTGACCAATGCACGATGTTGGCGTGGTCGCGTTCAGCGAACCGGCGGATCGGCCGGAAGTCGAAGGCGAAACTCGCTAGGCCAATTGGCACCGTGGTAGGTTCTGTCGGTTGTTCGGCATGCTTGTTCTCGTAGTAGAACCGGGCTGCTGATGCCGCAGTGTTGGTCAGCCAGTAGATCGAGACGTTGGTCAGGATCTCATCGGGGCTGAGCGCCTCCCCGAAAAGCTGGCCGCTCCAGGCAAGCTGGCCGGCGGGCGAGTCGGCCAGCGCGTGGGCGATGGTCTGCGGTTGGGCCTCCTGCACCTTGTCGTGAACAGCTCTTTCGACGAAACTCTGTAGGAACTCCAGGTAATGCAGCTCCTCCTGGGTCAGACCCTCGAACTCGGCCGGGTCTCCCGAGGGGAAGGAGAAGATCTGGTTGACGTGCACGCCGATCACGTGATCGGGGTCGAGTCGTCCCTGCAAAGGGGCGACGATCGCACCGGCGTCGTTTCCGTGGGCGCCGTAGCGCTCATAGCCAAGCCGCTTCATGAGCTCAGCCCACGCCTTCGCGGTGCGCCGCGCGTCCCAGCCCGTCTCGGTGGTCGGCCCGGAGAAACCGAAGCCGGGCAGGTGTGGGATCACCAGGTCGAAGGCGTCGGCCGCGTCCCCGCCGTGGGCGTGCGGGTCGGTGAGCGGACCTATGAGGCCGAGGTACTCCACTACCGTGTTGGGCCAGCCATGGGTGAGGATCAGCGGCGTGGCGTCGGGCTCGCGAGAGCGGATGTGCAGGAAGTGGACGTTCTGCCCGTCGATGGTGGTTGTGAACTGCGGGTAGGAATTCAGCTTCGCTTCCCATGCCCGCCAGTCGTAGCCGGTCCGCCAGTATTCGACCAGCTCCTTGACGTAGGAGACCGGGACGCCGTACTCCCAGCCCGGCGGAACAAGGCTCCTTTGGCCCAAGCTCGTGCGTGACTCGAGCGGCAGCTCGTTGGCCCAGCGTGTGTGGGCCAGCCTGTCGTCCAGGTCATCGAGGTCCGCCTGGGGAACATCGATCCGGAACGGCCGGATCTCATCGTCCGTGTGGTCTGGCTTGCTCATGCCGCAACTCCTCTCTGTCCCGTTCGTACAATAACGGAACGTTATATTCCGTTCCGTTATTGTACCTGAACAGACTATTCCGTTCAAGATATGCTATGCTGGATTCGTGGACAACAAGACTCCCCCCGAAACGATGCCTGCACCCCTGAGCGGCCGGCAGGCCGAGGCGCGGCGCAACGACCGGCTGATCTTGGAAGCGGCCCGCGAGGTGTTCGTCGAAGATCCAGATGCGCCCATCTCCGCGGTGGCCGAACGCGCCGGGGTCGGGATCGGCGCCCTGTACCGTCGCTACGCGAGCAAGGAGGAGCTGCTTCGGCGCCTCTGCTCCGAGGGCCTGCGACGATACATCGCCGAAGCCGAGGCCGCGCTGGCAGACGAAGACGACCCTTGGGCCGCCTTCGCGGCCTTCATGCGCCGAATCGTGGACGCCGACACACACTCGCTGACGCTACGCTTGGCGGGAACCTTCACCCCAACAGAGGAGCTGTACCGGGACAGTAAGAAGGCACAGGAACTCAACTTGCGGCTGTTCGAGCGAACCAAGACGGCGGGCGTCATCCGCTACGACGTCGAGGTGGACGACCTTTCGCTGCTCTTCGAGCAAGTGGCCGCCGTCCGTATCGGGGACGAGGAGCGGATCCGCCAGCTTCGTCGCCGGTACTTGGCGCTGCACTTGGACGCCCTGCGCGTTCCGTCGGGATCCCCGCTGCCCGGCCCCCCACCCAGCTGGGAGGAGATCAGTCGGCGCTGGGAGAACCAGCCTTCTCCGCGATCTCACGAGACACGTGCAAAGAGTTCACCGTCAAGCAGAAAACAGTAACTCAGTACCTATCTTGGCAAGACGGGACCGGGGTCGCAGTCTCGGAGATCGTATGCCGGCGGCGAGTCTAGCGGTAGGTCATCTGCTTACGGCTACGGAACGGGAGCCACCGCGACCTCCACGTCGCCGTCCGTGCCCACTGTGGCCCGGAACGCCACACTCGGCGTTGTCCCAACGTGCGTGGGCCCACCTGAAGGCGGTAGAAGCAACCCGCTTCCGTCGGCGCAGCTGTTTCAGCTAGGCTCGGAGGCTAAGATTAGTCAGGTACGCCGATCGACGGGAGTGTAGGGGAGGAACAAATGAACGGGGCTGAAAGCTTGGTCGAGACGTTGGCCAGCGCGGGGGTGGAGGTCTGCTTCGCCAACCCGGGCACCTCGGAAATGCACTTCGTCGCGGCGCTCGATCAGGTCGGGGATATGCGCTGCGTGCTCGGGCTGTTCGAGGGCGTTGCGACGGGCGCGGCCGACGGCTACGCGCGCATGGCGGATAAGCCGGCCTCGACCCTTCTGCACCTTGGGCCCGGGCTCGCCAACGGGCTTGCCAACGTGCACAACGCACGGCGTGCCAAAACGCCGATGGTCAACATCGTCGGCGACCATGCGAGCCACCACAAGGAGTATGACGCGCCGCTTACCTCCGACATCGAGGGTGTGGCGCGACCCTTCTCGGACTGGGTGCGG
>DASQWQ010000121.1:0-6593 GCA_035640175.1 Rubrobacter sp. | reverse complement strand
TATGTCCGTGGGAACCGAGAGGTTGCCCCCGAAGAGCAGGGCAAGCCCGAAGAATACAGGGGCGAGCACAACGTTGACGAGCGGCCCGGCCACGGCGACCTTAACCTCGTCGATGGGTCTCTCTGGAAGTGACTTCATCCTGGCGAGCCCGCCGATGGGCAGGAGCGTGATGTCCTGAACTTCGCTCCCGAGACGTATGGCCACGAGCGAGTGGCCGTACTCGTGCAGCAGGACGCAGAAGAACAGTGCAACCACTATGCCGACGGTGACGAGCGCGTCCACAACGCTGCCTGAATCCCCGAAAGCGAGATAGCCGAAGAAGGCCAGCAGAAGGAAGAAGCTCCAATGGACCTTCACGTCTATGCCAAACGCATTGCCTATCTTGAAAGATCCACCCATCCTGTTGAGTTTACCCTACCCGCCGGCCGGCGATGTGATCCGAAACTCCCTCTCCCTGCTAGAATCGAGGAGTGGAGGAACGGATCCAGGACTACCGTCTCATTACGACCACGGAAAACCTTGCCGCCGTCGCGAAGACTCTGCAAAGCGCCGAAGCCATCGGCGTGGACATCGAGACCACAGCCCTCTCTCCCCGCGACGGAGGTGTGCGCCTCCTCCAGCTCGCCACCCCAGAGGAGACGTTCGTCATAGACGTCTTCGAGGTCAGTGACCTCTCACCCCTCACAGAGGTGCTCGAAGGCGGGCCGGTCAAGGTGGGGCACAACCTTAAGTTCGACTACCAGTTCCTGCATGCTATGTATGGGGTCTCGCTCTCGCCCCTCTTCGACACGATGCTCGCCGCCCAGGTCCTGGATGGCGGCAACTACGCGGCGTCCTACTCCTTGGAGGCCGTGGTGGAGCGTTACCTCGACGAGTCGCTCGACAAGTCCGAGCAGAGGAGTGACTGGTCTGGGGAGTTGAGCCGGGGCCAGATCGAGTACGCCGCCAGCGACGCGGCCATCCTTCTCCCCTTGCGCGAACGTCTCGCGGAGGCGCTGGAGGCGGAGGAGCTTGGACTGGTCTCGAAGATAGAGTTCGCCGCTGTCTCCTCGATAGCCGAGATGGAGCTCTCAGGCATCAAGCTCGACGTCGAAAGGTGGAAGGAACTGGAAAGAGTCGTACGCGAGCGGCGGGACAGGGCGGCCCTGGAGCTGGAGTCGCATTTCCCGGAGCCTGAGGGCGTGCTGCCGTTGGAGGGGCTCGGGCCTCGCCTCAACCTCAACAGCCCGCAGCAGATCACGGACGCTTTCAGGTCTCTCGGGATAGAGCTTCCGGATACGAAAGTCTGGACGTTACTCAAGGTGGCGCACCCCGCCGCCGACGCTCTCCTCCGCTACCGCGAGCTCCAGAAGAAGCTTGGCACCTACCTCGAAACCTACCCCAAGTTCATCCACAAGAAGACGGGACGCATCCACGCGAACTTCCTGCAATGCCGCGTACCGACCGGACGTCTCGCCTGCGCGGCCCCGAATATCCAGCAGATACCGCACGAGGACGAGTTCCGCCGCTGCTTCGTCGCCGAGGATGGCAACACGCTCGTCATAGCGGACTACTCTCAGATAGAGCTGAGGATCCTCGCCGAGGTCTCAGAAGACCCAGCCTTTGTCGGGGCTTTTCAGAGGGGCGTAGACCTCCACCGCCTTACGGCGGCCACAATGTACAACGTGTCCATGGACGAGGTCACCAAAGCCCAGCGCACGGCGGCCAAGCGCATAAACTTCGGCCTGATGTACGGCCGCGGCGCGAGAAGCCTCTCGGCCCAGCTCGGCACGGACGAGGAACGTGGTCGCCAGCTCATAGACGAGTACTTCGCCAACTACCCCAAGGTGCAGCGCTTCTTGCAGCGAACCGCCAACCGGGCAACGAGGGACAGAACCTTGAGGACGCTCGCCGGCAGGGTCAGGAAGTTCGGCAACGACCCTGTGGCAGACGACCGGGGCGCGATGCGCCGCGAGGCGATGAACTATCCGATCCAGGGGGCGGCGAGCGACATAGCCAAGATCGCCCTAGCCTACATCCGCAGGGAACTTAAGGGCACGGACGCCCGTCTCATAAACTCTATCCACGACGAGTTCGTCGTAGAGTGCGCCCAGGACCTTGCCTCCGAGGTCTCGGAGAAGACCAGGCAGGCCATGATGAGGGCGGGTGAGAAACTTCTCAAAAAGGTGCCCGTCGAGGTCGAGGTCGAAGTCTCCCGCGAGTGGAGGAAGTAGCTTTCACTAGTGGTCTCCGGAAGGAGGCCGGCCGCTACCGCGAGAGTCGTCGGTGTGAAGACCGCGGTCCCGCACGCCGCGAGTATCCTGCACAGAAGCAACAATCCGAAGGTAGGCGCGGCCACCGCCGCCGCGTTAGCCAGCGCGAACACCGCCATCGCCGCCACGAGGATCCGCCTCGGCGCCGCGCTCCCCGCAAGCGTAACGAGCACGGGGGAGCTTATCGCATAAGTAACAGGAAGACCGTCACCACCGAGACCGAGAGGTCCCTCGCCACCCCTTCGAGCGGACCCGCGAAGACGAAGCTGCCCGTCCCGATCGCGAACGTCCCGAGGGCCAGGACGATTAGGCGAAACCTCACGTACCTCCGCTCCTTTCTATGGTTCCGATACCATCGAAGGATGAGACCTTATCAACAGGCCGCGACAGATCAAACCGTCTCAGGCAGAGCGCGTTGGTAGTGCACAATTCGTTCTCCGAACTCGTCTTTCTCCCGCCCACTAAGCACGAAGCCGCTGCCCTCATACAGACGTCTGGCACGCGCGTTGTCGGATTGGGTCCATAACTGCGCCCGATCGTAGCCCCGCGACCTCGCCTCCGGAAGCAAAGCGTCTACGAGACGTCCGCCGATGCCCCTGCCCCAGTAGTCGGGCGCGACGAAGACCATCGAGATGTGGCACAGTCCCCTCACTGGCGCTCCAGCCCCATCGTCGGAGAGCGCCTGCACGCCCAGGGCCATACCCACCACATCTCCAGCGTCTTCGGCGATGAGCAGGAACGCTTCGGAATTGCTCACGTGACCGCGCGCCCGCGCTGCCTGCTCGGATCGTGGTGTCAGGCCTTCCCGTCTGACGGTGTTGGCCGCAAGCCACACAGCGACGGCGGGTTCGATGTCTTCAGCACCGCCGCGCCTTATGACCATTCTGCTCATCGTAAATCTCTCCCGCACCCTCGACCGCAGGGCTACGTCGGGATCTTACACGGACCCTGTCGGCGTGGGAGAGCACCAGGTCGTCGTAATCGGGTACGAAGCGGGGCGGGGCCGGGGTGTCCCCGGAGGACAGCGGGGCATTAGGGAGGTCGAGCAGCTCGTTACCCCGTTTGTCGCGGAAGGTGCGCAAATCGGCTTTGATCTCTTCTATGGGCTGCTTCAGTTGCGTCCTGCCCGACCATGTCTTATTAGGTGCAAAGTCGCACGCATCAGCGTCGCCCTGACTACCTGCCTCTCCTCCGTGAGTCGCGTGAGCTCCTCGCGCCGGAAGTCCTTGAGGCGGGTCCACAGGCCGACGTACGGAGGGCTCGGGACCTGAGCCTGGAGACCGACCAGGCGCTCTATGGCGTCAAGGGCGGGGATAGCCTGCCGGTCGAGCAGCATCTGTCGAGCGAGGGTCGCCCGGTTTAGCTCCCTGAGCGTCAGACTACGCGTACTCACCAGGGCAGGGACTCTCCATCGCGGAAGAAGCTGTCGTCAACTAGCGCCACACCTCGCTCCTCAACGGTCACAGATACATCCTTTCGCTTCTCGGATAGAGAACTTGATCCCCTATTCTACGGGCGGCGAAGAACCTCGCCACCCCGTTCTCACGAACCTTAGTCGCGTCCTCAGAACAGTGAGGCCCCAGCCAAGGCGCAAATAGTCCCGTGACCTCTGTCCTCGCCGGTGCCATAATGGCTCTTGAGGATACAGAGGAGGAGCACGAATGACCGACGATACACTCGAGGTGAAGGGCGAGTCCGAACCCCTCAACTGGGCGTGCACGAACTGCGGCTACCGCGTCGAGGGCGAGCTACCCGAGAAGTGCCCGGATTGCGGCGCTGACAAGGAGATGTTCGACGAGGTGCCGGTGCCGGGGTATTAGGTTACAGGCTTCAGGCAATAGGTATCAGGCAACAACGGAAGGTTCGGACGCCACAGCCTCTCCGAAAGTAAGATTTTGGCGAGCGGCCCCTGCCACGTCGGCGCCGCCAAGCTGCGGCCAGAACGGACTTCACCTGACGGCTGATACCTGAGAAACCTATATAAACGGTTGTTTCCGGTTCCCACCTCGGATAATGTAAGGCCCGTGGACATCGTAACCCTGGCGCAGGTCATCACCTCGGTGACCAACTTGCTATTTGTGATCGTGCTCGCCGCCGGCTACTACTTCACTTGGCGGGTAAGCCAGACCACACTGGAGGAGATGTGGGCGCAGCGCACGGCGATGGGCCGTCTACTCGTAATAGTTCAGGAGGACTACGAAAGCCTGCCCGAGCTCGACGTGGCCATCCGCAACGTGAGCGAGGGGGCGGCCAGGGACATAGAGTTCGAGTTCTCCGTGCCCATCGAGAGCTCTAAAGGCTTCGTCGTCTCGGACCTGCCTTACTTCAAATACGGGCTCGACTTTCTGCCGCCGAACGGCGAGATCACCTGCTACTGGGACGAGCTCGATTCTCTGTTGCCGTTTCTGGAGGCGAAGAATCTCCAGAACGGCATTCACGTTACGTCAGATACAAAGATCTCACAGGTGACTCATACCAAAGCCAGTGGAGGCTCAACCCGTTCCTCTACAAGTACACCCGTCTCGTAAGACGCAAGGGCATGGTAGATTTCGTGAACGCCGTGGAGAGGTTAGCACTCAGCAAAGACGGAAGGGCTGAGAGACACGAGCAGCAGTGATCCATCAGCAAACAAGAAGCTGACTTGCTGAAGTGCTGACAAGCGCAGGTCGCAGGCCGGAGCGTGCTGACTGAAATGCTTCAAAAACTCCAGTCCTGAATGAGTTGGTCCCGGAAGACGTCTATATCTTCCGATCTCCCTACCGCGTTCTCGAGACGGGAGATGACCTCGGCGACGGTCTCGTTGGTCGCGGCCATACGTTCGGCTAGGGTACGGCCGATCTCGTAGACGAGTTTGCAGGCTGCCGGGGAGTCGGCGTCGAGCATCTCGAGAAGCCGGTCCCTACCAACGCCGTGCGCCTCGACCATCGTCATCGCCTCGACGCTCGCGGCGGCCCTCGGCTCGGTGAGGAGGCCCATCTCGCCGACCACGGTCGGCGCCTCGATGATCGCCAGGCGTTGCCGGCGGCCGGGGAGGACACTCTTGTAAACCTCGACGGTTCCCGAGGTGATCACATACAGCCGCTCCTCCGGGGCACCTTCCTCGAAAATCCTCTGCCCGGTCTCGAACCTAGCGGGCTCCAAAAGCTCCTCGAACTCTGCCCGCTCGTCCTCGTCCAGGTGCTTGAAGATCGGTACGTCGCTTAGGTCTGGCGGCTGTCGCATAAAAGGATCTCCTCTACACGGACCAGTCTGTGATCAGCCTGTCGCGGAAGGCCTCCATGTCGGTCTCCCCCCTGTTCTCGAGTTCCCGGATCGCCTCCACCACCTCCTCATCAAGACGCGTGAGCCTCCTCGCGAGGGTGCGGGCGATGCGGTAGGAGAGCTTGAAGGCAGCAGGCCTGCCTTCTGCAACCATGCGCCTGAAGGTGTCGCGTGGGATCCTTATCGCTTCGACCTCATCCACGGCCCTGACCGTCGCGGACGCCCCGCTCTCCCCGAGAAGCCCCCTCTCCCCCACGACGGTCCGCCCGCGCGAGGCGTCGATCTCGGCCAGAAGCCTGCTCCTTCCTCCGGGCAGTCCCTTTCTGACCTCGACCGCGCCTGAGGCGAGCACGAATAAGCTCTCCTGCTCCGCGCCCTCCTCGATGATGTTCTCGCCGGGGCCGAAGGAGACGGGCTCTGATGCTTCCGCGAATTCCTCCCGCTCCTCCTCTGTCAGGAACTCGAAGAACCTGACCCCCTGAAGCGTCTCCTCCATCTCCCATCACCCCTTCAGCCTCGAAGCCCTGAAGTGAGATTATACGCTTGCAGTCACTTCCGGGGCGCGTCCTGGATCTCCTGCGCGAAGCCTGTCGAACGATCTCTTATTGTTGCTTTGGATTCCGAAGGGGGTGATGATTAGCCCAAAAGGAAGCGGGCGTGGCATTTTTTTGCCGCGCCCGCCCTCGTGTCTCGCCGTTAGTCTGGCGAAGACCTTTAGTTTAGGTCCTCTTAGTCGAGGACCTGCACGTCGACGTAGTCGACGCCAGTGTAGGTCAGCCCGATCTCCTCGGCAGCCGCCGCGGAGAGGTCCAGCTCCCTGCCACCCGTGTACGGCCCGCGGTCCGTGACCTCGACGACCACGGAGTAGTCTCCGTAGGTCACCAGCAAGTCCGTGCCGAATGGCAGGTATGGCGACGCCGCCGTGTACTCGGCGTAGGGCTCGAAGACGTCCCCACTCGCCGTCAGATTGCCTTCCAACCCAGGCCCGTACCAGCTCGCCAGCTGGGTGTCGGCCAGGGCATCATCCTGAAAAGCGGCCAGCGATACGGCGAAAGCACCGGCCACCAAGAGCATCTTGAG
>DASQWQ010000120.1:0-10041 GCA_035640175.1 Rubrobacter sp. | reverse complement strand
TGGGCGAACTCCCCTTGGGGCGAGAGCTACGCCGCGCTTTGGCACACGAAGCTGACCGTGGGCGTGGGCGACGCTTCGATATCCAAGGACCTCACCCACTGGATCAACGACGGATTGATGGCGGTCTACTTTCTTGTGGTTGGCCTGGAGATCAAGCGCGAGGTGCTGGTAGGCGAGCTGTCCTCGGTGCAGGGGGCGGCTCTGCCTATCGCAGCCGCCGTGGGCGGGGCCGTGGTGCCGGCTGCCATCTACCTCGCCATCAACGCGGGCACGGAAGGCTCGGCGGGCTGGGGTATACCGATGGCCACCGACATAGCCTTCGCCCTCGGGGTCTTGGCCCTGCTCGGGGAGAGAGCGCCCGTGGCGCTCAAGGTGTTCTTGACAGCGCTTGCCATAGTGGACGACATTGTGGCAGTCCTCGTGATCGCGCTGTTCTACACCTCGGAGATCTCCTGGGGCGCCCTAGGTGTAGGGGCCGTGTTCCTCGCAGCCCTGGTCGCGGCCAACCTGATCGGTGTGGGCAGGACGCTCGTGTACGCCCTGCTGGGGATCGGGCTGTGGCTCTGCTTCCTGCTCTCGGGGGTCCACGCCACCATAGCCGGGGTGCTCCTGGCGCTAACGGTGCCAGCCATCTCCTTCATCAACCCAGGAGCGTTCCTCGAACGCGGCAGGTACATCCTCGACCGCTTCGAGAAGGCTGGGGAGAAGGGGGAGAACGTGCTCAGTAACGAGGAACGCCAGGCCGCCCTGCACGCGCTCAACCACGCCGCCTACAAGCTAGAGCCGCCCCTGCACGAGTTGGAGCACACGCTGCATCCTTGGGTGGTCTTCACCATCATGCCGCTGTTCGCCCTGGCCAACGCCGGTGTGCAGCTCGGCGGGGGCATAGCCGATGCGCTGACCAACCCCGTTGCCCTTGGGATAGTGGCAGGTCTTGTGGTCGGCAAACAGCTTGGCATCACCCTCTTCGCATGGTTGGCTGTAAAGAGCGGCGTCTCGGAACTGCCTGAAGGAATCCGGTGGCGCCATGTCTACGGGGCAGCTTGGCTGGCGGGCATCGGGTTCACCATGTCGCTCTTCATCTCCGACCTAGCCTTTTCTGACGGCCGGCTGGTTGATGCGGCTAAGCTAGGCATCCTGGTCGCCTCGTTGATCGCCGGGGTGGTAGGCTGGGTGATACTCAGGGGAGCATCCTCCCCGCGCTAGTCGAGCCTAGACAGTAATCTTTCGAGAACCCCTTGCAACCCCATCCCTGCGCGTGTTGGGTGCATCATCGCGCAACACCTCCTCTAGCGTGGCCCCCCTGGGGGTCCCCTCGAGTTCGCGGGAGCTTTTCGGATGGTTTTAGGACACGGACGTTGGGGTCGCTTTTGATCGACGTTAGCGTTTTCAAAGGATCGGCGCGGCGCCACACGTACCCTCCCGATTGGTGCAAAGAACGGAGGAAGCGTGCGGGGAGCCGGCCATCGTGCACACAGGTAATACCGTGGCCGGGATTCTACGCACCAGGTTACCAGGGTCCTCAAACCGTAACCCTCACTCCAGAAACCTGAACCCGAAAAACCTTGCCTCTTCCCTCTCGCGGTGAGCCTGTGGGCCTGCCACCACCCTTATGCTGAGGTGAAGGTTCTCGAACACCAGGACCCAACCGCGTCCAGGGGTGTGGAAGTGTACGAACTTGCAATAGTAGTCACCAGGGGCAATGCTTCCAGGAATTACCCCATCTAGCTCAACCGATATGTATGCTTCCTCGCCTTCGACCACCCGCCGGGGCTCTTTACCTACCAGGGAGATCCCCGGTTCTAAATGGCGGGCAGAGAAACGGGAGCCGACAAACCTACGAAAGTGCGCGGTAACCGCCGTGAGTTCCCCTTCCCAGTCAAAGCCAAGCTCGGCCGTACGCTCTCCCCCGGCAAGAAGCCATCTGCGTCACCCGGTCGGGATCGATCATGCGCTGTCTCCTCCTTCGATTCTCGTGCCGCAGGTGCCGCAATGTCCCGCTCTCTCTCCCTACCCGAGCTGAAAGATCAGTATGTAGATGCTGGAGAGGACCAGCGCGACGAGCGTCAGGGGGAAACCCCAGAGCATAAAGCGCCAGAAGGTAAACGAGGTCATCCCCTCCCGCGCCACCAGTCCGGCGACCACCAGGTTGGCGGAGGCCCCGATCAGCGTGAAGTTGCCACCCAGGCAGGCGCCCAAAGAAAGCGACCACCACAGGGGTTCGACGGTAGCTGCGTCGTATCCCCGGTTCTCGGCGAGCTGCTCTATGACCGGCACCATCGTCGCCGTGAATGGGATGTTGTCCACAATACCGGAGGCGAAGCCGCTCCCCCACATCACTATCAAGGCGGTCCCGGCCAAAGAGTTCGAGGCGGAGGCCAGAGAATGCGCCACCAGGTCTATGAAGCCCGTGGTCTCGAGCGCGCCTACCATGACGAAGAGGCCGACGAAGAACAGGATCGTCGGCCACTCGACCTCGTGCAATACCTTCTCGACCTCCGGTCCGCAGACGAGCATGGCGAGGGCGGCCCCGGCGAGCGCCACGATAGCGGGGTTGAAGCCTGTGAGCTGCTGGAGAAAGAAGCCAACCACCGTCGCGCCGGCCACCGCGCCCGCGCGGATCAGGAGCGTTCGGTCCTTGATCTCTTCTCCCGCCTCGAGGGCCATTATCCCCTTGCGGTCCTCCTCGGTGGTGTGGAGCCTCCTCGCGTGCACGAGCCAGACGATCCCGAGCGTGACCAGCAGGATAACCACGATCGGTGGCGCGAGGTTCACGATAAAGTCCATGAACGTCAGCTCGTCGACCACGGTCCCTATGATGATGTTCGGCGGGTCCCCGACGAGCGTAGCCGTCCCCCCTATGTTAGACGCCAACACCTCGACTATGAGGAAGGGAATCGGATCTTCTTCGAGAATCCGGGAGATGACCAGCGTCACCGGGAACATCAGGAGCACAGTGGTCACGTTGTCTAAGAACGCCGAGAGGAAAGCCGTGATAGCGGCCAAGTAGATCATGACCAGCCCAGGACGGCCCCTGGCGGCCTGAGCGCTTTTTATGGCCAGATAGCCGAAAATGCCCGAGTCCTTGAGGATGCCAACCAGGATCATCATCCCCACCAAGAGCCCCAGAGTCTCCCAGTGGACGGCCTCGATTGCCTCTTCCTGGCCGATGGTGCCGGCCATCACCAGTAGTATCCCACCAGCCAGGGCCGCCGGCGTGCGGTGGACGAGGTCCGCGGCGAAAACGGCCAGAACCACGAGAAAGACAGCGATGGCGAAGATCATCACGCCGGTCTTCCGTGGACCCGCGACGTCGTACCGGCGTCCCTCCGGTAGTCGATCCGCCCGTCCCTCAAGCTCCCCCGCTCTTTTCGCGCGACGATACCTTACTCTTCCGTCATCCTAGCAGGCGGCCGTTGCGCGCTCCATACACCCGGTGGTACGCCCCTCGCCTGAGCCCTACTATGGCAGCGTAAATTTCGGACGGTACACAATGTCCTCCACTTTGCCGTTCCTTGTGGTGACCTCGCTGCAGACGCCGGCGTAGACAACGTGTCGTTCCCGGCGTTCATGGTACCGGTGGTCGAGCAACTCGCCGAGGCCCAGGGGCTCCCGGAGACACAGCTGCAGTCCCCTCTCGGTCACTCGTCGCTGTCTTCTCGCACAGTGCGTTCGTCTCACTGACGGTCGTGGCGGTCTGCGTGCTAATCCGGTACCAGTACTTAGCAATCTCAGAGGCAATCCTGAGAAACGAGCCTTGTCACGGTACCGCAGCATTGAGGAAGTTATGGGCGGCGTGCCCGCCGGAGCCTCAAGAAGGGACGAACACGCGACAGTAGGCTGTGCGGCTAAGGAGGCGAGGCATGGCCATCAACATCGGTTCATTCGGTGCGAGGCTAACCCGGGATCAGACGGTGGCGGACGGCGTGTGGACCAAGATCGTATTCAGCGAGGTGGTGTCTTATCTATCAAGAAAAATGAGGGGGTCGTTGCACAATGGATCTTGGCACCTTCATCGTTAGCGTCTTCTGCTTGACCGACGACTGGCTCCGAAAAGTGCGGCGCATCCGACGGCGCGGACCCGAACCCACCCTTGCAGATAGTGAGGTGCTCATCATGGAGATCGTCGGCGAGTTCTTGGGGATAGATACCGACGAGGGCATCTACACCTACCTCCGTCGCCACTACGCCAAGTCGTTTCCGGCCCTAAGAGGTGTTCATCGCACGACCGTCACGCGCCAAGCGTCCAACCTCTCACTGGATCGTGAAGCGGATGCTGTGAAAGGATTTGCTCGGCCGGGTGCACTTCGACCCCGAGGAGGCGATTCGAACATTACAACAGCTATCCTGCTAATGTCGATTTGGCCAAAACTGAGATGGCGTTTGGAACTCTAGCATGCATTATAAGATTTATCCGGCCAATCTTGCCGATGAAGAGTGGCCCTACATAGGGCTCCATATCCGCGCCCCTACAGCCACCGGACGGCCCAGAATACCCGCCTCCCGCGAAACCCTCGACGCCGTCTTCTATCTCGTCCATAGCGCCGGTTGCCAGCAAGCATTCGTGATCCCTGGCAAGCCAGCGCGCCTGCAGCTTGTGGGATTCGGTGCGGGGCGACGGTCGGCGACATTTGGGAACCGAACCTTAGGAGTTACGCGGCACAGCCGAGCCTCGCCATCCCCGCTCACTCAATATCAGCACCGGACGATTCGTCCGCCAAAAGATCTCCTCGGAGAAGCCCGCCCCGAAGATTCGCTCGAACCACGGCCGCCTCTGACTCTTGGTCACGATCAGGCCGGCGTCGATCTCTTCGCCGAGGCGGACAACCTCCTTCTCAGGTCTGCCCTCTCTGAAGTGGGTCGCCGTGACGGTGCCCCAGAGCTCCTCTTTTACATGCCTCGCCTGAGCGTCTAAGAGCTCAAGACCCCTGAGTCTCCTCCACTCGAGTTGAGCCTCGCCCTTCTCCTTCGCCCAGGAGCTGTTCGCCCAGGAGTAGGGACGGGACTGCTCGGGCACTACGGGCACCACGTGCACTATGTGCAACTCCGAACCGGTGCCGCCTGCCAACTCGGTTGCCGCCTGCAAAGTTAAGGACGCCCCCTCGGAGCAGTCCGCCACCACCAGTATCTTCGTCGGAAACATAAGATCACTCCTTATACTAAGTGCATAACACATATAGTTTCCAGGTAGCAAGGTGCGTCCGTCAAGCGTCATTTGTGAACCCGACCACCTGGACTTGGCCGGTAAGTCTCGTCTGACCTACATCATCGGTCACTCCCGACCGAGGTGGGCTACGCGGCTCAGACGCCGCCTACCCTTCTTCTGCTAGATAGCGCTACGTAGAAGGAGGCAATATGGATCAGAACCTAGATGTTGCAAACGAGAGAAACGGCGAACGCCGGAGGCGACCGCTCGCTACACGCCCTCGAGTTTGCTGGTTCGGAGGTGGGCGTCGGGCCGCTCATGCAGGCCCGAGAGAAGCTCGGTCCCGAGGCCAGGACCCTTTGGAGGCTCCAGGTGCCCGCCCTCGACCGTCGGCAGCACCGTGACGAGCTCCTTGTACCAGCCGGTGTAGTAGGCCCGGACCGACTCCTGCACCAAAGCGTTGGGAAGGTTGATGGAGAGGTGGGTGGAGGCGGTGAACACTACCGGCCCGGTGCAGTCGTGGGGCGCGACGGGCAGGTGTTGTGCCTCGGCCATCGTGGCGATCTTCTTGGCCTCGCCGACGCCGCCGCACCAGCTGAGGTCGAGCATCACGATTCCGGTGGCCCCCTTATCCATGAGGCGCCGGAAGGCGGGGCGGCCCGCGAGCGTCTCGCTGGCCGTTACTGGGACGTGAGTGGAAGATGCGAACTCGGCGAGGGCGTCGAGATCGTCCGCCTTTATAGGGTCCTCGAACCAGTAAGGTCCAAACTCTTCGAGGGCGAGCGCAATCCTCTTCGCAGTCGTGAGGTCCCACAGGGAGTGAAACTCGACCATCACGTCCATTTTTGTGCCCACCGTCTCGCGTATCTTGCGGAACGGCTCGAGGGCCTTCTGTAGATCCGCATCGGAGATGTAGTGACCACCGGAGGCCTCGGCGTAGGGGTCGAACGGCCAAATCTTCATACCCGTGATCCCTTGCGAGAGCAGGCTCTCCGCCAGCTCGTTGGCCCGGTTGAGGAAGGCGTCGAGGTCTTCGTAGGGTCCCTCGGCTGCCTCGGCGGTTTCCTCGGGTAGCCCCCAGTTACCAACCTCCTGGCGGGAGGCCTCGCGCACGTAGCGGTAGCCCGCGCAGGTGTTGTAGGTCCTGATGGCCTCTCGGCTCTTCCCTCCCAGAAGTTGGTAGAGGGGCTGCCTCGTCGCCTTGCCAAACAGGTCCCAGAGGGCGATGTCCACGGCCGAGTTGCCCCTCGTCTCGACCCCACTACTCGCGTAGCCGAGGTAGCCGTAGAGTTGCCCGGCGTGCTGGTCGATGCGCAGGGGATCCTTTCCGAGCAGGTAAGGGGCCGCGGTCTCGTGGACGTAGGCCTCTACCGCCTGCGCACCGAAAAAGGTTTCGCCCAAGCCCACCAGCCCCTCGTCGGTGCGGACTAAGACGAAAAGGATGTTCGGAAACTCGCCGAGGCGCAGCGTGTCTACCTGGACGACCCTCACCGCTCAGGTCCTTGGTCTAGCACCCATCCCAACCTATATCCCGACAGCTTTATATCCTCATCATACACTAGTGTGTGATGGAGAAGAGTCCGACCGAAACGACGGCTCAGGTCACTGCCGCGTTGGTGGCGCGGCGGCTCCAGAACCGCTGCAAAAGCTGCAGCGAGATCCGCGATAATGGGCCCTGGTGAAGTAAGTGGTCTTACCCGGGCGACCCGGGCTCAGATACTGACGAGGTGGCAAGAAAACGTGAAAATAGTTGACATAGTTCCCCACGTTCTGTCCACGCCGCTCGAGGAACCCTTTTCCTTCTCACAAGGTTGGGTCGATAAACGAAGCACGATGATAGTGGAGATCTTGACCGACGAGGGTGTCACAGGCTGGGGGGAGTCGTTGTGCCACGGGCTGCAGCCGCCGGGGGTCGCCGCCTCCTTCGTCGAGTTCTGCTTCAAGCCGATGTTCGTCGGTCGGGATCCCTTCGATGCCGAGGTCCTCTGGGAAGAGATGTATAACCGGACCCGTCCGTTCGGAGGGGGCGCCGCCGTCAACGCCATGAGCGGTGTTGATATAGCACTCTGGGACGTCATCGGCCGCTGCCTGGACCGGCCGGTACACAAGCTGCTGGGCGGGGCATTCAGCTCCGAAGTGACTCCCTACGCGACCGGTTTTTATCGCCGCGAAGGTCAAGACCATGTGGAGGCGGGCGTCGAGGAGGCCAGGCGGCACGTGTCCGAAGGCTTCGGGGCGATGAAGCTGAAGGTTGGCTTCGGGGTCGAGGCTGATGTCGAGTATGTCCACGCCATCCGGGAGGCCGTGGGTCCTGGGGTGCGTCTCATGATGGACGCCAACTGCGCCTACGACGTCCCCGCGTCACGGCGCATCCTCCTCAAGTGTCAAGACGCCGGGATCCACTTCTTTGAGGAGCCTCTGGCGCCGGAGGACCTGGAGGGATACAGGTCCTTGAGAAACCTGACCGCAACCTACGTCGCTGCCGGGGAGAACCTGTTCGGCAAAATCGGCTACCGCAGCTGGGTCTCTGAGGGCGCCCTGGACATCCTCCAACCGGATCTCTGCTCCTCTGGGGGCTTCACCGAGTGCAAGAAGATTGCGGCCGTGGCCCAGGCGTGGAACACAGCGGTGGTCCCGCACGTCTGGGGCTCGGGGATCGGGCTGGCAGCCTCCTTGCAGTTCATCGCCACGCTCCCGCCAACGCCGCTGTCCTTGAACCCCGAAGAACCGATGCTCGAGTACGACAGGTCGTCGCACCCCTTCCGGGAGGACCTCATCGGAGGCGCGATCTCCACTGTGAACGGGAAGGTGCCTGTCCCGCAAGAGCCTGGCATCGGCGTTGAGGTCGATCGCGAGGTGCTCGAGCGGTACGGCAGGCCGTTCCGCTAGGCCCTCATGTCTCCAAGTGCTCGGGCGATTGTGCAGTACGCACTCGCCGTCGGGCAGGGGTACCGATCCGGCGGACACTCCCCTATCTCGCGCCGTTCAGCGGCCCTCCAACTCGGCAAGCTTCGCGACCCGCCGACGATACTCCTCGTCCGAGCTGTGCTCAGCCGCCAAAAAAGCGCGCAAGAGGTCGAACGCCAGCTTATCGCCGACGATCTGCGCCCCGATGCACAGCACGTTGACGTCGTCGTGCTCGACGCTCTGGTGTGCCGAGTAGACGTCGTGGCACAGCGCCGCGCGGATCCCGCGAAACTTGTTGGCGGCTATGGAAGCGCCCACCCCCGTGCCGCAGACCATGATCCCCCGCTCCGCGTCGCCCTTGCGCACCGCGTCGCATACCAGCTCGGCGATGTCGGGGAAGTCGACGGGGGCGGGGCTGTCCGTACCGACGTCGGTTACCTCGTGCCCCCAGGAGCGTAAGGTGTCGACGACCGGCCCCTTCAGGGGGAACCCCGCATGATCTCCTCCAACGACAAGCCGCATCGCTCTCCCTTCCCGGTCTTTGACCCTCACATGAACAACCTGGTACCGATAGGCGCCGGCCTAGATGGTTTGAGGGATGCGCTCCGAGTTGAACCGCCGCTGATGCCAGTACGGGTAGATCGGCGGCGTATTGCTGATCTCGGCCAGCCGCCGCACCTCCTCTTCGGTCATCTCCCAGCTCGCCGCGTCGAGGTTGTCCCTGAGCTGCTCCTCCTTGCGCGCGCCGACGATGACCGACGTCACCCCGGGCCTGCGCAAGAGCCAGTTCAGCGCCGCCTGGGCGATCGTGGCGTCGTGTTCCTGGGCGATCTCGTCCAGGACCTCTATTATGTCGTAGCCCCTCTCCTCGTCGATGGTCCCGGGGTCTCCGCGCTGCGAGCGCCTGGTACCATCGGGCCCCGGCCGCCCACGCCTGAACTTGCCGGAGAGGAAGCCGGCCGCCAGCGGGCTCCAGACCAGGATGCCGAGGCCCTGGTCGAGGGAGAGCGGCACGAGCTCGTACTCCAGTTCTCTCGCGACGAGGGAGTAGTAGACCTGCTGACTGACGAAGCGTTCGAGTCCCTTGCGTTCCGAGATGCACAGGGCCTTCATCAGGTGCCACGCCGAGTAGTTTGAGCAGCCGATGTAGCGGACCTTGCCGCTCCTCACGAGGTCGTCCAGGGCTCCGAGGGTCTCTTCGAGTGGGGTCAGGGCGTCGAAGCCGTGAAGTTGATAGAGGTCGATGTAGTCGGTGCCGAGGCGCCTGAGGCTCTCCTCGCAGGCACGGGTGAGGTGGTAGCGGGACTGCCCGACGTCATTCGGGCCGTCTCCCATCCTGCCGTGCGCCTTGGTCGCGAGGATGACGTCGTCGCGCCGTCGGCCAAGCGCCTGGCCGAGTATCTCCTCGGAGGCGCCTTGCGAGTAGACGTCGGCGGTGTCGAAGAGGTTCACGCCCGCCTCCAGACAGAGGTCAACGTGCCGCCGCGCCTCGTCCACCTGAACCGAGCCCACCTGCCGGAAGTGGCCCTTGCCGCCAAACGTCATGGTGCCAAAGGCGAGAGCCGAGACCTTGAGCCCGCTGTTGCCGAGAAAACGCGTTTCCATAAAGTACCCTCCTGTCCTTAACTCGCGTGGTTGGGCTTTTGTGCGTCGCGCGATCCCAGGCCTCCCCGATGAGAGGCGACGGGACCAGCCAACTGCGGTCGATCAGTCGCCCGATTCACCCACTACGATGCCCCTTTGTTTGCGACCCCGAAGCTACTATTGGGTAACCACGTCCTCTGCGCCCTTTGCTTCGTCCGGGGATACAGCCAGCGCGCAGCGCAAGATCCTCGTCGAGCGCCGACAGCGCCGGAACCTGTACGTGGAGAACAGCGATAACGCAGCGGCCACCAGGGCGAGGGGCGGGGTCAACAGGACGACGCCGACGGTGGCTAGCCACCCGGCGACAGAGATCACGAGCCAGCCCCGGGCCCTCGACTCGTAGG
>DASQWQ010000119.1:0-14043 GCA_035640175.1 Rubrobacter sp. | reverse complement strand
TGCGACCCAACGCACCCTTACAGGCTCAAGCAAGTAGGCGCAATATGAGCAGGGATGCAGATAGGCTGAACGCGAAGTGCTCGCTGGGTTCTTGGAGTCCGCGGCCCGGCTTTGTGAACGTTCACGACCCAAAAAGGCGTGCGTCATGGGCTCTGGAAAGGGCTCGCAAACAGTACGAAAGCGAGCCTATGAGTTTTGTTAGTTCTTACAGCCTTATGCGCCAGCGTCATGGGCTCTGGAAGGGGGTGTCAACCTAATGCCCGGCTATGATATCTGGAGCGGGGAGATACGATTGTGGTGGTCCCGTTCGAAGAGTGAGCGCCCCCGGTGCGGTGCCACATGCCGGGACGGCAGCCCGTGCAAGGCTCCGGCAGTCTGGGACAGGCGCCTGGACCGGCCCGTTAACGGCCGCTGCCGGATGCATGGGGGTCTGTCCACAGGACCCAAGACCGAAGAGGGACGCCAGCGCATCGCCGAATCGAACCGCTCCCGATCTTCGGCGCGACACGCTCCAGGCTCTCCGGAAAAGCGGGGCAACAGCGAATCGGTAACACAACGGGGAGATGCCCCTTGAGTCCTTGGGAGCGCAGGGAACGCGGCGGGTTTTACTACACGAGGAGTCGCAAGGAAGGCGGAAGGGTGATTCGCGAGTACGTTGGCGGGGGCGTCTTGGGAGAGATCGCGGCCCTTGAAGACGAGTATGAGCGAAGGCGACGGGGAGAGGAAGCGGCCTTCTGGAAAGAGGAGCGCGAACGGCTGGAGGAACTCGTAGCCCCTGTAGAGGAGCTTTGCGAGGAAGCAGAGGTTCTAGTAAGGGCGGCTCTGATAGCAGCGGGCTATCGTAGACACAACCGGGGAGAATCGAAAGGAGCAGTATGAAAGGTCAGGAACAGAGGTACTGAAGCGCCACGCGTCTACAGGGTGCCCGGCGAAGACGGTGGAGAGGGCCAAATTAAGCTGGTTCAGGGTGGCGAAAACTACCCACAGCCGTATAGGGTGACTATCAGCCACGGCATACGCTCGCCGTTCAGTAGCTTCGGACGGGGCTTCGACACCCGCGAAGCAGCTGAGAGCTTCTTTAGGACCGTGGTAGCTGAGCAACAGAAGACGGGCGAGGACCCGCCGGGAGAGCTTCTTGCTACCGGGATTGTCGGCCGGGGTGGCCGCCACCACGTAGACGAACGCCTCTTGTTAGAGGTGGATATTGAGCGAACCGAAGACCTGATACCGAGCCGGCTGCGCCTGATCCGCCGGGTGGAGGATCTCGGGAGAAACGGCTCCCCGAAGTACACGGTCGAATGGTGGAGCAAGGCCGTGGAGCCCGACGAGGGGTACCACGTAGAGGGGTTCAAGAACCTCGCCGACGCGTGGAAGCGGTTCGGTGAGTACGTGCAGACAGAAGAACAGTGGGCCTTCGCGGAAGCGCGGAAGACTTGGCCGAGGCACGCTACCCTGGCTATAAGGCGGAGGTAGAAGAGCGCGAGCGCGTCGAGCGTGAGGCTCGATGGGCAGAAGAAGAGACGCCCTTTTAGGCGCCTGGAGAGGATAGGCGATACGCAGGGCCGGGCTCGAGCCCGGCCCTTACAACGTCAGAGAAGGAGGATTGTGAGCGTCGAGGGTAAGGATGGTGTCCCAGGGGCCGCGGCTGGTCCCCATCGGGGCGTTTATCGACCTCCTCCTTGCAGGAGGGTAGGCCGCCTTGAGACCTCGGCGCTCTCGTGCGAGCGTACCACCAGCACCGGGCAAGGGGCGTGGCGGATAACCGCATCAGAGATACTCCCCTCGATGGCCCTCCTTACCCCCCGGTGACCCCGGCACCCCATCACGATCAGGCCCACCCCAAGCTCCTTGGCCAAGGCCACGATCTCCAGGTCCACCTCCCCCATCCTTAGGTGAGTTCCTGCCACGGTTCCGCCGGCGACCTTCACCCGCCAAGACAACTCTCGGAGCAGCTTCCGGAACTCCTCTTCGATCTGCTCGTAGAGCTTGCGGTTGTAGCCGAGCGTCCCGGGATAGCTCGCCAGGAAGCTGGGTACTAGTCCCACGTGCACCACGTGCAGCTCGGAGTCGGTGCTTTGGGCCACGTCCACGGCCCTCAGAGCGGCCAGCTCGGCTTCTTCGGAGCCGTCGGTGGCCAGCAAGATCCCGGTGGGGAAGATGCTCATCGTCGCGGCACTCTCCTTTCCCATGGACGCCTCATCGAGGTGCCTGTGCTAATTGTATCAAGACGCTACTTTAGCGCAAGGGGAACGGAGACGGCACAACGCCGTTCCACAAGGGCTAAAGAGGCTTATGCACCCGAGTGCGTGGAAGAGGAGTTCTCGGAATTTCGCTTACATGGGGTTCCCGAAATTGCCTCCAAAAATGGGCCGCATAGCGTATGCCCTTGACGCCGCCTGGTCGCTAGACTACCCAGCGTGCTAGAACTCCTCCAAGCCGCCTTCCTGGGCGTAGTGCAGGGTCTTTCGGAGTTTCTTCCCGTCTCCAGTTCCGGGCACCTGCTCCTTAGCCAGCATTTTCTCGGCATGGACCAAACGCGCTTCGGCCTCTCCTTCGACGCGGCCATCCAGACGGGGACGGTGCTGGCGGTGGTGTGGTTTTTCTGGAGGGGTCCTCTTGGCTATGGCTCGAGCGTTCCTCCGTTCTCTACCCCGCCCCAACTTCGCAGACACCGAGGTGCGCCTCGCCTACCTCATCTTGATTGCGACCGTCCCTGCGGCCCTGATCGGCTTCTTCTTTGAGGACTTTTTCGCCACGGAGGTTCGCTCCCCTTGAGTGGTGGTCTTCAACCTGGTGTTCGTGGGGGTGCTATTCCTGGTCGCCGAGGCGGTTGGCCGCAAGACGGGAAGCTGCTCCAAGCTCGGTATCTTGGGGGCCTTCGGGGTCGGGCTGGCGGAGCTTCCACCAGGCAGGGTCTCATACGTTACACCGTCGCCGTCCAGACCATTCGGCTCGCTCGGGTCGTCCTCAAGAACTTCCTGAGCTTCCGCCTGACTGGCAAAATCCGAGCAGTCGCGATCGCTAGATGAGGGTGATGGCGTGGCTGTCGGCGTCGCCTCCTCGGCGCACCCGCCTCCGATGCCGTTGCCCCGGTCGGCGAGTTGGCAAAGCTTGCTCTCCGGGAGCCCTCAAAGGCCCGCGCCTTCGGCCCTCGCCTCCCGCTGTGCGATTAGCCTCTCCTGGAATGTGATCAGACCCCTTTTCCTACTTCAATAAACCACCGGTAGGAGGCGGACACCCCCGCGTACCCTGTGATCCTGCAGACCCTCCGCCCTCGGGATCGGTAGGAGAAGCGTTGGTAGTAGAATCGTTGGTGTATGAAACGTTGTTTGGTTCTCCTTCTCGGCGTGGCGCTCTTTCTCTGGGGGTGCGGAACACCCGGGGTCCGGAGCGCCGCGCCGGAGATCTACGTCGCCCGGCTGGACGGACAGATAGACGGGCGGGCGGCCGGGTACGTGGAGCGCGTGATCTCCGAGGCCGAAGAAGCCGAGGCGCAGGCGGTGGTCATAACGCTCGACACACCGGGCGGGCGCCTGGATCTCACCCAGAGTATCGTCGAGTCGGCGAGTAATGCCGAAGGGACGCCGGTAATAACCTACGTCAGCCCGCAGGGAGCGAGGGCGGCGAGCGCGGGCACCTTCGTCGTCATGGCGAGCGACGTGGCGGCGATGGCACCGCAGACCACGATCGGGGCTGCTGCCCCGGTCAACGTGTTCGGCCGCGACATCCCGGGAATTTTAGGCGAGAAGGTGACCAACGACGCCGCCGCACTCATTAGGGGGCTAGCGGAGGCGCACGGTCGCAACGAGGAGTGGGCGGAGGCTGCCGTCCGAGAGGCGGTCTCAGCGAACGCCGAAGAAGCACTCGAGATCGGGGTGGTCGAATACGTGGAGCCGGACCTCGAGACGGTCCTTGAGGCGGCTGACGGAGAACGGGTGGAGCCGAAGGGTGTCACGCTCCGCACCGAGGGTGCGACACTGGTCGAAAAACCCCTGACCTTCAGGGAGCGCTTCGGGGTCCCCGTCTACGCCGTGGCGATCCCGGCGGTCTTGGCAGTGCTCGCGGTTGTAGGGCTGGGCCTGGTGGTCCTGCGGACGAGCCGGTTGCGGGTGAGGACGGGCAGGGAGGGCTTGGTCGGGGAGGTCGGCGTGGTGAGAAAGCCGGTCACCGGTCTCTCCGGCGGCATGGTCTTCGTCCACGGCGAGCTGTGGAGAGCGTTCCCCGAGAAAGCTGAAGAAGCCCTCGCTCCCGGCACGGAGATCGAGGTCGTCGGCTTCCGCCGCACGGCCATCGTCGTACGCCGCGCCAAGAACGGTTAGCGGCAATGGCGCAGACGCCCCACTTCCCGAGGGCAAGAGACGCTTCGTCCGGGACTACGAGTTATCGGTAGTTTGTTGATCCAAGAGAAAGGGGCCGATCGCACCTCAAGGAGAACCCAATTTATGGTTGGATCCGAGCGTATTTAAGGGCATCGCGCAAACCTCTTTGGAGCGATCCTAGCCCCTATGTCTCACCCCAACAAACTACCGATAAAGGGGTTGATGTGACCGAGGATAACGCTGCTCAGGGGAATGCAGTTTGGATATTAATGGATGCACCAGAAGGCGGCGACCTTGCGCATTATGCTGGCCCGGTGCAAATTGATGCTGAGAAGCTTAAGCAACATTTTCTATCCTTTACCTCTGCTGTATCCAAGACTTCGCAAGGGCTAAATCCGTGGCGCCCGACTATGAGAAGCGCCATTCGTGTCGAGCGGCCCGGGCGCGGGTCTAAACGACCCACTGATGCAGTGGCCTAATCGCACACCGGCAATGGTGCTCGACCATCACGCCCTTGGCTACACCTACGACATAGAACCATAGCCGCGCTGTTCTTCTCTGGTGGGCCCAACCGACGAGTGCCCCAAGAGCCATGCTGTAGACTGCAGGCCACCTAGGGGTCTTCGTGCGGGGCACTAGCCATAGCGTGGCTTACCGGGCAGGGGTCTAACAGTCCCGTCCTTCTTCTTGCCCTTATTCACCCGAGTGCGTAGAACAGGAATCCTCGGAATTTCGCAGGACCAAGCAACGCTCAAGTAACAAGCAAAGATAGTTCATTTGGAGGAGGTGCTTAGTACCCGGCGCTTGCTAGGGTGAGTATCCCCGGTGGGCCGGGTGCACCACAACTCTTTGAGGTCTATTGCGATTATCCTCCTCGTGCCCGGGCCACCGGCTTCGCTCACGGAGCCGGGGCCCCGCGTTCCGGTCTCTTTTTGAGGTCCGTTCGAAGCGACCCTCCTACAACGGAGAACGTGTTCACATACACTATATGTCCACCGCATATAATAAGGACGTATTTAAGAAACCTATCTGATACGGAGGTAAACATGACCCTTTCCAAGCGGTTGAAGCGTCTTTGGACCCTACTTACCACTGAGGAGGTTTTCGACGAGCATGGCTCGCTCGGACGCCGGAGCATGGTACGCAGGGCGCCTCGCGGATAGCGCACAGTTCGCAGAGGTGGTGTAAGAGGTTGGGGTCCTTCGGGGCCCCGACCTTTTGCGTTTATGCCGAGGCCCCTTCCTCCACTTGTCCCTTATTCACCCGAGTGCGTAGAACAGTAATTCTCAGAAGTCCTTTGACCTTTCCACTTCGTACCGGACCTCGTAACGCTTGAGAGACGATCGTCCGGTAGAGTGGTGTTGTGACGGAAGAAGCAAGAAAACAGGATCGAGGAGTTCGTAAGATGAGTGCCCGCGCCGCCGCGTGGCTTGCGCGGTCCGTGTGCGCCGTGAGCGTCGCGTTCTTGGCACTGTCGTTGCTGCAAACGTGATCTATGTGGCCGTGGCTGTTCAGGAGAGTAAACTCGCGGACGGAGCCGTTCTCCCGCAGCAACCGCAAGAGGCTGGCACGCATGAGCGGGCCGACGCCCGCGTCTATAATGTACAGGCGGTCGTCCCGACGGTACACGATCGCGTTGGCGGCGTCTGGGTACCTATCGTTGTCGTCGGGCATCTCGCCTTCGACCAGCCACAACCCTTCTGAGATCTCGATTACGTCGCCAAGCATCGTGTCCCCCTTCGAGTGTCGTGCCACCATAGCAGCCAGGCGAGCGGATCGGACGGTAGTGCAAGGTTCTGGGCCTCCTGCTCCGCGGCCTTCTCAACCTGCACATCGGAACCTGGTCTCTTCGTGCGGCCAGCAGCCGCTGGCTGCGCCGCCGGTGCGGCGACAGAGGTACCCTGCCTGTTTCTTCCCGGGCTCGCATCGTCGGGTATCGGCTGATGCAGAACGGAGACTAGGCGTGTGCCAAGACCGGGCGGGGCGGAAGCAGCGGGAGCGAGACGGCTAGGTTTGCGCGACGTATCGGAGCCGCGCTGCGTTCGAGACGGCCAGCCTTGATCCCGCCTATGTTCCTCCTGATTGCCTTGCGGAAGACGCGCTCGAATAGGAGCCGCCTGACCCCTCTGAAATTGGCACCGTGAGCCCGGCATCCTATAGGCTTTCCTTTCTCTCTGCGTCAACCGATGCGTACTCCCTGAGCTTACCGATGAGAGGCGGAAGCACTTCCTCCACGCACTCGTTGAAGATCAGGTGCCGGTCGAGATCGAACACGAGCATCTCTTTCCGAGGGGCGCCGATGCGCTTATAGACCAGGCGCATGTAGTCGAATGGAAACAGCGTGTCGCCCGTGGCGGCTATCACCACCACCGGACACCGGATAGCACCGGAGGTGAGGAAGCCCATGTTCGCGGAGAAGAGGCTGGCCAGGAAATAGAGAGGATAGGAGATCCGACCTAGAGGGTCAGAGTAGAACTGCTCGCGGGTCCATGCCGCCCCGAAGACGCGATGGTCGTCCAGGTAGAAGCTCAGCGGCAACGGCAAGCGCGGCAGGGCTCTCGCCGCGCCGTTCATGGCCTTGGGGATCACGCGGTAGAGCGATCGCAACCACCGGGGGAAGCGTGTCACTCGCAGCGATTCCGGCATGGACGGATCGAGCACGTTGTGGGCGAAGACAGCCCGGATACGCTCGTCCCGGCCGGCGAGGGCCATAGCGAGTAGGCCGCCCTGACTGGACCCCAGAACGAGTATCTCGTCCCCGAAGCGCTCGATGGCGTAGCTGACGGCGTCGAGCCCGTTCTGGACCAGATCCTCGAAGACGAACAACCGATCGACCCTCGGGCTCTTGCCGTGGCCTTGCAGGTGGACGCCCACCACGTTGAACCCGGCCCTCGACAACCCATCCAGCAACTCCTCATAGAAGAGGGGATGCGTCATGGTTCCCGGCAGGAACACTATGCACGGGGAGCCTGGATTTCCCTCCCAAACGGATAGCGTTATTGGAGCGTCTGCGGACTCGACAAGTACCTCTTCGTACGCTTCGGGTCTCTGAACGGCGTTCAGCAGCCGCTGTTCCCGAGTTCTCATCACAGTGGCGCTACGCTCTCTACCGCCTGCTCCGCCTTGATCTCAGAGAGACGCTTCACTTTTAGGAAGTCCTCGGTGTGGCGCAGCGAGCCTCTGAGCCAGCGCGGGAACGAGCCCTCCGCGGCGGCCTTGTCGATCACCTCGAGTTCGCCGACCTCGTACGTAACGCCCTTCTGTTCGAGGGTGAATCTCCCCGCCACCCGGACGTTGCGCAGCCAGTCGGTCTGCGTGCCGTAGGGCAGAGGGATGATGAAGCCGACTTCGGTCGGTATCGCCGCAACGGGGTCCTGTACACCTTGCCGGAGCGACGCCCCTTGTGCCTCACGACCGAATACGGGCGTCCCCGGTGACCAGCGAAGGTCAGCATGAGAGGGTTGAAGATACGTCTGTTGAATCGCCGTATAGCGTCGAGGAGCCATTTCGGTTGCATCTTACGCCGTCCTTCCGTTATTTGGGGAGAACGATAGTTGCTCGTCGCCGGCGGACCGCCATGAGCCAGCGACCGGGCCAGCTCTCTCCAGCGTCTCTGGCGGTAGCGGTAGAAGAGGTGCGCGTACAGCCAGACCAGGGGCGTAAGGGGGCCCGCGCTGATCTCGATCTCGTCGGTGTAGCGGCAGCGAGAGGGTGGGATCTCCTCGACTTTGATCCGGTGGTTCCAGAGGGGTACCAGCGCATCCCTCTTGTTCGAGTAGATCTCCCGGTTGCGTTCGTCCACCCGAACTATCCGAAGCTCGTGAGCCCAGGCGGGCAGCATGTTGAAGAACATCAGCCGGGTTCTAACCACGTCGCCCTCGCGCTTTTCCTCGGGGAACCGACCGGCTCCGGCGAAACCGAGCATGCCGCGGGTAACGTGCACCAGGATAGCGCTCCTCTTCGTCGCCTCCCACACCGACGCAGCGGGTGCGTCGAGGTCGGTGGAGACCCGCACGACGGGGTACCGGCGGAAGGCCGCGACGATGCACTCTTTTGCGGGTTTGCGCAGCACAGCTTCCCTCCTCCCCGGCATCCTAGCGCCTGCGGCCAAAGAAGAAGTAGGTGAGAGGCCCGACGAAGTTGACGAAAGACGCGAGGGTCCATAGCAGCTTGTTACCCCGGATCTCCCGGGCTGGCCGCCGGTAGATGTCCACCAGCGCCGCAGCCAGGAGCGCGAGCTGCACGGTCCCGAAGAGCGCGATACCCCGCTTCTGCGCGGTGGCCAGCTCGCTCCACCTCTTGTTCGCCATGAGCTCGATCCTCTCTTCGGTCTCTTCTCGACTCCTTCGATAAGATGGTACCGGGTACGGGGGCCTCCTCCCTGGGCACGATGGGCCATTGCGCTGATCAAAATTGATCAAAGGTCGGCGCCAGAGCCTCAAACATCGAGCCGGGGATCTCTACGGCGAACCGGCGCCGGATCTCCCCGCGTCCGCGGAAGGGACGTAGGTTCTCGTACCGAAGCGCGTCAAGAGTACGGCGCCCACGGCTATCGCTGCGGCCAGAACAGGCCCCATCGCCCCGCCCACGATCATCTCGATCCTAAGGACCTCCCCGAAGAAGACGATCCCCGAGGCGACCCCCGTGACGGTGACCAAATACTGGTAAACCAGCACCCTGTTGGCCCCGATGCGGGAGATGCCCGTCTGCCAGGCCGAGAAGGCGAAGGCGGCGACGAAGACCGCTGAGAACGACACCGCCGCCCACGCCCCTACCCCGACGCTCCCCCAACCCAACGCCAGGGAGTAGGGGGTTGAGAGCACAAGGACGATGAGCCCCCCGAAGAGCAGGGAGTAGGTCGAGACCGCCAGGGGAGAGTGGCGACCCAACACGAGCATCGAGATAACCGTGTAGCCCCCGAACCCCGCCGCCACAAGGACCAGGAGACCGCCGCAATCGCTATGGAGGACACGGTGGGCAACTACGCTTTCCCTAACCACCCAATCCATGTTACCTCCGCCTATGCAAAAAGGCGTACCTCCTGTTCGGCACGCGACGAGCCGTTCGGGCTAATAAACTGGCTCGCGGATGCAGGTCTCGGACGCGAGCAGTGCCGGGATGGCCTCAGGTGCACCCGCCTCCGGAGTTCACGGCGCTCCTTGAGCTTCTAGCCGAAATCCGGGTCTACAGCGGCAAGGCCAATGACCCCGATGAACATCTTGTAGGCTACCTCGTAGTCCTCGTGTGTCCAGGAGATCAGACGGTCGTCTAGCCGCTCAATCCCCGGGAAATAGAGGACGCTGGCCGCCGAGCTGGCGTTGTCGAACTCCACGGCGAAAGTGTAGGGTGGCTCGGGGGCGTAGGATCGGAGTCTCTCGACACCTTCTACCGCCGCCTTTGCCTCATCCCTGATGCGTCGGTGCGACGGCTCAGGCGTCAGGCACCGGGCAGAGTAGCGGTCTATGGCTATCTTGACCTGGGCCGTCCGAACACCCTTATAGAGTCTTCTCGACTCCTCGCAGACGGCGTCGTCTCCGCTCACCAAGCCCACGGGGA
The DNA here is from genome assembly GCA_035640175.1 of Rubrobacter sp. Lineage (GTDB taxonomy): Bacteria > Actinomycetota > Rubrobacteria > Rubrobacterales > Rubrobacteraceae > Rubrobacter_D. Next base: position 4,168 of record DASQWQ010000119.1, on the reverse strand, counting down.
TGCCTCGTAGACCGGCGTAGGCAGCGTTCATCCTGCCCTCGCTGCACGGCTCTCGTCGTTCAGCGTAACGTCGACCACTGGGGCCGTGCGGAAGGTGTGGCTCAGGATACCTTTGGTCCCGGCCCCAGCGTGGTAGCCGACGAAGAAGGTCACGTCGGCCTCTCCGACGTCCTCCATCATCACGAACGGTTTTCTCCTGCCGACGATTACTTCTGCCCTGAGGTCGAGACACTCCAAGACGATGTTCCTCATTCCGTCGTGAGCCTCGTTGACGACGAACTCCGTGGCCCCGCCCTCGGCGGCTCCCTCAATGGCGGCGTTCACGTCGGCGGTCAGCAGCTTGCGGAAGCCCTCGTAACGAGACCGCCCGGGGATCACGTCCTCCGGATGCGTGACCCCTGTGACGCCCTCCATGTCCGCGGAGATGTAGACTTTCACGGGCGCCGCTTCCGACTACCCGATGATCGCCCGGAGCAAGAAGCCCATCCCTACCCCAGCGTAGTTGCCGATGGCGTAGCCCAGGACCCCCATCAGGACGGCGGGAGTCACCAAAGCCCTCCACCGCTTGGATATAGCCAGGGCCAACGAGGTCGAGGGCCCACCCACGCAGGCCTGGCTCGCCACCGAGAGCGTCTCTATCTCGATCTTCAGGAGCCTTCCGCCCCCGAAGATGATGAACCCGTGGATGCACACAAGGATGAGCAGGAACAGGAACACCACTGGCCCTTTTTCGACCAGCGTGGAGAGGACCGCCCCTGCGCCCAGCACTACGAAGAACCAGTGGAGAAGCACGTTCCCGATCTCTTCGCCGCCGCTGAGGCGGTTCACCGGGGTAAGAGCGGCCAGCAGGGCGAGGGTCGTGTACCAGATCTCCACCGGTATCTCGAAACCGACGGCCTCGTTTATGGGGGTAGAGATAAGCGTGGAGACGGCCACGACGACGAAGGTGGCGGCAAGCAGGTAGACGATGTCGTAGACGGAGATCTCCTTTCTCTCCCAGTACTCCTCCGCTTCGTCGTCGGCAGCTGGGGTGCCGCCCTCGTCATCCGAACGTCTGCCGCCGTAGATGGAGGGGTAGAAACGCAGCAACACCACCGGGATCAGGGCGGTCATGACGAACCACAAGTTCGTCGTCACGGTGTCCGCCGCCGCCCCGGTGGCAAAGAGGGTGTCCGACATGTTCAAGGCCTCCCCCACCGCAGCGTAGTTGACCCCGCCCCCTATGTAACTTCCCGTGAACTGCCCACCAAGCTTCCAGGTCTCCTCTCCTATGGCACCGGATAACAGCAGCGCCGCGACGAACGCCCCTATGGCAGTGCCGACTGCCCCGAGTACGAAGGCCAGAGTCGCCGGTCTCCCGAGGCGTCGCAGGCTCCCGAGGTCGGCGGTCATCAAGAGCATGACTATCGCCAGGGGCACGGCGTACTCACCGGCGAAGACGTAGACCGGGTTGATCTCCTGTTGGCCCCCGACTGGGATGGAGGGGGGTATGACCCGGAGGTTCACCAGTATTGCAGCGCCGGTGATGACCATTATGGCCGTGCCGAAGAAGGAGAAGATCCTGAGCCTTCGGTCCAAGAAGAATGCCAAGGCGATCAGGAGAGTCACCACGGCCCCCACGGCGAACGGATCGGAGAGCAGCGGTTCCCCCATCGTACTTCTCTCTCTAGTTGACGAAGCTCCAGGTTAATCCTAGACGGTACCTAACTGCGGGTCAATGCACCACGTTCATACCTCGCACTCAGCTCAATCAACCTCTAAGAGCACCGCCCGACTGCGCTTCTCCCACCGCTACGAGGGTCTTCATAATCAGTACCTCGGAGGCTGCCCCTTCCTGACCTCACAGTCGGCCTTGAGGGACTCCAGAGCACCTCTCCCGATCAGCTCCGCGCAGATTATGGTTTTCATCACCACGGTCACCACGAATCCTCACCACCCACTTCGGTCCACGCCACAGGCATACGAGAAGATCCACGCGCGTGTGTCCTCACACTAGATCGAGAACTCACCCATCAAGAGTGGTGACCATGGTAACGGAGGTTATCGTCCCAATAGCTAGTAGGACAAGAACCGCTGGAGTGACTGAACTGGAATGCCGAGGATATGCATCTGTGATGGAGAGCATAGTCGCCACCGTCCAGAAAACCTCTATAAAGGACCGTCATGAGCGTCATCACCGTCATGAGAGCGAGGAAGTAGCTTACCTACGCGGTTTCCTCGATGACGACGAACATGACACTCGCAGATACACCTACATGGGGACCGTCATACAGAAACCCCATAGGTATAGGGGAAAGTGCCGCGTATGACGCCGATGACGCTCATGACGATGAATCACGAGGGTTCTCTAAAGGCTGGCGCGGTATTACTGTCCCACGATACTGGTATACCTCTCGAAAGAGAGGAGTAAGACCCAAAGGAAGGCTGATGATGGCGGGCTTCGTGGAAGGCATATTCCTTGCTCCGGAAGGTGGTGCACAGATGAAGGGTGTCCAAGCGGCGACCGCTCTTGAAGATTGCGGTTTGGAGGGTGACCGTTACTGTGCCGGCACTGGACATTGGAGCCACTTCGGCAGGGTCTGCGAAGTAACCTTCATCGCTGCCGAGGACCTCGGGGCCATCGAACGAGAGACCGGCGTGGATGTGAATAACGGCGAGCACCGGCGCAACGTCGTTACCAGAGGGATAAGCCTTAAGGCCTTACGACGCGGCGAACGGTTCCGCGTCGGGGAGGTTGTCTTTGAGTACCGGGGGCCGCGTTCGGTCTGCCGGTACATCGAGCGTCTTACCGAACCGGGTATGACACAGGCCCTGAGGGGTCGTGGTGGTATCTGCGCGAGGGTAATAGAAAACGGTACGGTCCGGGTGGGCGACGAGATTGAGCTGCTGTAGCCCCATGAAGATCGGCTACAGAGGTAGTGTCCTCGGGTGATCAGGAAGGTTCGGTGAATCCGCCGCAGTTATGGACTCGAAAGCCGCGTAGGCATGGGGTTTTCCGCTTCTGGCGTCGAGCCAGGTTGAAGGGCTAGGGGCTTTTGAGATAAAGATGCGCCCCCTGTTCAGAAAACTTCCGCAAATGAGCGTCATGGGCGTCATCACCGTCACGGTAGCGAGAAAACCACCTACCTAAGCCTTCCCCTCGATGACGATGACGTGACGGTCCCGGAATACACCAGGGAATGACCGTCACGGAGGAATTTCTTAGGTATAGGCAAATGACGCTCATGACGGCGATGACGATGAAATGCGGAGGTTCTCCCTTGTAGGAGGTGTCACCCAGAAATATCCCGTTATCCTCGTCGATGAGTTCTCTATCTTGTTTGAAGAACATGGCTAGGGAGCGCATGCTGCCTAACGAGAAGACCCTAGAGAAGGTTGCCAGATACGAGGCTCATCTTTCCAGAGGGCTCTACAAGGCCCTGCACGAGCTTGAGGCATTGCAAGTGAGGCGAACAGGTGGTGCGGCTCCTCTGGCGCGGCTGGACGTGGACGGATTGGCAGAGGGCTAAAGGGATGGCCTTTACCAATTGGTGGAAGGGACTTTCTACGCAGTTCCAAAACTAGAGAGCTGGGATTCCACAAAGGAGTCACGATGCCTCGCATGTTTGCGCACTCCTACCAAGGGTAGGACTCAAAGAGGTCAACATCACTAAGCAAGGAGTAAAGCAGCCATGAACAAACAGCAGTTCCTAGAGCGGATGGTCGAGCACACCGACTCGCCGAAGGGCGAAGCTAGAAAACATCTCGAAGCCTTCACGACGACCGTATCAGAGGCGCTCAAGGCGGGTGAGGAGGTCCAGCTGCCTGGCTTCGGGAAGTTCTACGTTAGGGAGCAGAAGGCAAGGGAAGGTAAAAACCCGCAGACGGGAGAGACAGTGCAGATAGATGCCAGGAAGGTTCCGGCTTTCAGGGCGGGCAAGTCCCTCAAGGAATCCGTCTAGTATCAGCGGCATCGACCGGATGTTGGGGTTCGAGTTCCTGGCGCCTCCAACAAATGTCTGTTCACCCGAGTGCGTGGAAGGTGAACTCTGCGAACTTCGCTCCCCACCTAGGGGACCAAGACAGCATAATCCTCCTCTCCGGAGTTGCGGAGGGCTACACCGAGTGCGAACATCCTTAGCAGAGAAGAAAGCAGGTTGGGGGATGTTTTGGACACCGCTAATTTCCG
>DASQWQ010000118.1:0-2299 GCA_035640175.1 Rubrobacter sp. | reverse complement strand
GATTCATTCCTCGTCGAAGGTAGTCCTCACGGAAATCCTCGAAACCCCATAGCCGGCTTCCTCGACGGTGTGCTCGATCTCCTCCTGCTCTGCCCTTCCCCCTTCGAACGAGACGGCCACCACGTTTCCCGGCGAGTTGACGTCAACGTCGGAGACGTGCTCCAGCTTCTCAAGCGCCTCTTTGAGATCTTCCAAGGCCGTGCCTTCTTTCCCCGCTGGTCTGTCGACATAGACGTGCACGTCCGCCACGGCTGGCTCCCTTCTCTCGGAACGGCTTGGTACTAGGCTTCGCTTGCCTGCATGACGCTGAGATATACCCGTAAGGGTCGTCAAGATATCCATCGTGCCAACCGCAGCCACCATTACGAACCGTCAGGGTTCACGAGTATAAAAACTCTTGGCCTAAAGTTCCACGCCCTGCTGAACGAGGACACCGTCCTTGTACTCTTCCACCGCGAGCGGTCCAGCCAGATCGGTGAGGACTTGGCGTAGGGATAGTGTTCGCCTCAGGCCGCCCGGCCGCCCCAACAGCCCTCGCCGGCGTCCCCCCACGCAGCTGAGAAAGCTCAAGACGATCAGACGCTCTTAGCCCTGCCGCCGAGGGAGATATCGTCCGCTTCATCCGAAAATCTTTAAGGAAGCAATCAAATACCCCTTGACAACGGAAAGCACAAGGGCTTATCCTTACATCGTAAGTTTACAAAGTAAGGAGTCGCAGCGAGAGATGGGTGTGAGAGGTAGAGATCTCGTAGGTGCAACAAAAGGGTTGGGAGAACTGTTCGCTCCACCAACAACGGTCGCCGCTGGCTCTCCTGTGCTTTCCAGCTTCAGCAATCGTAGCGGCAAAGAGCGGGCGGTCTTCGAAGAGTTCCCCTACTGCGGCGACCGTCGAATCGCGACCTACTATGACGGGCGAGCTTGGGATGGTCCATGCCCGGAACATTGTCGAGCCGGTATGTAGGGGAGCAGGTATTTGTTATGGGAAAGGGTCTAAGTATGTCTTCCAAATTCGGATGGACCACGAGCGAATCGCGCACGTTGCCGTACCTGATCGACGTCCTTGCCGAGCATGGTGACCGACAAGCCGTGCTGGCGCTGCAAAAGGAGGGCACCGAGTCCTGGTCTTACAGCGATTTGGCCGAGCACGCACGGCGGCTGGCACACGGTCTTGGCGAAAGCGGCGTCAGCCGCGGCGACGACGTCGCGTTGCTAGCGACCAACCGGCCCGAGTGGATCGTGGCGTGTTTGACGGTAGTTGGGACGGGGGCCGTGGCCACGCCCGTGGACGTGCAGCTTGGGGACGAGGCGCTCGGTCGCGTTCTGGACTATAGCGGCGCCAAAGTCATCTTCACGACAGCCGATCAGACCGAGAGGCTCGAGCGCCTCGACATCGAGGTCCCACCAAAGCCTATCCTGCTCGACGTCGGCGAAGAGGACCACCGCAGCTGGCGGCACCTGCTGGCAGCAGAAGGCTCTGACGCAGAGCTAGCGCGGCCAAGACCGGACGAGCCGGCGGCGCTGTTCTACACCTCCGGTACCACTGGCGCTCCTAAAGGTGTGCCCTTAAGCCACGCTAACCTGGCCTTTCAGATCGACGCGATACTTGGGGCAGACGTGGTCACCGAGGACGACCACATGCTAGTGCCTTTACCGCCTCACCACGTTTATCCGTTCGTGATGGGGATGCTCGCGCCGCTTACGCTCGGTCTCACTATTGTCCTTCCCCACTCGCTGATCGGGCCGCAGATCGTGCGCGCTCTCAAAGAGGGGGAGGTCTCCGTGATCGCGGGGGTCCCTCGGCTATACAGCGCGCTTTACTCGGGCATCGCAAGGCAAGCCAAATCCGGTGGCCGTTTGGCGAGGGCGCTGTTCGGGATCAGCGCCGGCTCGAGCACGTGGGTGCGTCACCAGACGGGGTTGGACGCTGGCAAGATCCTGATGCACCCGCTCCGCGAGAGGCTCGGGCCCAGGCTGAGCATTCTGGCCTCCGGAGGAGCACCGCTCGACCCGGATTTGGCCCAGAAGCTCGAGGGCATGGGCTGGCGTATCGCCATCGGTTACGGCCTCACCGAGACTGCCCCGCTCTTGACGCTCAAACCGCCCGACGGGAAGAAGCTCGCCAGCGTCGGCCGACCCATGCCGGGCATTGATGTTCGCATCGACCCCTCCGCTATGCCCGACCAGGATGCGGAGCGGCGAGTGGAAGGGTACTGGACGGACGAGCCTTATGTAGAAGGGGAGATACTGGCACGGGGACCGGGCGTCTTCTCCGGCTACCGCAACATGCCCGAGGAGACCG
>DASQWQ010000117.1:0-4242 GCA_035640175.1 Rubrobacter sp. | reverse complement strand
GAAGAGGGACCCGTATTGGGTGCTCCCCGGAGGCAGGCTCGAGCCGGGCGAGACGATACCCGAGTGCGCAAGCCGCGAACTCGCTGAGGAGACAGGCCTCACGGCCGGCTTCTCCGGTGTCCTCTACGTGAGCGAGTTCTTGAGGGAGGGACGCCACACGGTCGATATCGTCGCCAGAATGGCGTTGGAAGGAGACAGGGAAGCCACCCTTGGGAGCGACCCCGAGGTCGAGCCTGGTACCGAGCCGACCCTCAGGGAGGTACGCTGGGTCAGCGTCGAGGGGCTGAGGGAGATCGAGCTTCTACCGGGCTCCATAAAGGAGAGGCTCCTGAGGGACGCCGGCGGCGGATGGGTCCAGGACAAAGTCTACGTCGGAAGCACAGATGGCTGACCCGCAGGACGCATTGCTCTCAGTCGTCTTATTGGACGCGGCCGGCGCGGGGATCTTGGTCGGGGTATTCTGGCTGTCCGTCTCGCTGCTGCGTCGCTGGGGCAAGAAGATAGGATACTCTCTGGCGCCCCTTGGATTCTCGCGGCCTAGGGGAGGATTCCTGGCGGGGATCGGCGCCGGGATGGCCGTCGGCGTCGGTACCGTGATCCTTAGTATGATCGTAACCCCGCTCAGCGTCCTCCTCCTCGAACGACTCGGCTACTCTACGGAATCGACGATCCAGCAACCGTTTATGGAAGGGCTCGTTGGCTGGGTACAGGAGAGCCCGGGCGTGGCCGTACCGGCGATAGTCCTGGTCGTCGTACTCTTCGGTCCGGCCGTAGAGGAGCTGGTTTTCAGGGGCGCCATCTTCAACGGCCTCTACCGTCTGGGAGTCCTTGTCTCCACCAGGTCCGTTGGCACAGAGCATTCCAAAAGACCTCTCAGTAAGGCGATCTTCATCTCTTCCGCGCTCGCATCTTCTGTACCGTTCGCCCTGCTGCACCTGGAACCTGTTCTGTTACCCGTCCTCTTGATACTGGCGATAACCTTATGTGCTCTCTTCCAGCGTACGGGTAGCCTCCTTCCCTCGTTCGTCGCACACGCGACGTTCAACTCCGTCGCCGCCGTGCTGATCATCCTGAGAGGCCTGAACGTCCTGAACATACCAATCTAAATCAGCTTGTCAGCATTTCAGCTTTTGTTTTCGCTTGTAGTCGAATGCGCGATTCGCAGTAGGTTAATACCTCTGCCAATCGCTTTAGCGTTCATCAGGCCCTCGGTGCGGTTGTTCTCCGACGTACCTGGCCCTGGGACGTATGAGGGAGCCGCTCCTGTACTGCTCTATGGCGTGGCCGATCCAGCCTACCGTCCTGCCGAGGGCGAAGAGCGCCACGGCCCCGCCAGGCGGCAACTCCAGCACCCGCGCCACCGTGGCCAGCGCGAAATCCACGGTGGGACGCTCGCCCATCAAACGCAGCATCTCTCCGGCAACGGTGTCGGAGAGCGTGACGGCGACGTCCTCAGGATACGCCCCGGCCGTAAGGCGAAGCAAACCGGCACCGCGCGGATCGCCTTCAGGATACAGCGAGTGCCCGAAACCAGGGACACGCTCCCCCCGCCTGAGACGGCCGGAGATCACCGCCCGCACGTCCCCCACGGCCTCCACCTCCTGCAGGAAGGCCCCGACGAGTTCGATCTCCCCACCGTGCTTGACACCCCCGAGCGCCGCAAGCCCGGCCAGAACAACGGCATAGGGTGTTGCCTCAGCCGAGGCAACGCACCTGGCGGCGAAGGTCGAGACGGGCAACTCGTGGTCCACACAAAAGACGAGTGCGGAGCCAAGAAGGCCAACGGCCCCTGCACCGCCCGTACTCCAGCCGCGCTGGAGCGTTTCGGCCACCCCTGGAGCGGATTTCCCAGCGGCCACGTCCGTCATCAGGTGGAGTATCCTGGCGCCGGTGCGCGCGACGGCGCCAGGACGCAGGTCGTAGGCTGCCGGGTCCTCGGCGGCCGCCACAGGGAGCATGACCTGGAAGACCTCGACAGGCTTTAGTCCGGCCACGCTGTCTACAACGTTCCGGATACTTCGGGAGGACCCGGACATCTCGGGTGGGAAGAGTGCCGGGGCCATCGCCTCGTCGTTCGTCCAGATCAAGGCCGCAACCTCCTCGACGCTCTTCTCCTCGGCGAGATACGCGACGTCGCGCCCCCTGTAATACAGCCCGCCTTTGTCCATCAGGGTGATCCCCGACTCCAGCACCGGCGTGCCCCAGTGCAGTGCACCCTCCACCACCCCGTCAGGGTCCCGCCTGCGCTCCTTCCTCTCCTTGAGCCTCCTTATATCCTCAGCCCGGTAACGCCTATTGCGCGCCTTCCCCTCGACCGCCTCGGAACGTACCATCCCCCTGCTTACGTACGCATACAAAGTCTCCAGGCTAACCCCCAACTCCTCCGCAGCCCGCCCGGAACTGAGATACCTCTCCTCCCTCATCCGACAGCCTCCCCGCCCGAGTGTACGACCATACGCCCGCAACCCTACTATACATTGATTATTGTATCAATATTGATACATGTTTTATAGAGAGTTACGATTGATCACTACGACGGCTCGGGGTTCGGGTCAGAGATGAAAGGACTGACATGGGCGAGAGTTCTAGGATGGGTTTCGTTGCGGGGTTGGAGGACGTAGTGGCGGCCGAGACGCGCCTGAGCGGCGTGGACGGAGAGGCCGGGCAGTTGATCATTGGGGGTTTCCGGGTCGAGGAGTTGGCTGGACGGGCTTCCTTCGAGGAGACCGTCTACCTGCTCTGGCACGATGCCCTTCCGGATTCCGGTCAGCTAGCGGATTTTCGGGAGGAGCTCGCGGGGCGGCGGGAGCTGCCGCCGGCTACGTTGGATCTTCTGCGGGCCGCGGCTTATGAGAAAGTGCCGGTCATGGTTGCACTGCGTATGGCGGCCGGGACCGTAAGCCCGGGCACGGACGATGAGGAGGCGCTGGCGCTTGTGGCGCGTCTACCCGCTATTGTGGCGGCGTACTCCCGCATGCTCGAGGGCGAGGAGCCTGTAGACGCTGATCCCGAGCTGGGCCATGCCGCCAACTATTTGTACATGCTCACGGGCGAAGTGCCTGGCGCAGAGTTCACACGGGCCCTCGATACATACCTCAGTACTGTGTCCGATCACGGTATGAACGCCTCCACCTTCGCGGCGAGGGTCATCGTCTCCACCCGCTCGGATTTCGTCTCCGCTGTGGTCGGGGCGATCGGGGCGCTCAAAGGGCCGTTGCACGGTGGCGCGCCTGGGCCTGCGCTGGATGTGGTGTTCGAGATCGGGGATGCGAGCAGGGCCGAGGCTTACCTGCGGGAGAAACTCGGGCGCGGCGAGCGGCTCATGGGTTTCGGGCACAGAATCTACCGTGTACGCGACCCGAGGGCAGACGTGCTCGCCGCCGCTGCCGAGCGCCTTTACACCACCGACGGGGATATGGAGCTCTACGAGCTGGCGCTTGATGTGGAACAGACTGCGCTCTCACTGCTCGCCGAGCACAAGCCCGGCAGGAACCTGCAGACCAACGTAGAGTTCTACACGGCGCTCCTGCTGCATGGACTGCAGTTACCAACGCAGCTCTTCACCCCGACCTTCGCGGCAGGGAGGGTGGCTGGCTGGACAGGGCATTGCTTCGAGCAGAGGGCGCTCGACCACCTTATCAGGCCGCAGTCCGTGTACGTTGGGAGTAGGGATGGAAGCTGGATGCCGCTCGCAGAACGGTAGTGTAGGGAGATACGAAAAACGACCCCCGGATAAGTCCGGGGGCCGTACCCTTCTGAGCGTTACGCAGGTATCCCGTCTTTCAGCACGTCCGCCTTCACTACATGGGAGGCGGATAAAGTAACCCAGGATCCCGCCGGGTGTTTTGGTGGGCCTAGGTCAGAGCCACCTCTCCCAGAAGATACCCGCGACTACTACTCGATGCGTCTATCTGGATCACCTCCTTTCGCGTGCCTTCAACTTCGCGAAGTTTACTACTGCGTCTTGTATCCAGCAAGGGTGATCGTCAAGATTGGTCCTCTTCCAGGCGAAGCCTGAGGAGGTCGAAGGCCCGGTTCGCACGATTTTCCTGCAAATGCCCATATTCCACAGAAAGGCATACAGAGTATGGGCCGTAGGGTGAAGGGCACTGGTAGTGTCTATCAGCGGAAGGATGGGTCATGGGTAGCTCAATACGAGGGCAAGTACCGCTACGCCAGGATGGAGAAGGAAGCACGCAGGAAGCTAACCCTGCTGCTGGACGAGGGTAGTAAGAATCCGGC
>DASQWQ010000116.1:0-6333 GCA_035640175.1 Rubrobacter sp. | reverse complement strand
AGCCAAGCAGGTTACTTAAAGGCAGACGAGTTTCACCGAAGGGTAGAAGAGGGAAATTAGGAACACTCGCAAGAGACAGCCCCCTTTTAGAGGGGCACGCCAGAGCGTGGAGAGGTTGCAGGCAGGCGCTCAGTGGCAGGACGACAACCTCATATTCTGTAGGGATGACGGCGGACCTGTCGCAAGGGATATGGAAGCCTGCTCCAACCTCAAGCCCGTCCTCAAGCGCGCAGGACTACCAGTGGATTGCACGCCGCCCCAGTTACGCCACACTTGCGCGACGTTGCTACTCTCATGCGGCATACATCCGAAGTTCGTACAGGCGTTGCTAGGACACGCGACGATAGCCCTTACACTCGACCGATACTCGCACTGGATACCGAGCATGGACGACCAGACAGCAACCGCCATGAAAGCGGCTTTATGGTAGCGCGTTGGCACACACGGTGGTCTACAAAGGGTCGGGCTTGTAACCTGACCCTTTACTTTTACCTGCAAACGACGACTTTTGATTTCAAGTTGACTTGTAGTGAGTCCAATTGGCTATGATACGCCGGCAAGCACTCCAGCGGAAAGGGTTAGCATCTTGAGCGAGGAGAGAGGCGGCGGCAGGAGGTTCAACTCGGCCACGGACGCAGAGATCCTGAAAGCCGACGTCGCAGACTCCTACTTCCACAGGACGATGCAGATCCTGCGCGCCCGCGGCCTCGAGGACACCCCTGTACACGCCGAGCTGGCCTACAAGACCTCAGACCCTGACGAGTGGTTCGTGGTCGCCGGCCTCGATGAGGTGGCCTACCTCCTCGACGGCGTCGACGTCGATGCGCGGGCCGTGCCCGAGGGTACGATCTGCCGACCCCACGAGCCGATCCTAACGCTCTCGGGTCCCTACGGTGCTTTCGCAGAACAGGAGACGGCGATCCTAGGTCTGCTGTGTCAGGCCTCGGGCGTGGCCACGGGGGCGGCCCGCTGCCGCCTCGCCGCCGGTGAGAAGCCCGTGGTCTCCTTTGGAGCACGCAGGATGCACCCGGCCCTCACCCCCATGATCGAACGCGCAGCCTACCTCGGAGGCTGCGATCTGGTCGCCGTCGACCTGGCCGTCGAGCGCCTCGGCATCCCTGCCACGGGAACAACTCCCCACGCCCTCGTCCTTGTCCTTGGCTCGACCGCCGAGGCGGCCCGTGCTTTCGACGAGATCATGGAACCCGAGGTGCCACGCACCATAATCATCGACACCTTCGACGACGAGAAGTTCGGCGCGCTGCTCGCCGCCAGGGCTATACCGGACTCTATCTACGCGATCCGGATGGATACGCCGGGCAACCGCCGCGGCGATTTTTTGGACCTTATGCGTGAGGTTCGCTGGGAGCTTGACCGCAACGGGTTCGGGCACGTGAAGATATTCGCCTCAGGCGGCATCGACGTCGAGTACATCCTCCACCTGAACCCGGTCTGCGACGCCTACGGTGTCGGCGGCGCTATCGCGGACGCCCCCATGATTGACTACTCGCTCGACCTTGTGGAGGTGGACGGCGTAGACCGCTCGAAACGCGGCAAGCGCGGCGGGCGTAAGCGCCTCCTAAGGCTGGATGACGGCAGCCGCACGATCCTGCCTGAGACAGCCCCCGTCCCAGAGGGCGCCAGCGATGTCCTCAGTCCCCTACGGGAACTGTATTCCTCCCCGCCCGACATCGGCGCCCTGCACCAGCGCGTCCTCGACCAGCTAGGCACCGGCGACTTCGAACTCTGAAACCCCGTTCCCACCCCCTAAACCACATAGGCTAGTGATAAATTCCCCATTTGGGCTATGTCAGATTGTGTCCATCGGCCCATAATTATGGTGTGGTCAGGGCAATGAGAAGGGAGGCGTCATGGACAACTCGAAAGGCGCAGCCGGACCCCTGACTTGCCCCTTGTGCTCGGAAGCCGAACTCCGCGACTTCGGCCGCAACTCCCTCAGGTGTGACGAGTGCGGTGGCGTCCTCGGCGGCGCTCCTTGAGACGCTCAGCCATATAGTCGCACCCCCCGACGCGGCCGGCGGTCACGCCTGCGAGTGCGCTCACCCCGAGATGAGACACCTTCCCGACAGTGTGTACCGATCTCCGGCCTGTGGATTGGAGGTCACGCCCGTCTCCGCCCCGGTGTCCTGGAAGTCCCCGGACCACACCGAAGCGTACTGATGCGGCTGGCTCGACGGCCGTTACGGAGATCCGGAATGGTTCACCAACAACCCCGTCTGGCAAAATGGGAAGGCCCGTCAGACCGCCTCGACTACTACCGCGGCCACCGCGCCGGCTACGAGGCCCGTATGCGCAAGACCAGGTTCATCGGAGCCTCATAACACTACTTCACGTTCCCCGCGAGCTGATCACCAGGTAGTAGCTACACTCCCCCTCGCCAGCATTGTCGAAGCGGCGCGGCAAGTCAGCCTCGAAGTACACCGCATCACCCTCGCGTAGCAGATACTCCTCGCCGCCGAGCATCGCCCGCAAACTCCCCCGCTCGACGACGATGTGCTCCTCGACACCCCTACGGTGCGGCGGAAACTCGCCCGAAGTGGAGCCCTCTGGGATCTCGTTTCGGATGAACTCCACGCCCCTCCCGACAAAGTTCGGCGAAAGGAGCTGACGTTCGAAGCCTGTTTCTGAGTCGCGAATGATCATGCGCCTGTCCCTAGGCACGACGATGACCTCGCGCCGCTCCTCTATGCCGGCGAGTTTCGAGAGCGTCACGCCAAGCCCCTCAGCTAGCTTCGCCACGACTACGAGCGTGGGGTTCTTCTCCCCACGCTCGAGCTTCGAAATCATGGCCCGACTCACCCCGGAAAGCCCGGCCAACTCCTCTAGCGTCAGACCTCGCCCCCGGCGTAACTCCCTTACACGCCCCCCCAGCCGCCCCGAGGAGACCGCAGCGACCATCGTAGAACTCCCGCTTGCAACCACATCATCCATTTGGTAGAAGTAATTCTATCATGGTAGATTCACTGGGGATACTGATCTCTGCGATGCCTTTCGTGGTCGCCGCCGTTGGGCTGGCAGGCCTGGGGTGGCCTGCGTCCACAGCTGGTGCCGCGTCGCTGGCGACGGCGGTATTGGGGGCTGTAGTGTGGCCGGGCCTGGAGGCCACCGCGGTGCCTGGGGCTTTGCTCGGAGGACTCGGGATCTCGGCCCAGGTTCTGTACGTCCTGTTCGGGGGGTTGTTGCTCTACAACCTGCTCTCGGCAGGAGGGGCTGTCGAGGCTGTGTCGCGGTTCCTCGGGAGGCTGGAGCCAGACCCAGTAGCACTCGCGGCGGGGGTTGTGGTAGGAGTGGCACCCTTCTTCGAGTCCGTTACGGGGTTCGGGGTGGCCGTGGTCATCAGCGCCCCGATCCTGCTCGCCGCGGGGTTCACACCGCTAAGGGCCGCCGTGCTGGCGAGCTGGGGCCAGTGCGCCGTGCCCTGGGGCGCCCTCGGTGTCGGGACTGTGATCGGGGCCCATCTCGCGGGGATGGGCTTCGGGAGACTCTCAAATGTGAGCGCGTTGTTGAGCATACCCCTCTTCCCCGTCTACGGTGTCGCCGCCGTCGCGCTTGCGGGCGGATGGACGGGCGTACGCCGGCGCGGCGCGGAGGCGATAGTGCTCGGGCTGGTTGCAGGGGCCGGGACGCTCCTTACGAGCCTTTACCTGGTCCCTGAGCTCTCCGGCGCTGTCGGAGGTCTCGCTGCTACGGCAGTTTTCCTGGCGCAAAGGAGACGCCGGCTCGCCGAAGTTCCTGTGCGCGCGCTGCTCCCTTACGCGTTCCTGCTCGCGCTGCTCGCGGCGGCGAACGGCATCGGAGCGCTGCGCTCGGTCCTCGAGAAGCTAGGTCCCGTCTTCGACGGTCCTGGCCTTCCGCTGCTCGTTTCGGGGATGTTCGCGGCGCTGCTGCTGGGTCTGGGCGGAGACGAAGTAGGCACTACGACGCGTAGAACCGCGACGCAGTGGCTTCCGGTGGCAGGGGCTGTCCTCACGTTCGTTCTAGCGGGAGAAGTGGTGGAAGAGTGCGGTGCAGCGGGGCTGCTTGCCGGAGGTGCACAAGCCCTTGGCGTCCTCTTTCCCGCTGTCTCACCCGTGCTCGCGGCTCTTGGCGGCGCTCTCACTGGCTCCAACGCGGCCTCCAACGCTTTGTTCATGCCGCTTCAGGTCGAGGCAGCGCGGGGACTAGACGTATCGGAGGTGCTCACGGCTGCGGTGCAGAATGTCGCCGGGAGTCACGCCAGCATGCTCGCGCCACAGCGGATGGTCCTCGCGGCCACGGCCACGGGCCTGCTCGGCAGGGAAAGCGAGATCCTACGGGCATCAGTCCCCCCCGTAGCCGCCTCCATCGGCCTGCTCGCGATCTTCGGGATGGTGCTTCGCTAGGGCGTTGGGCAAGACGACCGTACCGACTCGCCTCTTCCAGCCAGTTAGGGGATGCTGCCGGTCCTGACCCCACGCGGGCGTTACACGGTTATTGGCGGGGTCTCTGCGGTGGGCTCCGGTATCTTCTGGCCCGAACGCCGGGTTTCGATCTTGCACTTCTCGAGAAGAGCGATGGCCTTCTCGTAGAGCTCTTCTTCAGTACGGGCGTACTGACCGCCCTCGAAGCCTACTTTCTCATTGTTACAGATCTCCTCCATCACCATGAGGCTACACATTGCAGCCCGCCTTGAGGTTACAGAAGTGCAACATCCCGGTAAGAGCCTGATAACCTGACCGAGGGTTCGACCAGACCTTTTCACCCACTCGGCGGTGGTACGGTGCCCCGGTACGGCGCCCCAAGACCTCTCGGGTTACTGCGGACAGATCAAACGCATAGACGAGACGTTCGGGCGGCTGCTGGAGGCGCTAAAGAGTCTCTGCCTCAGCGAGAATACGGTCGTCGTGTTCGTTTCGGACCACGGTAACCACTTCAAGACGCGCAATGACGAGTACAAGCTCTCTCCGCACGAGAGCTCGATCCGCGTGCCGGTCGTGCTCCTGGGACCAAGCTTCGGGCACAGAGGAAAGGTAGAGCAGCTCGTCAGCCTCTTGGATCTACCTCCGGCACCATAATGCCGCCGGTCTGCCGGTCCCCGACGAGAAACACGGGCGCTCCGTCTCCCCAGCGCCTCTACGATATAGACTTCAGCGCAGGTTAGAAGACCGAGTCGTCGGCGCCGCAAGCTCCAGATCACCGGATCCGCCAGGAACATCAACAAGAAGCGTTCTGCGAATATCGGCCTAACGGAGGTCGCCGAACGGGAGAAAATGGCGTACCGCCCGGTTTGCAAAACTCCTGCATGGACCCGGTCCGACTTGGCTGGGGCCCTCGGACCCTTTAAGCTACGGAGAGGTCGAGCGTTAGCGAACCAAGGAGGATAGATGGACGAAAGGCCGCACAGGGACGTCGAGAAGATCTACTCCACCTCGGAGTTCGTGGCGAAGCTGCGAAGGCTTGCCGATGCGCTGGAGGCGGGCGAGCGGTTTGAGATCCAGGTGGCCGGGGAGAGGGTCTACGTGCCGGCCCGTGCCGAGTTCAACGTCGAGCACGAGCGGGAGGGGGATGAGGAGGAGATCGAGTTCCAACTCAAGTGGACCCACTCCTCGTGAGTACTTCCCCATGCCGGCAGCCCCGTATCCTTGAGGGGCCCTCTGGGTGACCCTCGTCAGCATAGTAATGACCTTGCGTGCAGGCAGGACAGGCGCAAAGGCGACAAGCCCTGCATTTGCGCGCCCCGAACCCGCACGCTAACGGTCAGATCCCGTGGGAGACTCGTAAGGAGTCAGCCGCGCGAGCGCCACGGCAGGCGAAGGGAAGCCTCCTTGCGACGGCAAGGAGGCTTCCCTTTCCCATGAGAGGGTGCGTCGGGATCTCGCATGGTGCACTTGCAATCCATGAGAAAGCTACCCTGGGAGGACTCCGTGACGACCGAGAACATCACCCCTCCGACGCTGCGAGAGCATCATAGGCGGGCCGGAGGGTCTCCGCGCCCCATGAGGCCTCTGGTCCTCGCAGTGAAGGGTGTCCGCGTTGGGCTCTAGATTCACGCGGCGCCGGTTTCTCACAGCGGTGAGCGCCGGCGCCACATACCTGGCGTTGACAGGAACGGTGGGCTGCGAACCGCCCGAGCGTTCTTCGAAGGTCAGATCCTCGCGCACCCCAAAGGTCAAATCCTTGCCGGGCTTTCCATTCCCGCCACCGGACGGCGTATGGGCCTTCCGCTCACGCCCCGACCTTAGCCCACCCGCAGTCGAGGTGGCCTCAGAAGCGCGCGAGGAAACCGCCCCCGGCTATATCTTCGTCGCCCCGGAGAAGGGCGACGCTGGGCAGGGCGGCTCGATGATCCTCGAC
>DASQWQ010000115.1:0-30874 GCA_035640175.1 Rubrobacter sp. | reverse complement strand
TCGGGGCCTTCGGGGCGGTAACGGCCCTCTACAGCCGCGAGGCGCGTAACGGAGAGGGACAGGTGGTCGATGTTGGTATCTACGAGGCCGTGCTCGCCCTCATGGAGAGCACCATCCCCGAGTACGCGCTCACTGGGCACATCAGGAGCCGTACAGGGGCCATCCTGCCCTTCGTAGCGCCGTCGAACACCTACCCTACCAGCGACGGAGATTACGTCGTGATCGGTGCCAACGCCGACACCGTCTTCGGAAGGTTTGCGAAGGCGCTTGGATATCCCGAGTGGGCCGAGGGCGAAAGGTACGCAACCCATCACGCCCGCGGCGAGAACCAGGAAGAGCTGGATGGCCTGATCTCCGACTGGACCAGACAGCGAACCGCGAAAGAGGTGCTTGAGGTCATGAGGGAGGCGAGCGTCCCCGCAGGGAAGCTGTTCACCGCCGAGGACATGCTCTCGGACGAACAGTACGCGGCCCGCCAGAATATCGTCACCGTCGAAGACCCGGAGATCGGACCGTTTCCCATGCAGAACGTCGTCCCCCGCCTCTCCGAAACACCGGGAGAGGTGCGCTGGACCGGACCGAAGCTGGGCCAGCACAACGACGAGGTGTTCAAAGAGGTGCTCGGGATGACCGAAGTGGACCTCGACGCTCTGCGCGAGCGGGGAATCGTCTGATGCACATCGAGATAGTCGACGTAGGACCCCGGGACGGCCTACAGAATGAGGACAAGACGCTCTCCCCCGAGGTCCGTGCAGAGCTCTGCGAGAAACTTGCAGCCGCCGGCGTCCCGCGTGTCGAGGCGGCCAGCTTCGTCAACCCGAAACGCGTCCCGCAGATGGCTGGCGCCGAGGAAGTAATGGCCGCCATCGAACGGTCCCCGGGTACGAGCTACGCCGGCCTCGTCCTCAACGAGAAGGGCTACGAGCGGGCCATCGAGGCAGGAGTAGACGAAGTACGCTACGCCTTCCCAGTAACCGAGACCTTCGCGAAGCGCAACCAGAACACCACAGTGGCAGACGCGACGCAACTTGCTGCGCGGCTCGCGGAGCGCTCCCGGCTCGATGGAGTGCGCGTCTCCATCACGCTCTCCGCCGCCTTCGGAGACCCTTTCGAAGGATGGGTCGAGCCCGAGCACGTACTCCGGATCGCCGGCAGCGTAGCGGCCTCGGGCCCGGACGAGATCGTATTGGCCGACACCATCGGCGTAGGAGTCCCGAAAGGGGTACGAAAGCTCGTAGAGGGCGTCGCGGCCCACGGCATCACGGTTGCATGCCACTTCCACGACACACGCAACACCGGAATAGCCAACGCCGCAGCGGCCGTCGAGAGTGGCGCCACGGTGCTCGACGCCTCCGTGGCCGGCACGGGCGGCTGTCCCTTCGCCCCGCGCGCCACAGGCAACATCGCAACAGAAGACCTGGTCTACCTCCTGCACAACATGGGCTACGACACAGGAATAGACCTCGACGCCCTCATCGACGTAGCAGGTTGGCTCGCACAGCAACTCGACAAAGAACTTCCCGGACAGGTCCACAAAGCAGGAAACTTCGTATGAGCTATCAGCCAGTCAGCACGCTACGCCCTCCGGGCTTCGCTTGTCAGCACCTCAGCAAAGGCACGCGCACACGAAGGCTGAAATGCTGACAAGCGCCTGACAGGGCGCGTGCCTTTGCTGACAAGCTGAAATGCTAAGCGACCGAAGGGAGCGACGATGTACAACGTTGCGGTAGACGTCGGTGGGACTTTTACGGACGTGCTGGTCTTCGACGAGGAGACCGGAGGGCTGACCGAGGGCAAGGTGCTCTCGACGCCGGATGACCCCTCGAAGGGCGTGGTCGAGGGCATAGAGGCGGTCTGCGAGAAGGTAGGGATCTCTTTCCCCGACCTGCACCTTTTTTTCCACGGCACGACCGTTGTGACGAACATGATCCTGACCAATACGGGCTCGCGGGTTGGCCTCCTGACGACCAGAGGACACGAGCAGATCCTGCACCTCGCCCGCGCCTGGACCCCGGGCCCGCTCTACGGTTGGATGGCCCTCCACAAGCCCGATCCTCCGGCCGACCCGACAGACACCGTGGGAATCTCTGAGCGCATAAGCTCCGGCGGCGAAGTGCTCGAAGAGCTGGACGAGAACGAGGTTGGGGAAGCGGTAAAGCGGCTGGTTGACAGGGGCGTCGAGTCGCTCGCCATAGGTTTTCTCAACTCGTACGTGAACCCTTCCCATGAGCGGCGCGCCAGGGACATCGTGCGCGAGGCGTACCCGGATCTCTCCGTGTCTATCTCGGCGGACATCGGACAGGAGTACGGCGAGTACGAGCGGACGCTGACCACGGTCGTCAACACGGCCGTGCAGCCGCGCACCATGCTGTACATGAGGAACTTCGAGAAGTCTATCGACGAGAAACGCTTTGGGGGCGCTCTCTCTATTGTCCGCTCCGATGGCGGGGCGATGAGCACCGAGGCGGTGGCGGAGAGTCCGATTAAGATCGCCCTGTCGGGACCCTCGGGCGGCGTTACCGGCTCCGCATACCTGGCACGTGAGATCGGGGTCCCCGACATCCTGACGTTCGACATGGGCGGCACCTCGACCGACGTCTCGCTTTGCCTAGACGGCGAGACGCCCATGCGGCGCGACATACAGCTGGGGTACTTCCAGTTCAAGTCCCCTGCGGTGGACGTCCACAGTGTCGGGGCCGGCGGTGGTTCCATCGCGTTCGTCTCGGCGAGCGGCGCCCTGCAGGTCGGGCCGGCGAGCGCGGGCGCCGACCCTGGGCCGGCGGCCTACGGGCGCGGCGGCGAGGCTCCGACCGTGACCGACGCGAACGTTGTTCTGCATCGCATTCCGCCTGGCGTAGCCCTTGGAGGCACGCTGAAGATGGACGAGGAGGCGGCGAGAGAGGCCGTAGGGACCATCGCAGAGCAGCTCGGGATGGGTGTCGAGGAAGCGGCCGGGGCGATCATCGAGATCGTCAACGAGAACATGCACGCCGCACTGCGCGTGGTCAGCGTCGAGCGCGGGCACGACCCGAGGAACTTCGGGCTCGTCGCCTTTGGGGGGGCTGGGCCGATGCACGCGAATGCGCTTGGACGCCTGATCCACTCCCGCTCCGTGATAGTTCCCCCGACGCCAGGGGTGATGAGCGCCTTCGGATTTCTCTCATCAGATATCCAGAACGAGTTCCCAGAAACGTACCTGCGCGTCGCAGAGGACACTCAGGCACAGGAGCTAAAGGTGACGATCGAGGGGCTTATCGCGCAGGCAGATGAGTGGCTGGAAGGCGAGGGAGTGGAGGAGGCCAAAAAGCAGTTCGACCTGTACGCGGACTGCCGCTACTACCTGCAGAACATCCAGATCCCCTGCCGCTTCGAGTTGGAGGAACTCGAGGATGGGAGCAGCGCCTTCCTGCGCGGACGGTTCGAGGATGCCCACCGCCAACGTTACAACTTCGCCCTGCCGGACTCTCCACTGGAGATCGCCACCGTCCGCGTCGTCGGGCGCGGCACCATAAAGGGTGTCAACCTCCTGGAGAGCGAGGATGGGGCCGGGGAGGATGCCTCGGGCGCGGTCACACGCAAAGAGCAGGTGTACTTCGACGGCGGGTGGAAGGGGACCCCGATCTACGACCGTAGAGAGCTGCGCCCCGGAAACGCTGTTGCGGGTCCCGCCGTCGTTGTGCAGGATGATACGACTACGGTCATAGAACCCGGCTACAGGGGCGCTGTTGACAGCTTCGGGAACATCCTGATCGAGGAGGCATAAGAGATGGTGTTGCACGAGCAGGCCG
Organism: Rubrobacter sp.; assembly: GCA_035640175.1. Lineage (GTDB taxonomy): Bacteria > Actinomycetota > Rubrobacteria > Rubrobacterales > Rubrobacteraceae > Rubrobacter_D. The sequence continues at coordinate 27,086 of DASQWQ010000115.1, read as the reverse complement.
AGCCGGACTTCGTCCGGGAACACAACATAGACCACGTTACCCTCGACATAATCGAGAACGCCCTCAAGAACATCCGCCACGAGATGGACAGGGTGCTCGTCACCACCGCCGTAAGCCCCGTGATCCGCGAACAGGCCGACGAGTTCCCCCTCATAGCGGACCGCAGGGGCCGTATGGTCGTAGGCCAGTTCGGGAGTCCCGTTGACACAGTGCTGGAAAACTCCCCCTACACCGTCGAGGACCTGAGGGACGGCGACGTCATAGCCCTCAACGACCCTTACATGATGGAGGGGAGCACCTCTCACCTTCCAGATATCCTGCTAGTACGGCCGATCTTCTACGACGGCGATCACATAGGTTACGCCTTACAGTGGGGCAACCTGATGGACGTCGGCGGGTCGACCGCGGGGTCCATCCCCATCGACGCGCGCTCCATCTACGAGGAGGGCGTCAGGCTGCCGCCGGTCAAGCTCTACGACGGTGGCAGGCTGAACGAGGAGGTACTGCGCTTTTTCTGCCACAACTCCCGCACCCCGCGCGAGACCCGCGCCGACGTCATGGCCATAGCGGCGGGGACCGCCGCAGGCGCCAAACGAGTAAAGGACATCTGCGACCGCTTCGGTAAAGACACGTACCTGGAGGCCTGCGACGCGCTCCTCGCACGGACACGCACGAGCATTATGAATCTGATCCGCCAGCTCATCCCCGAAGGCGAGCGTTTCGAGTTCGAGGACTACACCGACGATGACGGACTGGGCAACGGCCCTATAAAGCTCAAGATCGCGATGTGGCGCGAGGGCGACTCGTTGCACCTCGACTGGACGGGTACAGACGCGCAGGTCCCTGGACCGGTCAACTTCCTCCTCAACAAGGAGATGTTCCAGATGTTCGCGGGAGTCTTCCTGATCTCCGCCGTAGACCCGACGATCCTCTTCAATGACGGCTACGCCGACATCATCAAGGTCAACATCCCCGACGGCACGGTCCTGCGGCCGAAGGAGCCAGCGCCCTTGAGCAACCGTCTCGTCGTCATGGCCCGCCAGTTCGACGTCCTCGGCGCCGTCTACGCAAAGGCCATCGGCTTTAACGTTTCAGGCTCCTACGGGACGAGCCCCAACTTCGTCTACTCAGGCGTCAAGGAGGACGGCCAGTCGTTCCAGACCATGGAGATCCTTTACGGTGGGATACCGGCTATCCCCGGCAAGGACGGCCTCGACGGACACTCCTGGTGGCCCGAGTTCCTCGCAGTTCCCGCCGAATACATGGAGACGTACTACCCCATAATCGTGGAGGAGTACTCGGCCCGCAAAGACTCCTGTGGGGCCGGCCAGTTCAGGGGCGGCTGCGGAATAAAGAAGGTCTACCGCTTCCTGGCAGACGGTCGCATCACATACCAGGACGATAGGCATCACACCTATCCCTACGGCGTGGATGGCGGCAAGCCGGGCGCTGCTTCCAGGAAGACGCTCGTCAGGGCTAATGGGGAAGTGGTTGAGATACCGTCCAAGGTGCGCGACGTGCCCGTCTTCGAGGGCGACCGCCTCATCTTCGAGACGGCTGGCGCTGGCGGCGTCGGAGACCCGCTGGAGCGCGACAGCGAGGCAGTAGCCAAAGACGTCCGCTGGAGCCTCATAAGCCCCGAGGCCGCCGAGAGCCTCTACGGCGTCGTAGTCGCTAACGACGGCTCCGTGTCTGTAGAGGAGACCGGATCGAAGCGCGAGGAGATAAAGGATAGCCGTGGCGAGTCGCCGGGGTTCGACCACGGAGATTTGCCGCCTCTCGATGAGCAGCGGCGCGTCATCGCCGAGACCCGCCGCAAGTTCAACGAGTGGCTCTCGGGCGAGCTTGGCAAGGCGCGGAGCAGCGGGAGGTAACACTTTGGCGCACATAGAAGGGTTCGGCGGACGCGGCGGCTTCGGCCGCCGTCCCGCCCTCGTCGTCATAGACATGACGCTTGGTTTCACAGATCCGGAATCGCCACTGGCCTGCGACCTCGAAGGCCCGATCTCGCAGATCCAGAAGCTCCTGAAAGCAGCCCGACGAGCGGATATCCCAATCGTCTTCACCACCGTCGCCTACCGCGAATCGGACAATCTAACAGCCGCCGCCTTCATAGACAAGGTGCCGGCACTCCTCACCCTGCAGGCCGGAACCCGCTGGGCCGAGATCGACCCCCGCATAGCCCCGGGGGAAACAGAGCCAGTCCTCAACAAGCTCTTCGCCTCAGGCTTCTTCGGCACGGGCCTCTCCAGCCTCCTCACAGCCGCCGGAATAGATACCCTCATCATCACCAGCGCATCCACCTCAGGCTGCGTGCGCGCGACCGCCGTCGACGCCCTCCAGTACGGCTTCCGCCCCGTAGTCCCCAGCGAAGCCGTAGGCGACAGCAACTCCGAAGCCCACAAAGCAAACCTCTACGACATAGACACCAAGTACGGCGACGTAGTCCCTGTTCAGGAGGTGCTAGACCTCCTCGAGGAGGGCGCCGCGGCGCACGCTCGCCGAGAACGCCCTGCTCATCCTTTTCGATGGCGTTATAGTGTTGTGAAGCACGAGCACAGTTCCTCATAGATTTCTGTAGGAGACTTGCACAAAAAACGAACGTGATATAGAGGTTCCCGAACAGGAATTCACAGAGTTCTAGTCAGGACAACCATATAGCGAAGCACACCGGTTCTACGTTTACGCATCTCGAAGGCGCGCTTTCGGGAGAGAGCTACCCTGCGGACGAGTTGATCGGGCTCGACCCAGCGGACGGAGGCCCCCTTCTCGCCCGCTACGACATCGAGAAGGCCGCCCGAACGCTAACGGCCGAGTCGCTTTCGGAACGCCGGACGGGCGGCCTGTGGCGCTGGGCGGAGCTGCTGCCGGTCAGGGACGAGAGTAACATCGTCTATCTGGGTGAGGGGGACACGCCGCTCCTGACGCAGCAACGGCTCGGCGAGACGTTCGGCATCCCGCGCCTCGCCACGAAGGCGGAGGGCCTGAATCCTACGGGCTCGTTCAAGGCGCGCGGGATGGCTGTCGCGGTCTCGCGGGCCGTGGAGCTGGGCGTGACCTCGTTCATTGCGCCGTCGGCCGGGAACGCCGCAGGTGCGCTTGCGGCCTACGGCGCTGCCGCCGGCGCACAGGTCACAGTGCTGACGCCCGTGGATGCGACGCCATCCAACCAGCAGGAAGTACTCGCGATGGGGGCACAGCTTATCCTGGTGCGAGGTCTTATCTCCGACTGCGGCAAGATCTCGACCGCCCTCGCCGACAGGATCGGCGCCTTCGACGTGAGCACGCTCAAAGAGCCGTACCGCGTCGAGGGGAAGAAGACCATGGGCTTCGAGCTCGCCGAACAGCGTGGCTGGCGCCTACCGGACGTTATCGTTTACCCAACGGGCGGGGGCACGGGTCTCGTGGGGATGTGGAAGGCCTTCGAAGAGATGGAAACGATCGGCCTGATCGGGCCCGACCGGCCAAGGATGGTGAGCGTGCAATCAGAGGGCTGCGCGCCCATCGTAAGGTCTTTCGAAAGCGGAGAACGTTTCGCGAAGCCCTGGCGGGGCGCGAGCACCAGGGCCTCCGGTATCAGGGTCCCTTCCGCCGTTGGCGACTTCCTGATCCTGGACGCCCTAAGAGAGTCGGGAGGCACGGCCGTGGCTGTGGGCGAAGACTCCATCTCGGAGATGCAGAAGTTCGCGGGACGGATGGGAGCAGGATACGTCAGCCCAGAGTCCGCCGCGGCCCTCGCCGCCGTCCCCGTACTGCGCGACAGGGGGGAGATCGGTCGCGACGACGAGGTAGTCGTCTTCGACTGCGGCATGGGACAGAAGTACCCGCCGCCACAGGATCTCCCCGAACCTCCCGTCGTGGACCCGGACAACCTCGACATCAACGAGCTGGCACACAACCTGTGCGCTCGTTAGCAGCGCACAAGGAAAGGTACACATCGCCTTCTGGGCCCCACATCTATTGCCGGAGAAAACCTGATACTCGAAGCGATAAGCAGTGGTATTGACGCTCTGCGAATCGCGCATTCGGCTCCGAGCGAACACAGAAAGCTGACAAGCTAAAATGCTGACAAGCGGAGGCGTCAGCCGGAGCGTGCTGAACTGCTGAAGTGCTGACATGCTGACCAAGCGCGTACACGCTGGCGCAGGACGATCGTTTCCACCCCGATGTGGCTGTTCCTTTCCGTTTCCCCTCCGGTGCGTGATAATACCCGTACCTCACAACGCGTTTCGACACGAACACATATGTGGCACGAGCATATATAATTAACGCTTGTGCAAGAGAAAGGGGCGCAGGTTGACCGAAGAGTCGCAGAGCACGGGTAACGGCCGGGGTACGACTGCCACAGGGGCCGAGAGTCTATCGGTCACGGACAATCGGACGGGTGAGAGCTATGAAGTCGAGATAGAAGCCGGCACGGTCCGCGCTATGGACTTCAGGCAGATCAAGGTCGACGAAGACGACTTCGGCCTGATGACTTACGACCCCGGTTACTCCAACACGGCGAGTTGCAGGAGTGCTATCACCTACATAGACGGGGAGAAGGGGATTCTGGAGCACCGTGGCATCCCCATCGAGCAGCTATGCGAGCACTCATCCTACCTCGAGGTGGCCTATCTACTCAACTACGGCAGGCTCCCTACCGAGGACGAGTTGAACCGTTGGACCTACGAGATCACCCATCACACTTACGTCCACGAGAACATCAAGAACTTCATGGACGGCTTTCGCCACGACGCGAGTCCGATGGGGATGCTGCAGGCTTCCGTCGGAGCCCTCTCGACCTTCTACCCTGAGGCCGGGGACATCGACGATGAGTACCAGCGCCACGTTGCGGCGGTGCGTCTAATCGCCAAGATGCCGACCCTCGCTGCATTCGCCTACCGTCACAGCCTCGGGTTGCCCTACGTCTACCCCGACAACGACCTCTCCTACGCTGGCAACTTCCTGTCCATGCTCTTCAAGATGGCCGAGCCTAAGTACGAGCCCGACCCGCGCCTCGAGAAGGCGCTCGACGTGCTCTTCATATTGCACGCCGACCACGAGCAGAACTGTTCAGCCGCTGCCGTAAGGGTCGTCGGGTCTTCGAGGGTCGACCCCTTCTCGGCCATCACCGCAGGCTGCGCCGGACTCTACGGCCCGTTGCACGGCGGGGCCAACGTCGCTGTCCTCAGGATGCTCCAGCGCATAGGCGATACCGAGAACATCCCCGACTTCCTCGAAGGCGTCAAGCAGGGTGACGAGCGGCTCATGGGCTTCGGACACAGGGTATACAAGAACTACGACCCGCGGGCCAGGATCATCCGTAGCCACGTCGACGAGGTGCTCGAGGCCACGAACAAGGAGAGCCCGCTGCTCGACATTGCCATCGAGCTCGAAAAGCGGGCACTCGACGACGACTACTTCACGAGCCGCAAGCTCTATCCCAACGTAGACTTCTACTCAGGCCTGATCTACGAGGCCCTCGGGATACCAACGGACGCCTTCACCGTCATGTTCGCCATACCGCGCACCTCGGGTTGGATGGCCCAGTGGATGGAGATGATGGATGATCCCGAGTTCAAGATCGCCCGTCCGCGCCAGATCTACACCGGCCCCCGCGACGCAGATTACGTGCCAATAGACGAGCGCTAACGCGCCCGTCAGCACGGCGGCTCCGCCGCCTTGTCAGCTAATCAGCACTTCAGCCTGTCCGCTTTCGGGTGCGCGCAAGTCCTGGCTAACGGACAAGCTGCCTGGCGAAGCCTGGCGGCGTGCTGAAATGCTGCCCAGCTCTTTACGGGCCGCCAAGCACAGCGTCGTACAGTCGGCGCTGGCGTTCGAGCGCCCTCATGTAGACCTCGTGCCTGGCCGGGTCAGGCTCAAAGGTCTCTCCGAGCGGCGCTCGCGCGGCTTCGATCTCCGGCCCTCCGAGCGCTTCCAGGGTGATCAGGGCTGCGCCCCTGCTGGAAGCCTCCTTTGCACCCGAGAGCGTGACCGGTCTGCCAAGAGTGTCGGCCATGATCCTGGTCCACGTCGGCGAGTGGAGCAGGCCCCCGCCGCTAGCAACGACCTCCTTCTCACCAGGGGAAGCGGTTTCGAGCATCTCCGCGATAATGGCGAATCTGAAAGCCACGGCCTCCATTGCGGCGCGTAGGATCTCGACGGGCTTGCTGCTCATCGAGAGCCCGGACACGGTCCCGTTGGCCCTGTCGGCCCATCCCGGTCCACGCTCTCCGGCGAGCAGCGGCAGGAATGTTAGGCCGTGGGAATCCGGCTCCATGTCAGACAGCATCTCCTCCGTCTTCTCAGGGTCGGGGAGACGAAGCGTGTTGCGCAGCCATTCGATCAGGTTTCCACCGTCGGAGAGCGCACCTCCCATGACATAACGCTCCGCGTCGGCCCTGTAGCACCAGGGACCATCTGGTATCTCGACGGACTCCGCTTTCCACAGCACCCGCATCGCGCCGCTAGTGCCGACCATCAGCGCAAGCCGGTCACTACCCGTGCACCCGCTCCCGACGTTCGAGCAGGCACCGTCGCCCACCGCTGGGAGCCAGGGTGTCTCCCGAAGAGCCGGCCACCGCTCTGCCCACTCCCCGGCCAATCCCCTACGGGGCTCATCCGAGATGGCGGAAAGTTGGGCCTCTTCGGCGGGCAGGACCTCCAGCGTCTCGCGGTCCCACCTCCGCCGGTTCTGGTCGAAGAGCCCTGTTCCCGAGGCCATCGACGTCCCGACTTGATGGGGCTCCCCGAAGAAGCGGGCGTAGAAGTAATCGGCCGGAGAGACCCAGCGCTCGGTCTTCGCATGGGCCACAGGCATTGCGCGGCTCGACCACAGCAGCTTGGCAGGCCAGTAGCTGGAGTGGGGCACGCAACCCGTGCGACGGTGGTTGGTCCTCTCGTCCAGGCGCTCGCGCAGGTCTGGTACGCACTCTGCCGCGCGGCGGTCGGCCCAGGTAAGGATCGGGGTCGTGGGACGCCCGTCCCGGTCAAGGCCGAGAACCGAGTGCCAGAAGGTGCTCATGGCGACGCCAGAGATGGCCGCTCCGCCGGCCTCGGAGAGCGTGCTGTCTACGGCGCGGACCACGAGGTCGAGAAGTTCGTCGGCGTCTTTCTCCGCGCCGCCATCCGGAGTGTACTCGAACTCGTAGTCGAGCTTGATCTCGGTGCCCTCTATGCTGCCGCCAGTCTCATCGTAGAGTTCGGCCCTCACCGACGAGGAACCCACGTCTACAGAGAGAATCCTCGTGCCTTGAGATTCCCTGGATCCCACGCTCCCACCTCCCTGACGGATCACCCTTCACGGTAGTTTAGCAAGCCGCATCCTCAGACTATTCTGTGGGAGCCTCCCATGTTTATTAGCGCCCTTGACTCGGGTACCGAGATCACTAACGGCCGCAGGCTTATCTAGGAGGAGAACGTGGCGAGCGAAGATAGGTTGAGGGAGCTTGAAGAGAAGTACGAGGACTACAAAGTCTACGACAACCAGGGGCAGAAGATCGGGAAGGTCGATGACCTCTTCGTGGATGAGACAGACCGCGAAGAATACATCGGCGTCAAGATGGGATTTCTCGGCCTCAAGTCTACCCTGATCCCGATGGCCATCGTCCGCGTCAACGAAAGAGAAAGGAGCATAGAGGTCGCGGAGTCGAAGGATCACGTAAAGGACGCCCCGAGCTTTGACGACGACGAGGACATCACTCCCGACTACGAAGACCGTATCCGCAGCCACTTCGGCCTCGAATCTCTGGGGACGCCTGGGGGTGGCTACGGTGCATACTCGGGCACGGACGAAAGCGGCGAGTATGCGAACAGCGAGCGCGAGGAGCCGCAGTCCAACGTCGCCGGGGACGATTCCACAGGTTACGAGGATCGTTCTTCCGTAGAACCCGAGTACGGGGAAAGCGCAGCGTCAACCGAAAGTGGCGAAGGCTCCAGGGGCGTGCCCGAGTACAAGAATGCGGGAGAGGCCTCGGAAGGCGGACCTTTCTTCACTAGCACAGGGTCCTCCGCTGACGAGGCTAGTCGGGAGGCGCCGGCCACGCGCCAGACGGAAGAGACCGAAACCTTCCAGGAAGGTGGGCGCACGAAGATCCGCCGCCGCGTGATACGCGAGGAGATCATCGAAGAAGACGATCCGAACGTCCAGAGCTAAATCAGTCGACAAGAAGGACGCTAACCCCCGCGCAAGCGCCCTGAGCTTCTCAGCGAAGCCAAACCTGTTGCCTGACACCTGAAACCGCGATCTGCGCAAGGTCGATGAGCTTGTGCATGTCGCATCACGATGGCCATCTCCCTCCCGGTACGTGGACTCCGGAAGATTTCTCGACCACGTAGGCCCACGCCAGGAGGGCCGAGCCATCGTTCGCCTCGACAGGGAGCAATACGCGCCGGTAGTGGCTCGACGCATCGGCCCGATCAAAGCCTTCCAGGCGGTCGAGGGCCGGTAGACGCGACTCCGGATCGCCGAAAGCGAAGATCTCACCGAAGACGCGCGGACCCTCCAGAGGTGGCACCGGCCCACGGCCGAGCCGCCGCTGATCCTCTGCGTCCTTCGTAGGATCGCCGGTCCCGAAAGCATGGATGGACTCTCCAGGAACGACCAGCGCAGGATAGCCAAAGGGAAGATCGTACACATCCCCACGCACCGCCCCCTCTTCGACGCTCAGGGCACCACCGCAGAAACGCTCATGGTTACGCTCACCGCGCTTCAACGTACCGTAGAAGAACATAACCAGCGGCGAACCATTACCCACGACAAATTCCCTTCACAGCCTCTTCGGATCAGTCGAACCATCAAAGTAGCCCATCATCTACCGGTCCAAACCTGATACCTGAGAAGCTGAAATGCTGACAAGCGAAAGCCGGAAGCTGGAGCGTGCTGACATGCTGACTAGCCGAAACCTACAAGCGTTGCGTAGTCTACCTTTATACAGCGGTCCATGACCACGGTGAGGCCGTGCTCCTCGGCGTAGGCAGCCGCCTCTTCGTTGATCACGCCGGATTGCATCCACAGCACCTTCGCGCCGGCGGCTACGGCGGCCTCGGCCACGGGCATTACCTTCTCGCTGCGCCTGAACACGTCGACTATGTCAACCAGCCCGGGGATATCCTCGACCGAATGGTACGGCTCTTCGCCAAGGACCGGACCATGGAGGTTGGGGTTGACGGGGAAGATCTCGAATCCGAAGCGCTGCAGTGCGCCCGCGATCGCATGGCTGGTACGGTAAGGCCTGTTCGACAGCCCGACAACGGCCACGGTGCGCGCGCGGTGGAGTAGGTCTTTTATCTCTCGAATGTCAGGGTTTGCGTGCATGTCGCTCTCTCCTCGGGTACCTCAGGTCCCGATGTTACCCGATCTCGACGCCCATCGGCGCGAGGGCGTACTCTTTGCCCTTGGCCTCGACCATCACGTCAGCCTCCCTGTCGCCGATGGCGCTCAACAGCGCCTGCCAGTCCCTACTGTCCACGGTGTATGCGTGCGCACCCGCCTGTTTCGCGGGGTCCTGGCTAGAGAGGTGTAGTTTGGGACGCACACCCCTCGAGGCCCACGTAGGCAGCGAGAGGTCAAGCGCCTCTTTGAGCGTCAGGCCGCCAGGATTGAGATCGTGGTGAAAGGCGTCCGTGATCGCCGGAATGCCAAGAGCATCGGCTGTCCGGACGACCTCGGCTACGGTCCAGACGCGTTCGTCGTTCTCCAGGGCGAGGTAGGGGAGGATCCGCGCCTCGGACCACATCACCTCGACAAAGCGTTGTGCGCTCGCAGTCTTGTCCGCGTAGGCCCCACCCATGTGCAATACTGCCACACCGTCAGGGCTGCCAAGAAGGTCGAACACCCTGGCCACGTAGCGCAGCTCTGTAAGGCTGCGTTCGACCACATCAGGCTTCAGGCTTCCAGGGTTGATGTACTGGCCGGGATGCATCGAGAGGCGGATGCCCAGGTCTCGTGCCAGCTTTCCGGTCTCGCGCAGCGCCTCACCGTGCTCGGTCTCCCAATCGTAAGCAAAGGCCGGGTGTGAGGCGAAGGGGATTAGGGCCTGTCCCATCCTGAAGAGTCCGACCCCGTGATCTGCATTCCACCGCAAGATTCTCTTCAGGTCGGCGACGTTCTTCCTGACGAGTCCCCTGACTTTCCCTATGTTAGAGAGGCTTGCGAGCCGGAGCGTACGGTTCGTGCTGGCCGGGATCGTCAGGTTCTGCGTCGGGTAGCCGAGACGTATCACAGGTCCGGTATACAACGCCGGTCAAGCGCCCATTGTGTTCTGCTTCCCACCGACGCAATCGGCTACCGGATCGCACGCTCCCGAAACTCGTCTATCAGTGTTCGGCTTTCAGCGAAAACAAGCTGAAGTGCGGACCAGCTGAATTGCTTGCAAAGAAGTTAGACCTCTTTGCAGACAACTCTATGAGTCTTCGAGGACGAAGGTGACTTCCATGTTCACCTTGTAGCCTATGATGTTGCCGTCTTCGATCATGACGTTCTGGTCTTTGATCCAGGCTCCCTCGACACCGCGCAGGGTGGAGGTGGCCCGGGCCACGCCCTGCTGGATAGCATCCTCAAAGCTCGTCTCCGAGACGACGCTCAGTTCGGTTACTCTGGCTACGGACATAGGCCCTCCTTTGTCTTGGCTTGCTTACGGCTTCCCTGAACATTTACTACCCGCGCCTGCGGAAAATAAACGCTTTGGCGTCCATGAGATGAGCGTCGAGGGTGTGCGGAAGTCAGCTTAGAGTTCAGCCAAAAGCACGGGGTCATTCGTCGGCTTCTTCGAGCCCCCCGCCGGCTCGACGGTCACCGCTATCACGTCGGCCTTCGTTATGGAGTTCGTGATCGGCGCCGCTGTCATGTTCCCGTCAGGCTGGAAGAGTCCGCTGGGTTTGGGCTCGTCGTCGCTTATGACCCAGATCTGGCACGTCTGGTCCTCGGGCACAGAAGGCATGTTCTTGGCCACCAGGATAACCCGGTTCTTGCGGATGAAGGCTACTTCGGCGTTCGCGCCCTGTTCCGCCCACGAGCCCTGGAGCTCGATCGTCCGGCTCTGCTGGACCTGCCGCTGATTCCGTGCGTCCTCGACCTGGCCTTGCAAATCCTGTACCTGGTCTTGCAACAGCACGTTCCACGATAGCAACCCGATCACGAGTAGGGCCGCGGCGCCGAGCGCGAGGGTCCGGACGCCGAGATAGTCCCCGACCTTTGCAAGCGCGGACCGGCGCCTGACGCGCCGGGGCTCTGCCTCCGCCTCGACAACCTCCATGACCCTGCTGCGGAGCTCCGGCGATGGTACCTGTTCTTGCGGGGAGAACGCGAGCAGGCCCGCTAGAGCGCCAAGCTCATCTATCTCGGCCTGCCGTTCGGGGTGGGCGGCGAGGTAATCCTCGAAACTCAGCCTTTCCTCCTCGGGCAAAGCGCCGAGGACGTAGGCGTCCTTGAGATCTTCGAAGCGTTCGCTGTTCATCCCACTCAACTCGGCACCGCCGCGTCTCTTGACTCGAAGTAGTTCTTGATCTTTTGCAGTCCCAAACGCATCCTGCCCTTGACCGTGCCGAGGGGCAGGCGGAGAAGCTCGGATATCTCCACATGCGTATATCCAGAAAAGTACGCCAGCTCTAGTATCTTGAGCTGCTCGGGCGGGAGGGTATTAAGGGCCTCCCTGACCTGGTCGCGCTGCGAGTTTCTCCAGGTCTCCGCGAAGGCCTCGCTCGGTTGGAAGCGTGGGGCTGAAGCTTCGATCTTGTCCTGCGTCCTGCGCCGGCTCGCGTGGGAACGGAGCTGGTCTATACCCCGGTTGTGGACTATGGAGAGGATCCAGGTCCGCACGCTGCCTCGCTCCGCGCGATAGCTGCCCGCAGCCCGCCAGACCTTTAGAAACGCGTCCTGCGCCAGGTCCTCGGAGGCCTGACGCTCCCCCATCATCCTGTAAGCCAGGGAGAAGGCTGCGCGGCTGTGGCGGTCGTAGAGTGTCGCGAAAGCGTCGGCGTCGGCCGCCTCGACAAGGGAGATCAAATCCTCGTCCGCAAGAATCAGGTACTGTCGTCCTGTGTCAGCCACACCCTGATACTACGGCAATACTGCCAGTCCGGATCAGCACTCACCATGCCAGAGGACCGAAAACAGCGCGTCGGATGAATCAAGGTGGGACACATCGTCCGCCGGTCCAAACCTGAAGCCTGTCACCTGAAACCTTTCCGCGGAAAGGGATGATCTGCGGATCAAGAAATCCACCGTCCACATCCCGGCCACGGGCTTCCCTGGCAGAAAGGGCCAACACCTACATCGCCGGCCATCGCCTCGGGTACGAGGGCACGAGTTCGTACCCGATCTTCTACTACCTAGATCAACTGGTCGAGGGCGATGAGATCCTGCTCGAGGACTCAGCAGGCGCTACTTACACCTACCGCGTAACGGACCAGATGATCGTAGATCCCGACAACGTTGAGGTAATGGAACCCGTAGACGGCAAATCGCTCGTCTCGCTGCGGACTTGCACGCTGCCGGATTACGAACAGCGCCTGATCGTCCAGGGCGAGCTCGTCGATAAGAGCACCTGAACTGGCGTGCTAAGATCTGGAGGGGTTTCGTTCCCGCTGATCAAATACCCAACCTGATAGAGGACGGATTGCGGCTGAGTGTTCTTTCGAGCGGAAGCTCGGGCAATGCAACCTACATGGAGACGGACTCAGGGGGGCTCCTCGTCGACGCCGGCCTCCCGCCACGGCGCATAGGTGCCCTCCTCGCCCGTATCGGCAGGAGCCTGGCCGACGTAAAAGCCGTCTTGCTGACCCACGGACACACTGACCACACCTGTGGCGTTCTCGCTCTGGTACGCGAACGCAATATCGAGGTCTTCACAGCGCCAGGCGTCGGCGAATCACTCGGCGCGAACACGGTAGCCCCGGGAGAGCCCTGCTCCGTCGAAGACCTTGGAGTGACGTTCTTCGAAGTCCCGCACGACTCCATGACCTACGGGGTTAGAGTATCCGACGGCAGTAGCACCGTGGCGATGGCGACGGACCTCGGGGAGGCTGGAGTCGATGTACTGCGGAGCATGTGTGGGGCCGAGGCGGTGGTCCTCGAGGCGAATCACGATCCAGACTGGCTCAGGCGGGGACCTTACTCGGCGAACTTGAAGCGCCGGATCTCCTCACAGCGTGGCCACCTCTCAAACGGGCAGGCGGCCGATGCTGCCGTGGCGCTGGCTCCTCACGGGCTCAAAGACCTCGTTTTGGCCCACCTGTCCAAGACCAACAACTCTCCGAAGCGGGCCTGCGGCACCGTAGACCGGGCGCTCAGGAAAGCAGGCCACGGAGGTGTCAGGGTTCGGGCGGCGATCGCCGGCCATCCAACACCCTGGATCGAGGTGGGAGCCCCGCTGCGACTCAACGAGCACGTCTACCGCTACGGCGAGCGAGGCGCGGCAGGACAACTCTTCGGTATCGAGTGATAAGCCGCTGCACCCTCGTCTTCGTCGGGAAACCTAAAGGGTGGGCCGCCACAGGCTCAGAAGACTACACTGACCGACTTCGCCGCTATTTCCCTGTCGACATCGTCGAGGTCGCCGAGGAAGACATGAACCGCCGCTCACACAAAGAAGTGCTCTCCGCAGAAGGAGAGCGTATCCTAAAGCGACTCCCGACGGAAGCGTACGTAATCTCCCTCGACAGGGAGAAGGGGAAGCAGCACCCCTCAGAAGTACTCGCCCTGAAACTGGAAGATCTCGGCGTCTCAGGCCGGAGTCACGTCGCCTTCGTGATCGGTGGTCCGCTCGGCCTCTCCCCTGATGTACTGCAGAGATCCAACGAACTCTGGTCCTTCGGCAGCATCACCCTCCCGCACGCCCTGGCCAGGGTCGTCCTCCTCGAACAACTCTACCGCGCACTCAAGATACACCGCAACGAAAAGTATCATTGGTAAAGAGCTTGTCAGCACGTCAGCACGCTGCCTTGCAGGCAGCTTGTCAGCATTTCAGCTTTCGCGCGCAAGCTCTGGCTGACTTGCTAATCGGCGGCGAAGCCGCCGTGCTGACAAGCGAAGCCCGAAGGGCGAAGCGTGCTGAAGAGCCGCCAAAGGCGGCGTGCTAACATACATCTATGCGTGTGCAGATAGACAGGTTCGAGGACGACGGTTGGGCCGTGCTCTTGCCCTACCCTGAAGGGCGCACGAGCTTCGACGTGCCGCGCGAGTTGCTGCCTGAGGAGGTTTCCGCAGGGGACATCTTCGAGGTCCGATTCGAGTACGACAGGGACGAGACCCTGCGGATCGCCGAGGAGAACCGGCGGCTTCTTGACGAGCTTCTCGGGGGTGAGGGATGAGCTTCGAGGAGCGCCTGGCGGGCGCCGTGCGGGAGGCCGTCTACAGGACTTACGGGGTCGAGCTGGACGGCATTCACGTCGAGCGGCCGAACGACCCCGCCCACGGCGACTTCGCGACCAACGTAGCACTCGCCAATGCAAAGGTATTGCGGCGGAACCCGAGGGAGGTCGCCGAGAACCTCGTGGGGGCCCTGGACGCCCCGTTCGTGCGGCAGGCCGAAGTTGCCGGGCCAGGCTTCGTCAACTTCAGGCTGTCCCCAGAAGCGCTCTGGAACGAGGTTGGCTCTTTGCTCCGCGGGGGTGAGGAGTACTGGCGGCGAGAGCCTTCCGGCGACCCTTTGCTGCTGGAGTTCGTGAGCGCGAACCCCACGGGACCGTTGCTCGTGTCGCACGGTCGGCACGCGGCCTACGGGGATTCGCTGGGCCGGATCATGGAGGCATCGGGCGCGATCGTTTCGCGGGAGTGCTACCTCAACGACGGAGGGAACCAGATACGGCTCCTCGGCGAGTCCGTTGCTGCACGCTACGCAGAATCACACGATCGGGAATGGTCCGTTCCTGACCCCGAGATGCTCTACCGCGGCGAGTACGTGGGCGAGATTGCGCGTGACCTCATGGGTGAACGCGGGGACGTCTACCTGAACGTGCCGCACGAAGAGGCCCTACCGGAGATCAGCGCGTTTGCCGTCCGCTGGTGCATCGAGGACATCGAGCAAACCCTAAAGCGCTCTCGGGTCCGCTTCGACACGTTCGTCAGGGAGACGAGCCTCTACGACTCCGGCGCGGTAGAGGAGGTCGTCAGGGAACTGTCGGAGAGCGGCAACGCCTACAAGGGCAATGGCGCCCTTTGGCTGGCGACGTCGAGGTTCGGTGACGACAAAGACCGGGTCCTCGTCAAGAGCGATGAATCCTACACGTACATGGCGCCTGACCTCGCCTACCACCGCGATAAATGGGACCGCGGTTTCCGGAAGGCGGTGGACGTGCTCGGCGCCGACCACGCCGGCTACCCGCCGCGCATCAGATCCGGCCTGGTCGCGCTCGGCCTGCCAAGGGA
The DNA here is from genome assembly GCA_035640175.1 of Rubrobacter sp. Classification (GTDB taxonomy): domain Bacteria; phylum Actinomycetota; class Rubrobacteria; order Rubrobacterales; family Rubrobacteraceae; genus Rubrobacter_D. The sequence goes on along the minus strand of DASQWQ010000115.1, from coordinate 11,737 downwards.
TTTCCTCGACGTGGAGATAATCCGGCTCGTCAAGCTGATCCGTGGAGGGGAGCAGGTCAAGTTCAGCAAACGGGCGGGCAACATAGTGACCTTCGACGAGCTGCTCGACGAGGTGGGGGAGGATGTGGCGCGCTACTTCTACGTGCGCTCCTCCCACAAGACAGAGATGAACTTCGACCTGGATCTCGCCATAAGACACTCCGACGAGAACCCTGTCTTCTACGTGCAGTACGCCCACGCCAGGATATCTAGCATCTTCGAGCGGGCAGGCACGAGTCCTGAGGGATTGGGCGAGGTCCCGGCAGGGGATCTCGCGCCCGAAGAGCGACTCCTCGTGCTCGAGCTGCTCGACTTCCCCCGCGTCATACAGAACGCAGCATCCAGGCGTGAGGTACACCCGATCCCGACCTACCTCGAGACCCTCGCCACACGCTTCCACCAGTTCTATACCGTCCACCGCGTCCTAGTCGAAGACGCCGACGTTCGCGCCCGCCGTCTCGCTCTTTGCGCCGCCACAAAGTCCGTGCTCCGCAGCGGCCTCAACCTGGTCGGAGTGAACGCGCCTGAGAAGATGTAAGGTGAGGTAGCGGAATGATGGCTGCGGACGAGGATATCCGCTTAGTTACCTACCTCGCCCCAAGCATCCCACGAACCCTCTTCGAGGCGTTGGCGGACCACGTGCAGCGCGCCCTCGGATGCAGACGCGTCGCGCTCCGCGTAGAGACGCGGGCCTCGGGACCGCAGAAGGGGGGCGAATGCTCCTCCTTTGCCGAAGAAGCCGACGTGGCGTTCATGTGTGCGCCCTCGTTCGTCTGGTTGCGCGAGCTGCGACCGCCGCCCGTGGAGCTGCTCGGCGTGGTGCCCGTGTTCGACGACAAAAGAAACCTGGGGAGGCCCGTCTACTTCTGCGACGTCGTGGTGCGCAATGACGCTTCGATCCGCGCTTTCTCCGAACTCGAAGGGGGCTCGTGGGCGTACAACGATGCGTGCTCGTTGAGCGGCTACTACAGCCTGCTGAACAAGCTGGCGGAGTCGGGCGCGGACGAGAACTTCTTCGATAACATATTTTGCTCGGGGTCCCACCTGAACTCTATAGAGGCAATCGTCCGCGGCGAGGCGGACGCCGCAGCAATCGACTCGAACGTCTTGAGGATACGACTCCGAGAGGCGCCGGCCCTCCACGAGAGGTTGCGTGTGATCGAGTCCTGGGGCCCTTACCCGCTACAGCCCGTCGTAGTTAGCTCGGCACTCCATCCCAAACTGAAACAACGACTGCGCGCCGCTTTCCTCTCCACAGAACAGAACCAGCGCACGCGCCGAACTCTGAAACAATTCGGCCTCAGCCGCTTCGTCACCGTGGGCCCAGAAGATTACTCCCTCGACGCCCACAAGAACCTCGCCACACTACTCGCCACCACGTAGAGCTCGACAGCACCCTTCGGATTGGGAACGATCAAAACAAATCCTGAAACCTGTAGCCAGAAACCTATAACCCACCTGACACGCTGAAGTGCTGAAAGCGAAGCCGAAGGCTGGAGCGTGCTGTTTACCTGATGCCTCAAAACACGCTTTGCTATACTTCCGGCGGCGTCTTCAGTGAATAGAATCGGGGAGCGAATGGACACGCAGGGCAGGATGGTTATCTGTCAGATCAGCGACATCCACTGCGGTAGTCCGTACTTCATAGCAGACTTGCTCGAACGTTCGATCCTCGAGATAAACGATCTGGATCCCACCGCCGTCGTGGTTTCGGGTGACCTGACGAACGCGGGTTACCGCCAGGAGTTCGAAGAGGCGGCCGAGTACATCCGGCGCATCCAGTGCGAGCGCGTCATGGTGATACCAGGCAACCACGATTCGCGCAACGTCGGTTACATCCACTTCGAGCGCCTCTTCGGGGAGCGGTACTCGATCCTGGACTTCGAAGAAGCCGTCATGGTCGCCGTGGATTCATCCGAGCCCGACCTCGACGACGGGCGGGTAGGCCGCGAGCACTACGAGTTTATCCACGAGACCTTCGCCATGGCCGAAGACAAGCTCAAGATCTTCGTTATCCACCACCACCTGATCCCCATCCCTGGAACGGGAAGGGAGCGCAACATCATCTACGATGCTGGGGATGTGCTCGAGCTACTCGCCGATACGGAGGTCGACCTCGTTCTCTCCGGACACAAGCACGTGCCTTACTCTTGGAAGCTCGAGAACATGTTCATCGTCAACGCAGGGACGGCCTCGACGACCCGCCTCAGGGGTAACACGCGCCCCTGCTACAATGTCATAGAGATCGAGGACGGAAGGGTGAAGGTCTTCCGCAAGTACCCGTTCAAAGACCGTGAGCTGATCGTGGACTTCGACTCCGCGACCCACCAGTATCTGCACTACGAGGAGGTCCGGGGCGATGGCAGACCAGGGGACCGTCGCCAGCGGCGATCGATGAGCTAGAACCTCGTGCGGGCGCTGTTCCTGATCGACGGTGAGCACTATCCTCCCGTCGTCATCGATGCGATGCAAAGCGTGCAGCAATCATTGGAAGTCGAGGGTGTGGCCGCGGCCTTCCTGGGCGGCACCGAGAAGATCAGGGAGGGCACCGACTACGGCGTCCCGCTGGTCGAGGACAAAGATCCCGTCTCCGCGGTAGAGAAGGCGCTCGCTGACTACGAGGTTGATGTTGTCGTCGACCTCTCCGACGAGCCCGTAATAGGCTACAGAGAGCGGATGAAGATAGCCTCGCTCGCCCTCTACGCTAGGGCGCGCTACCTGGGCAGCGACTTCGAGCTGAAGCCGCCGGATCTTCGTCCCGTCTCGACCAAGCCTTCGCTGGCTGTGATCGGGACGGGCAAGAGGGTGGGAAAGACGGCGATCTCGGGCTACCTGGCGCGCCTCCTAGCCCGTGAAGGCTTCGAACCCGGGGTGGTCTCGATGGGCCGAGGCGGGCCCCAGCGCCCTGAGGTCATCGAGGGCCACAAGATGGAGGTGGGTAGCGACTACCTGCTCGAGGCTCTCGGGCGCGGGGCGCACGCGGCGAGCGACTACTACGAGACGGCGGCCCTGAGCAGGGTCGTCACCGTCGGATGCCGCAGGTGCGGCGGCGGTCTCGCGGGGGAACCCTTCGTCTCGAACGTCCTCGAGGGGGCTGAGATCGCCAACGGCCTCGACACCCGCGTCACGGTCTTCGACGGCTCGGGGGCGGCGATGCCCCCGGTCCGGGTCGAGCGGCGCGTGCTCGTCGCCGGGGCGAACCAGGACCCCGAGTACATAGTAGGGTTTCTAGGCACCTACCGCCTGCTCCTCTCAGACCTGCTCCTCCTCACCATGAGCGAGGAGCCGCTGGCAGACAGTGAGAAGGTCCGCGGCCTCGTACGGGCAGTCCGCCAGGTACGTCCTGATCTGGTCGTGATCCCGACGGTCTTCAGGCCCCGTCCGGTCGGAAAAGTCGATGGAATGCGGGTCGGCTACGTCTCGACGGCACCTTCCGCCGTGCTGGACACGCTCTCCAGGCACCTCGAAGAATACTACGGTTGCGAGGTGGTCGCCGCCTCTGGGAACCTCTCCGACAGGTGGCGACTCGGCACAGACCTCCAAGGGATGTCCGGGGTCGAGGCTTACCTCACCGAGATAAAGGCGGCGGCGGTGGACGTCGTTACGCGCCGGGGTTCTGCGGAGGGGAAGCCCGTCTTCTACTGCGACAACGACCCCGTGGGCGAGGGCCTCGACCAGACGCTTCTCGCCCTCGCACAGGAAGCGGTGGCGAACAGGGCGTCGTGAGCCAGTGGTCGACGTACCGGCGCTGGTGTATAATCTGGGCGTCAGGTACGCTGGTTCCCCTGGAACCACTCCGCACCGTTTCGACACAGGCCCAGCCACGAGAGTGCTCCGTGGCGTGCGGCCTATCTTGGTGGGTTATGGGAGGTTCGGTGAGAGCCCATTAACGTTACTGATTCCCACTCGGGGTCCATAGCTTCGGCTGCCGTGGAATACGCCGCCGTAACCGAGCGGGTAGCACTCAAGGTGGCGCACCTCGAAGGTTCAGGAGACCCGGAGCGGGCTTACACGCTAGCCACGGAGGCTTTCCGCGAGGAGTTGGAGCGCGTCCCTGTATCCGGAAGAGTAACGATGCTGCGCGAACAGCGTCTCGACGAGAACGGCCGGGTCAGGGCGCCAAAGAGCCATCCGGGGATAATCAGCGTGGACGACTCACTCGGGAACAGAGGGCCGGAAGCTGACCTCGCTGTCGAGCCTATCGAGGGCTTGCAGTTGCTCGTAAAGGGGCAGGAGGGTTCGATCTCGGCGGTCGCGGCGGCCCCGAGGGGGAGCATGTTGAGGACCCCGGATATGTACATGAGCAAGCTGATCGTTGGACCTGGAGCGAGGGGCCATATCGACATAGACGCCCCCGTATCGGAGAACATAGGGGCCATAGCGGGGGCGCTTGGCCGCAGGCCGTCGGAGATAACCGTCGCCGTCCTTGACCGTGGCAGGCACGAGAGCCTGATAGAGGAGATCCGAAAGACGGGAGCGCGCATCCAGATAAGGCCGGAGGGCGACCTCACCCCGGCCATCGCCGTAGGGATGCGCGGGGCCGACCTTCACGCCATCATCGGTATAGGAGGTGCCCCGGAGGGTATCCTCGCCGCTGCGGTCTTGAAGTGCCTCGGCGGGGAGATGCAGGCCAGGATGTGGCCGACGCAACGCTCACAGGTCGAGAAGCTGGAAGAGTACGGCTTTACAGACCCCGAGCGGAAGCTTACGCTGGACGACTTGATACGGGGCACCGACGTACTTTTCGCAGCGACGGGAATAACCCCGGGCGAACCCCTCAACGGGGTCAGGTATTTCCGGGGCGGTGCCAGGACGCATACGGTCGTCATGTCGACCGAGCCTCGTGTGGTAAGATTCATGGACACCATCCATGCCCTAGAGCCCGAGGCAGGGCGGCGGGGCTTCCAGCTTTGAAAAACCCGTGACGAAACCAGATGGAAGACATTTCCGCATCGTAAACAGGAGAGGTGGAGTACAAACATGACCGAACGATCTACCCTGGAGCGCAAGCGCCTGAGCGACCTGCACCAGATCGCCTCGCAGCTGGGAATAAAGCAGTACCGTAAGTACCGCAAGCCGGAGCTGGCCGAGATGATCTACCAGGTCGCAACGGAGCAGGCGGCGAGCCAGCAGAACGACACTACGACCAACGGAGGCGCTGCGGCGACCGCAACGCAGGAAGCCCCCCTAACGACAGACGGCTCCAATGGCGCGACGGAGACGCCTGTGGCCACGCCCGTCGACGGTTTCGGCGAGGCTGACACGAACCTCGCCACCACAGAACAGGTCGAGCGCCAGCGTCAGGACCGCGGCCGACGCGACCGTAAGAACGGTCGTCAGGAACGCCGTCAGGAGCAGCGGGGCGATCGGGACGGCAAGGGCGGCGAGGAGAACGAGCAGAGCGGAATCCTCGACGTTTTGCCCGACGGCTTCGGCTTCCTCAGGACGGGGGGCTACAGCCAGAGCAAGGGCGACGTCTACGTCTCGACCAGCCAGATCAAACGCTTCAACCTGAGGCGTGGCGACTACATAGTGGGCCAGATCCGTCCCGCCCGCGAGGGCGAAAAGTACCCGGCTATGGTACGCATAGAGACGGTGAACGGCCAGGAGCCCCAGAAGGGCCGCTGGCGCCCGAACTTCGACGACCTGACGCCGCTGTATCCGATGGAGCGGCTGCGCCTGGAGTGGAAGCCGAACGACATCGCTCCACGCGTTATAGACTTGGTCGCACCCATCGGTAAAGGCCAGCGCGGCATGGTCGTCTCGCCGCCGAAGGCCGGCAAGACCACGATCCTCAAGCAGATAGCCCAGTCCATCGCGGCCAACTACCCCGAGACCAAACTCTTCGTGGTGCTCGCGGACGAGCGCCCCGAGGAAGTTACCGACTGGCAGCGCAGTGTAGAGGAGGCCGAGGTCGTCGCCTCGACCTTCGACCAGCCCGCCGACAACCACATCGCCGTCGCCGAACTCGTTCTAGAGCGCGTCAAGCGTCTGGTCGAGGAGGGGGAGGACGTCGTCGTCTTGCTCGACGGCATAACCAGGCTATCGCGGGCCTACAACCTCGCCGCTCCTGCATCTGGGCGGATCCTCTCCGGTGGTGTCGATTCGGCGGCGCTCTACCCGCCCAAAAAGTTCTTCGGGGCGGCGCGCAACATCGAGAACGGCGGCTCCCTGACCATCCTGGCGACCGCGCTCGTCGAGACGGGCAGCAGGATGGACGAGGTCATCTTCGAGGAGTTCAAGGGCACGGGCAACATGGAGCTCAGGCTCGACCGGAAGCTGGCGAACCGCAGGATCTACCCTGCTATCAACATCGAGGACTCCTCCACGCGCAAGGAGGAGCTGCTCATGGAGCCAGCAGAGGCCCAGCGAGTCTGGCAGGTCCGTAGCATCCTCAACGCCCTGGACACGGGGCAGAAGATAGAGCTCCTGATCCAGAAGCTCAAGGAGACCCGCACGAACCCCGAGTTCCTGCGCGAGCTGCAGCGAGTCCGCGGTTAGCGACCAGATCCGGACGGGTGCGTACACACCGTACCCATCCCTCGCCTCCTTTACAGACGTAATAGACTATTGGTGACGGTATTTGAGAGACGGAGGTACAGGATGAAGACTGGCATACACCCAGAGTATACGAAGACGCTGGTGCGCTGCATGTGCGGCAACGAGTTCGAGACGCGCTCGACAGCGGGGGACACGATCACGGTGGATCTCTGCTCCGAGTGCCACCCGTTCTATACCGGCAAGCAGCGCATAGTGGACACCGGCGGTAGGGTACAGCGCTTCCAGAATCGCCGCCAGGCTCGCCAGAACAGGCAGTAAGGCCTAACACAGTGAGGGTCGGTGGACAGGCCATAATGGAAGGCGTCTTGATGCGCTCCCCCAACTTCTGGGGAATGGCCGTCCGCACGCCCTCAGGGGACATGGACCTACGGGCCGAGCGGTTCCGTTCCGTAACCCGCCGCAGCAGGCTCTTCCGCCTCCCCATTATCAGGGGCGCCCTCTCCCTTGGAGAGACACTGTGGCTGGGTATGAAGGCGCTTACCTTATCCACGAACATCGCGCTCGGCGAGGAGCAGGAGCTCTCCAAAAAGGAGATCGCAGGCACGCTCGCCTTCGCGCTGGTGCTCGGTTTCGGGCTCTTCCTAGTCGCCCCCGTACTGGGGACCAAGGGGTTAGGCTCTTTGCTTGGCAGCAGCATCGAGAATCCGGTCATCTTCAACCTCGTCGAGGGATTTATAAGGATCGCGATCTTCGTCGCCTACCTGCTGGCGATCACACTCCTCAGCAAGGACATCAAGCGCTTTTTCGCCTATCACGGTGCGGAGCACAAGGCGATAAAGGTCTACGAGCGTGGCGAGGAACTACTCCCGGTTAACGCGCGCAAGCTCGACACGAGCCACGTCCGCTGTGGGACGAGCTTCGTGCTCTATGTGCTCGTGCTCTCGATCCTGGTCTTCTCCTTGCTTGGGGTCGAGGGATGGTTGTACATGCTGGCTAGCCGGGTGATTGTCATCCCGCTCGTGGCAGGCATAGCGTTCGAGTTCATCATGTGGAGCGCCCGCCACCAGGATAGCGCGCTGGTGCGGGTGCTCGTGTGGCCTGGCCTGCAGATGCAGAAGTTGACCACGCGGGAGCCCTCGGACGACATGGTCGAGATCGCGATGGCCTCCTTGAAGAAGGTCCTCTCGATGGAGAAGGAAGCCCAGATCGAGCCGAACGAGGCCACGAACAAACTGGTGATCTGAATTGGATAGTCAGGTAGTGAAGCTGGCCGAGGAGATGCTCGGCCGCTACGACGCGTTAACGCAGGAACTCTTGGACCCGAACATCTTCGGCGACCAGCGGCGCTACGCCGGGGTCGCCAAAGAGCACGCGCGCATGCGACGCGGAGCTGAGCTGTCCAGGGAACTGCTCGAGGCGATGGAGGCCGGGCGGGATGCGCGGGAGTTGATCCCCCAGGCCGAGAACTCGGAGGAGCGGGAGTTCTTCGCGGCCGAAGCAAGGGAAGCCGAGGAGCGGATCGAAGATCTCTCCGAACGCTTTAGGACCGAGCTCATCGACCGCGACCCGAACGACGACAAAGACGTCATCATCGAGATCCGGGCCGGGGCCGGAGGCGACGAGGCGGCCCTGTTCGCCGGTGTGCTCCACGATATGTACACCCGCTACGCTGACCGCCTCGCCTTCGAGCACCGTACCCTTTCGTCCAGCCCGGCCGAGGTCGGCGGCTACAAGGAGGTGGCCCTGGAGATAAGCGGCGACCGTGCCTACTCGGTCTTCAAGCACGAAGGCGGGACGCACAGGGTCCAGCGGGTGCCCAAGACCGAGAGCCAGGGCCGCATTCACACCTCGACGGCGACCGTGGCCGTCATGCCCGAGGCCGAGGATGTGGAGGTCCAGATCAGCCCGGGAGACCTCGAGGTCGACGTGTACCGCTCCAGCGGTCCCGGCGGCCAGAGCGTGAACACCACGGACTCTGCGGTCAGGATCACGCACAAGCCAACGGGCCTGGTCGTGACCTGCCAGAACGAGAAGAGCCAGCTCCAGAACAAGGAGCAGGCCATGAGGATCCTGAAGTCCAGGCTCCTGGAACGCGAGATGCGCGAAAGGGCCGAGCAGGAAGGGGCCCTCCGCCAGGCGCAGGTCGGCACCGGCGACCGCTCGGCGAAGGTCCGTACATACAACTTCCCGCAGGGACGTATCACCGACCATCGTGTAGGCGTCACCTCTCACAACCTCGAGGCCACCCTAGGCGGCGACCTCGAGGAGTTCACGCAGGCGCTCGCCGCCAAAGAGCGGGCGGACAAGCTCGCCGCCGAAGCGGCAGGGACCCCGGGCTAAAACGGTGCGTGCCGGCGCAGGCGAAGCCAGCGCCCGAGAAGCTGCGCGTCGCGCAGCAGAGAGGCTGGAGCGGGCTGGCGTCCCTGAGCCCGTCGCATCGGCTGATGTCCTGCTCGCCGAGCTACTCGGCATAGGACGCGCGGAGTTGGCAGCCTCGGCAGTGCAGTTGACAGCCGAGCAGGCGTCGCTGTATGAGGACTGGATCTCCCGTCGCATAAGGCGTGAGCCCGTGCAGCGTATTCTTGGCTACGCATACTTCAGGAACCTCGTCCTCGACCTGAACGAGGAGACCCTCATCCCACGCCCCGACACCGAGAGTGTTGTCGATGCAGCCTTAGAGAAAATAGACTCCCGAGGCTACCCGTGCGTCGTGCTCGACGTCGGAACAGGCTCGGGTGCCATCGCGATCTCCATCGCCCAGGAACGTCCCCGCTGCGAGGTCCACGCCACGGATATCTCTGAGGCTGCGCTCCAGATCGCACGCCGGAACGCGGCCAAGAACAACGCAGCCGTCACATTCCACAACGCCGACGTGACCTCCGGCTTGCACTCTTTGAACGGGTCGATCGACCTCCTCATCTCGAACCCGCCCTACGTGGACGAGATCAGCGCCCCCCGCCGACTCGCGCCGGAAGTGAGGGAATGGGAGCCGCCCGTGGCCCTCTACAGCGGTACGGACGAGCTCGGCTTTTTCCGCCGCATCTTCTCGGAGACGCCCCCGCTGCTGAAACGCGGGGCTGACGTGGTGCTGGAGATCGGCGAAGGGCAAGCCGGGAAGGTGCAGGATCTGGGTGACAGGTCTGGCTTCGTACCGCTCGGCGTACGCAACGACCTGGCAGGAACGCCGCGGGCCGTGCTGCTGAGGTGGGGATGAGGACCGTCTCGCCCAGTGAGGCCGTCGCCGCCCTGAGAGCAGGGAACGTCGCCCTCGTCCCTACGGAGACGGTGGTCGGCCTCGTCGCCGCGGAGCCGGGCTTACCGAGGATTCGTGAGATCAAGGGTAGGGACGCGAACAAACCCATCGCCCTGCTCTGTGCCTCGCTAGATGAGGCTTTCGGGCTGGCGGCGAACGTGCCCCCGGTCGCAGGGGTTCTCGCGGAGCTTTACTGGCCGGGTCCACTCACGCTCGTCTTGGATCTCCCCTCTGGAGAAACCATCGGAGTAAGGGTGCCCGCCGGCAAGGCCGTGCGGGAGCTGCTCGAGGCCTACGGCGGCCCACTCTACGCCACGAGCGCGAACCTCTCCGGCGAGCCTGCCAGAGCGGCGTCCGAGGAGGTGGACCCACTCGTGCTCGAGGCCGTCGACGTCATCGTCAGAGGAGAAAAGGGGAGCGGTGAAGCCTCAGCGGTGGTCGACCTTTCGGGGGGCAAGGTGCGGCTCGTGCGCGCCGCCACGGAGCTGTCCCCACAGAGGCTGGCCCGGCTCGCGCCCGAATGAGGGTGGCCAATCATAGGGACGAGGATATTGCACATCGCGCAGGTTCGACCGAAGAAAGGAGAGCACCATGACCACGCAACAGTTCGACCAGGAGAGGGCAGAGGTGTTTGCCGAGAGGATGCTCGGCGTCCTGAACGAAGGTGCCATAGCGCTCATGACCAGCATCGGCCACCGCACCGGCCTCTTCGACGCCATGGCAGGACTGCCGCCCTCCACCAGTTACCAGATCGCCTCGGCGGCGCGCCTCGACGAGCGCTACGTGCGCGAGTGGTTGGCAGCGATGGTGGTCGGCCGTGTCGTCGAATACGTCCCACAAGACAGGACGTATCAGCTGCCCCAGGAGCACGCCGCCTTCTTGACCAGGGCGTCCTCGCCCGATAACATCGCCGTCGTCGCCCAGTACATCCCGCTCATGGGATCGGTCGAGGACGGCATAGTCGAGAAGTTCGAGCATGGTGGCGGGCTGCCCTACTCGGCCTTTCCCCACTTCCACGAGGTCATGGCCGAGGACAGCGGCCAGACGGTGGTATCCGCCCTAACGGAGCACATCCTGCCGCTGGTGCCGGGCCTAACCGGGCGTCTGGAGAGAGGCATCGAAGTCCTGGACGTAGGATGCGGCAGCGGTAAGGCGCTGACCCTCCTGGCTCGTAAGTTCCCGGCCAGTCGCTTCGTTGGCTACGACTTCTCCGAGGAGGCCATCGCCCGCGCTCGCGCCGAGGCGAGGGAGCACGGCACCACCAACGTCCGCTTCGAGGCCAAGGACGCTGCCACCCTCGACGAGAAGGAACGCTACGACCTGATCACCACCTTCGACGCGGTCCACGACCAGGCCAAACCTGCGGCCGTGCTTGGAGGGATCTACAATGCGCTCAAGGCCGACGGCGTCTACTTGATGCAGGACATCGCGGGCTCCAGTCACGTCCACAAGAACATGGATCATCCCATAGGGACGTTCCTCTACACCGTCTCGACCATGCACTGCATGACCGTCTCGCTGGCGCAGGGCGGTGAGGGCCTGGGCACGATGTGGGGCGAGGAAAAGGCCAGGGAGATGCTCCAGGAAGCCGGATTCACCGAGGTGGGCGTCAGGCGGCTGCCGCACGACTTCTCGAACAGCTACTTCATCGTCACCAAGGGCTAGTTCTTCGGAGCGGGGACGCCGCGCCGTCTGGTGTCCCCGCTCGGGGCCAGCGAAGAGCGATAGAGACGACACAAAAGGGCTGGACGATCACCGAAGAAGCCATCCACAGGAGGCCCGGAACGACTCCCGGGGGATGTGTTGCTTCACCCCCGATGGTATGGTGGTTCCATCGTATGACGAAGCGACCACTCGGCTGAGACCACGGCGAAGAGAAGGGGAGAGGATGAACGAGGCAAACGTCCCCGAACAAGTCGACGTCGTAGTGGTAGGGGCTGGCCT
>DASQWQ010000114.1:0-6704 GCA_035640175.1 Rubrobacter sp. | reverse complement strand
CCAGCCCGCGTGGTGTGGGAGGCCAGAGCTGCCGCTGTCGGCTGTGACCTAGGGTGGGACGTGAACCGGATCGTAGTGACGCACTTCCACCCCGACCACATCGGGGCGGCGCGCTGGTTGCATGAACGGACAGGGGCGCAGGTCTGTATGATGGAGCGCGAGATCCCTTTTGCCCGCAAACTCTGGGGCTCCTCGAAGACAGGAATGTTCGAGGACTATCTGGTCCGCAACGGGATGGGTCGCAATATGCCCGAAGAGGCTGCCGCCGTGGTGCGGTAAGCCCTGTCGCTGCCGAAAGAGATGGTCCCACTCCGGCCCAATGAAAAGTCACCGTTCGGGGAGAGCGCCGCTCGCATCGTCCACGCTCCGGGGCACGCGGACAACCAGCTCGTACTCTACGACGATACGCGGAGCATCCTCTTCGCTGCGGACCATCTGTTGCTCGGGATCACCCCGAACATCGGGCTCTGGCCCGAGTCCGAACCGCACCCGCTCGCCCGCTACCTGGAGTCTCTGGAGGGCATGCTTGGCCTCGGCGCTGGACCTCGTGCCCCCGGGCCCGGGCCCGTCTTTCACGACCTGGACGGCCGGATAGGGGAGTTGATCCCCCACCACGAGGAACGGCTGGAGAGGATGAGGCGTGAGATCGAGGGCAGTTCAAAGATCCCGTACGAGGTCTCCCGCGTCGTTTTCCGTGGGACCCTCACCCTCCATCAGCGGTGTTTCGCGCTCGCCGAGACGCTGGCGCACCTGGATCACCTCGTCCTCGAAGGCCGGGTGGAGCGGATAGAGAACGAGACTGTAGTCTTCCGGGCCGCTAAGATCCGGCGCCGCGACTACGTCAGGACACAAGGACGAAGATACCGACGACCAGTAGGATCACACCGAGGACGAGCGCGCCGGCTCCTCCTACGCCGAGCCAGTCCGCCCTCGATCATGTATGCCCATCCGTATGATAGCAATATGGGTTTTATTGTGTCCTGCATAGGCCGTGTGATCTGGCTCAGCCTTTCCTACAGGAGCAGCAAGGTCAGAAGACCAAGATAGAGCAGCGCCGCGACGGCTACGATGAGGCCGAAGCCCAGGTTGCGCCTGGGTCCGATCTCCAGCGGGTGCAGTCCGGTCAGCCGCGAGAGCATGGTGACGGCGCTGGAAAACGGGGTGAGAAGGAGGGTGGACTGGGCGCCGAGAAGGAGGGCCGCCGCCCACAGCGCCGGAGCAGGTCCACCGTCAAGCGGGAATGCGGTGTTCAGCAACAGCACCATCGGGATGACGTGAATGCCGGCGACGAAACCCACGCCCATGATGAGCGCGAGCGCAGGGGCAACCAGAACGGAGGGCAGGGCAGAGAGCAACGCGCCGAGCGGCGCGAGGGCACCAAGGGCTTTCAAGGAGAGAACGAGGATTCCAGCAGCTCCGAAAAGGGCGAACTCGGAGTGGGAGACCATGAGCGAGCCGCGAGTCTCTTGTCCTAGCCGTGCCAGGGGCGACGCCCTGCGGGTGAGCACCGCCGCGAGCGCGGCGATAAAGAGTACGATAGTCGCGACTGTCACCGCAATGGCTGCCGTAAGCGGAAGCCCTGGAAAGGCCAGGTTGACGAGTGCGACGGCAGCGACGAGTACGACGGGGTAGAGGAGGACGGCGGCCGCCCCCCTATCCAGGGGCGCCTGTGGGATCTCTTCCACCTCGCCCCCCGCCCTCTGGGCGAAGAGCAACGTCCCGCCGAGGCCGAGGAGCACGAAGGGGAGCGTAACCGCGAGGAGCATCGGGTAGGAGACCCCGGTCAGCACGATGGTCGTCGCGGTCAGGACGTTCAGGTTGGTCCAAAGGGGTGCGAACGAGAAGGTGCGCCCGGCCCACTTCAGGGCCTCCAGGCGCTCTTTGGGCGCGGAGCGGCCCGAGATCACGTCTATGAGCACGAACGCCCCCACATCAAGAACGGCACCGAGGACATGCCCGAGGATCCCAGCCGTCGCCTTTATACTTACACCCCGGCGGGTTAGCGCCGCCATCAGGGCCCGGATCTGGAGCTCGTAGCGGGCTGCCTGGATCGGATAGCCCGCCATGCTGAGGACGAGCAACACCGCCACGATCCCGAAGTACGTAGGCATCCCCCCGAGGAAGTCCGCGAAGTCGAACCGTCCGGTGAAGATCACCGTGCCTAAAGCCACGAAGGCGACAAGGGCGAATGCCCTGTGGAAGGCGCTCGACCACGGCACCGAGATCACGAACAACACCGCTCCTACCCCCAGAAAGAGGTCTGTCCCGAATGAGCCTCGCGCGAACGTCTGCCACACGTACCCGGCCAGGAAGACGATACCGAGCACAGGACGCAACCCATCAAGATGCGACCTCACGCTGCTCCCCGCCCCTGCTGTTTTTCGGTGTTCTCTCTTACCTCTAATCCGCTTCCGAGTTGCCAAAATAAAGCGTGCACCCAGGATTCTAGAGCATGGGCGAAGACTGTAGGGAGCGCTGCGGTAACCTCTAGATCGCCACAAGGATCGAGTATGCGCTCCCTGGCCAAAGGGTGGTTACTGGGGCGTGCGGAATACAATCTTCGTCGAAGTAGTAGTAGAGAGGGGACGTGGACATGCAAGGATCTGCCAGGATGGGTGACTCGGTTGGCAAGATTGTGCTGCTGGTGGTCCTGCTCATTCTTCTGTGCGCGGCGTGCGACCGGTCCGCGGAAGAGAGTAGAAAGAACGGTAACCACACAGAGCCCATCACCACAGGCCAAGGAGCGAAAAAGGGGGACACCGCGGGGGCAGGCAGCACTTCCGTAGAGCGGGTCGAGGTGAGTGCCCTCGCCACGGACCTGGAGGTGCCCTGGTCATTCGCGTTTCTACCCGGCGGAGACGCCCTCGTGACCGAGCGCGACTCGGGGAGGCTTCTGCGCGTGAGCCCCTCAGGTGACGTTCGGGAGATCCAAACGCTGCCGGAAGGTGGCTCGGGCGAGGGCGGGCTTCTCGGCGTCGCTGTCTCCCCTGACTACGAGGATGACCGCTACATCTACGCCTACTACACGACCGGCATAGACAACCGGGTCGTAAGGTTCCGCATGGGCGAGAAGCCTGAGCCCATACTGACGGATATTCCCTCCAACACGTATCACGACGGGGGTAGGATCAAGTTCGGCCCTGACGGCATGCTCTACGTGAGCACAGGCGACGCAGGAGATTCTGAGAACTCCCAGGACCGGAGCTCTCTGGGAGGTAAGATCCTGAGAATAGAGCCCGACGGTTCCATTCCACCGGACAACCCGTTCCCCGGCAACCCCGTCTACTCCTATGGCCACCGCAACGTGGAGGGGCTCGCATGGGACTCGGAGAGACGGCTCTACGCGAGCGAGTTCGGCGCGAGCACTTGGGATGAGGTCAACAGGATCGAAGCCGGGGACAATTACGGCTGGCCCCAGGTCGAGGGCAGGGGCGGGGAGGATCAAGGGTATGTCGACCCCATCACCGTCTGGCCGACCTCGGAAGCCTCTCCGAGCGGGGCGGAGATCATGGTCGGTGGAGCCATCCCGCAGTGGGAAGGAGACCTTTTCGTGGCCGCCCTCAGAGGAGAGCGGCTCTGGCACCTGGAGTTGAACGACAGCGGCGAGGTCGTAGATAGGGAAAAGCTCCTCGACGGGGAGGTCGGCCGTGTTCGTGATGTCATACAGGCCCCCGACGGGTCCCTTTGGGTCTCGACCTCCAACCACGACTCCTACGGCACCCCGGTCAGCGAGCAGGACGACCGCATACTGCGCCTGGCGCCGGCCGGAGAATAGAATGAGCCCTGTGGAAGACACGCTGAGAAGTACACAGGATGCCTACCCGGCGGACCTCGCCCGCTTCATCCGCGAGCGGTGGGACGAGGGTAGAGCAGGTGCGCTGCCTGACCAGGGTACGCTGGAGGCTCTGATCTCCACCTGCTACCAGGCCGGTTTGTTGCGTGAGGAGGAGCGCGCCGTGACGTTCAGGGTGATCCTCTGCGACCCTGACCTGCTGCCAGCGCGCGAAGGGCCGCCAGGCGGATCACACAGCCTGGAGTTCCCAAGTCCGAGACAGCTCGACGTCCAGGAGATAAGGCGGCTCTCACCCGCCGCCGACTACTACCGCTCGCTCATCGGAGTCTGTTTCGACGAGGGAGAGGGGTTGAGGATCTGGGGTCTCGTCCACACGGGACCGAGGTGGTTGAGAGAAGGCCAGGGTGGTAGGGATGTCCCCCCGCCTCTGCCGACTGCCCTGGTCCTCCGGGCACACGGCCCGGGACGCATCGCCGTGGACATCGGTTTGGAAGCGGTCTGCAAGCTGGAAGAAGGCAGGCTCTCGGACACCTCGATGAACGTATTCGACTCCCGCTGGCTCCCCGACACTTTCGCACCGGTAAGGGGCGAGATCGCGGAGATCCACGCCGGACTCCGAGACCAAGCGCGAAAGAAGGGTGAGGTCTGGGCCCGCCTCGACAACGACATTATCCGCGTTATAGGGCAACATACGATAAAACGCATCATCTCCGCCGTGCGGGACTCCCACCATGGAGGAACCCTGGTTATCGTCCCGCCATCCCTGGCCGGCGACATCCTCGAAGACCGCTACGTTTCCCTCAAGTACAAGTTTACCGACGCGGAACCGCGCCGGCGGTTCCGCACGCTTATAGTCGATGTGATGAACGCCCTGGCCCGCTCTTACGCCGGTACACCGGCCAGGGACCCCGTAGGCTGGGACGACTACGAAGCGAGTAGCGACAGGGAACTGACCGGGCTCGACGAAGCGATCTTCGAGGTGGCGCACCTGATCGCCGGCCTCACCGCTGTGGACGGCACCGTCGTAATGACCCAGCGCTTCGAACTGCTCGGCTTCGGCGGTGAGATCTCCGGCGGGTTACCGGTCGTCGAGACGGTCGCCAGAGCCCTGGATGTCGAGGCGGACGCGGCCGTCGAAGAGTCGGTCGGGGGCGTGGGAACTCGCCACCGCTCCGCATATCGGCTCTGCAATGAGCTTCGTGACGTCATAGCCGTTGTCATCTCACAGGACGGCAACGTGCGCTTCGTCAAGCGCAAGGACGAAGCCGTCACCTACTGGGACCAGGCGTAAGTCAGCATTTCAGCTAGTCAGCTTTCGCGTGCGCGAGTCCTGGCTGACTGGCTGAAAAGGCGGCGGAGCCGCCGTGCTGAAGTGCTGACAAGCGAAAGCCGAAGGCTGGAGCGTGCTGAAGTGCTGTGCCGTAAGGCCGACCGTCAGCCGGAGGCTGGCTCTACGGTCGCGGACATAGAGCCTTTGCAACGTGGGATCAGTGGGTCGGGACCGAAGGCCTGGATCTGATCCCGCTTCAACTCCGCCTGCTCCAGGTTGGTGGTCGCCACGACGACCCGCCCTGTTGCGTCGACCTCCTGCGCCATCTCGTAGCCCTTCTTTACAGGGTGCCCGAAGATCCGCTTGAGCATCAGGATCACATACTCGTAGCTGTGATCGTTATCATCGAGCAAGATTACGTTGTAGGGCGGCAGTCCCTCTGTCTTCTGCTCTTCCTGCTCAACTGGCCGGGCAATCGTATCTGTCATGGTCAGCGCTCCTGACTCAACGTCCCTTCCACTGGGGCTTGCGCTTCTCTAGGAAGGCGCCCATACCCTCCTGGGCGTCAGCGAAGGAGGCATTGAAGGACATGACCTCTTTGGTGTAAGCGTAGGCCTGCTCCGTGGGCATCCCGAACTGGCGGTAGAACGCCTGTTTGCCGATCCCTACGACCAGAGGGCTGGCCTCCGCGATCTTCTCGGCCAGAGAGCGTGTCTCGGTTTCGAGTTCCGCCGCCGATACCACGCGGTTCACGAGCCCTTCCGCGAGAGCTTCTTCGGCGGAGATGAACTCGCCCGTGAGGAGCATCTCCATGCTCTTCTTCTGGCCGACGGCCCGGGAGAGGGCGACCATCGGGGTGGAGCAGAAGAGCCCGATGCGTACACCTGGCGTGGCGAAGCGTGCCTCCTCGGAGGCTACGACGAGGTCGCAGGTGGCGGCGAGTTGGCAGCCTGCGGCGGTGGCGACGCCGTGGACCTGCGCGATCACGGGTTGTGGCATCTCCTGAATGGTTTCCATCAATTCGCAGCAGACGTCGAAGAGGTGGCGGTAGAACCCGGGGTCGCGCCCGACCATCTCCGAGAGGTCGTGGCCCGCGCAGAAGGCTGGACCTTCGGCGCGCAGGATGACCACCGAAGCGTCCCTGCGCTCTCCTATCTCCTCGAAGAGAGAGAGCAACTCCCGCATGTGCTCGAGTGAGAGTGCGTTCCTCTTCTTCGGACGGTTCATGGTCACGTATGCGACAGCGCCGTCCTGCTCGAACAGAATGTGCTCGTAGGTCTTCTCGGCTTCGATCATAGCGCCTCCTAATTCACCTGCTTTTCGCGGCCGGCCCATTCCTTCTCACGCAGGACGAACTTCTGGACTTTGCCCGTCGAGGTCTTGGGCAACTCGGTGAACTCGACGGACGCGGGGGCCTTGAAGCGGGCGATATGCTCCTTGCAGAAGTCTATGATCTCCTCCTCGGTCGCCTCCCGTCCCTGCTTGAGCACGACGAACGCCTTGGGGCGCTCGCCCCACTTCTCGTCCGGGATGGCGACGACCGCGGCCTCCATGACGGCCGGGTGGCGCGCCACGGCCTGCTCCACCTCGATGGTCGAGATGTTCTCGCCGCCGGAGATGATGATGTCCTTGTCTCTGTCC
>DASQWQ010000113.1:0-43661 GCA_035640175.1 Rubrobacter sp. | reverse complement strand
CCTTAAAGAGCGCGGCGCCTATCCCCCGACTGCCTTGGTCGTCGAGGTGCCCCCTCCCATGGCATCGAGTCGCTCGCGCAGCCTCCGCTCATGCTCCTCAGTCTCCTCCTTGTGGTGCTTGAGCATCTCGGTGATCTGGGGGATCGTCGGTGGTAGAGATCATCGAGGTGAGCATCGTTGAGACGTTCTGCTCCATGGCGTGGGCGTCTTGGACATAATCGACTAGCTTCTGTTGGAGCTTGTCGTCGGGCATGGGTCTCATACCTCCTTGTTGGAGTTTAGTTCCCTTTCCTAGAATTCCCTTTCCTAGAAAGGAGATACCCAACACCGCCGCTAACGAAACCGTCTGGGTATCATATCAAGAAGGGCCGGGACACCCCGAAGGATAGCCCGCCCCGGTCGGTTGTGATGCTACCCGCGAAGCCCTTGCTCCTCACGGAACTTGTCGTACTCCTCATTGACCCGCCTGGAGACCTCCTTGAGGCCCGCGATAATCGCCAGGCGCTCCGTCTCCGACAGTTCGCGCCCGTCTATGAGGGTGGCGAAGGCGTCGTTTATGGCATCGGAACGGACGTGCAGGTGCGCCCCGTACTCGTGCATGATGGCGCTCTGTGGCCCAACGTCCTCCGGTCCCTGCTCTGCCAGGAACTCGGCACCTGAGCTTCGCTGCCCTACGCCCGGGAGCTTGCGCCGTGGTGCTTGGAATGCAATATTGTCGCAGCTTATCTGTGAAACGGAGGGGGAGAAATTTGCCGGCTTTCGAGCAGAAGGAGAAGCGTAGATGTCAGATGTATCTAGGGGGTAGGATCTGATGTACGAGCAAATCTACGAGCCTATAGCAGGAAACCTTGCACTCTCCACGCTGGTGGCGGTCGTTCCGATAGTAGTGTTGTTCGTGTTGCTGGCTGGCGTCAGGATGGCGGCGCAGTGGGCCTCGCTGATTACCCTCGCGGTGGCGCTCGTGATTGCGGTGTTGGTCTACGGGATGCCGGTGGGCCTGGCATTGAACTCGACCTTGCTCGGGATTTGCTTCGGGCTCTTTCCCATCGTTTGGATTGTGATAAACGCCATCTTTATCTACAACGTCATCGTAGACACGGGCTTCTTCGACACCATCCGCGACTCGCTCGCGGGCGTGAGCAACGACCGGCGGATACAGGTCGTGCTTATCGCCTTCGTCTTCGGGGCACTCCTGGAGGCGACGGCCGGCTTCGGGACGCCGGTAGCCATCACGGCCTCCCTGATGGCCGGGCTCGGCTTCGAGGCCCTCTACGCGGCGGCGTTGGCGCTCCTCGCGAACACGGCGCCGGTAGCGTTCGGCGGATTCGGCATACCTATACTGACAGGGGCCAGCGTGGCGGGGTTGGACACCCTGGAGCTCTCGCAGATGGTGGGGCGCCAGACACCGCTGTTGGCGCTCATCATCCCCGCCATGCTCGTAACGGTGATGTCAGGCTTTCGGCGGATGTTGGAGGTGTGGCCGGTAATCGCGGTTAGCGGCATCGCGTTCGCGGGGACGCAGTTTGTGGTCTCCAACGTCTTGGGCCCCGAGCTCGCTGACCTGTTGGCAGCCCTGATCACGGTGGTCGCGGTGGTCGGCTTGCTCTCGTTCTGGCGTCCTTCGAGCGAGTGGCACTTCGAGAACGAGCCCTCGGCGGAGGAGCGCGAGAGCTACGAGACCCCACCCCTCGGACGCACGCTCTACGCGTGGTCGCCGTTCATCATCATCGTCGCGCTGTTCTTGTTGGTGCAGGTGCCCCCGATCAAGGACGCCGTCAGCGGCGTCCAGACCGCTGTAAACTTCCCCTCGGCGGAGGTGGACCCGACGACCGGATTACCGGTCGTGCCGTGGCCCGGGCTCGACGGGCAGGTCGAACAGCGACCTCCGGTCGTACCGGAAGCGGCCCCTTACTCCGCCACCTACGCGACCAACTGGCTCTCGGCAGCGGGCACGATCATCCTTATCGCCGATCTCATCGCCCTCGCCGTCCTGAGGGTCGGACCTGGACGGGCCTTGAGGATCTACGGCCAGACGCTCAAACAACTCTGGTCTGCCATCCTCACGATAGCTTCGATCCTCGGGCTCGCGTACCTCCTGAACTACTCGGGCGTGACCTACACCCTGGGCCTCGCGTTCGCCGCGACCGGCGTCCTGTTCCCGTTCTTCGCCTCGTTCATCGGTTGGCTGGGGGTGGCGCTTACGGGATCTGATACTTCTTCGAACGCCCTGTTCGCCAACTTGCAGAAGGTCACGGCCCAGCAGATCGGGGTCAACCCGAACCTTACGGTCGGCGCCAACTCCTCAGGCGGCGTGCTGGGGAAGATGATCAGCCCACAGAACCTTGCCGTCGGCACGAGCGCCACGGGTCTCCAGGGCAAGGAGGGCGACCTGCTGCGGCTGGTTCTAAAGTGGTCCGTCGCGCTCACCCTTGTGATGGCGGTCTGGATCACGCTACAGGCCTACGTACTCAGGTTCCTGATCCCCGGCTAGGAGGAGCTGGGGGGCATCGAAAGAGTCGCGCTATGCGAAGCCAGCACGAGATAGTGGCGTAGAAACGTGTGTCGAGCACGGTTGCTGCTACGCAATCGCGCTACGTTAAGCCTTCCACAGAAGGCGCAGGCTCTATCATCTAAGTGCGCAGCGCTAGCCGAAGCTGGGGTATTCCTTTGACCAGCAGCTGAGTGCTAAATTGCAACTCTCGTGTCTTCGTATTCTGGAAACATGGCGTTGATGACGATCCAGACGATGGGAAAGAGCCCGAAACAAAACCCAAGGAGCGTCGAGTTGAGGGCGAGGTCTATAGGCATCCCGTAGACCAACACCGCAATCACGAGCGCCACCGCGAGGGTAATCAGCGATGCCCACTGCGCCGCCATCCTGACGCCAGCCAGCAACACGAACAGCACTACTATCGGAACGACCGCCACCAGCGTGGAGAGCGCAAGGTTTCCTGCTATGGGCTCATAAACTTGCTCGTACATCAGACTCTCCTACCCTAATCCTCCCTTTACCTTCAAGTGCGACGGTAAGACCGGCGATGCGGAAGAATGGCACCGTAGTAGCCCCGGTGCAATCCTCCACTTCGTCCTCAGGAGATTAGTGCCACCCGCAGATCGTTGACGTTTGTGCCTGTCGGCCCTGTGACGACCAGGGCCTCGCCCGCCTCCAGGGCGGCGTACGAGTCGTTGTCCGCCAGCGCCTCCTCCGGGTCCATGCCTGCGTCCCTGATCCTCTGCGCCGTCTTCCCGTCAATGATGCCGCCCGCTGCGTCGGTCGAGCCGTCGTTGCCGTCTGTGTCTGCCGAGAACGCCGTCCAGCCCTCGACACCATCCAGCTCTACCGCGAGCGCCAGAGCGAATTCCTGGTTCGGCCCGCCGGTGCCACTTCCGCGCACGGTCACCGTTGCCTCGCCGCCCGAGACGATGGCGCACGGCGGCTGGGCCGGGTTACCGCTCGCCAGTACCTCTCTGATGATCGCCGCGTACATGGAGGCCGCCCCAAGGGCGTCGCCCGTGAGGGTGGTGGTGAGCAGCAGCGGCGTGTGTCCAAGCTCTCCAGCCTTCTTCACCGCAGCCTCGGCTGCGTGCCGGCCGCCGCCGCAGATACAGTTCACGACGTTCTCGAAGATCAGGTCGTCCGAAGCCGGGTTCTCCTCAGCACTCTGCAAGTGATCCGCGACACTATCCGGTGGCTCTATGCCGTAGCGCTCCAGCACGCGTTGGGTGCTCTCCAGGGTCGTCAGGTCCGGGGCCGTGAGGCCGCTGGCGATGGAAGAAGGCTCGTCGCCAACCACGTCCGAGAGCAGGAGGGCCGTGGTCGGGGCAGGATGGGCGAGCCGTGCGAGGCCGCCGCCCTTCAAGACCGAAGCGTGTTTCCTTACGGTGTTAATCTCCCCTATATCCGCCCCGCTCTTAAGGAGGTCGGACGTAAGCTTCTTCAGGTCCGCAAGCTTGATAGGAGGAGCCGGATCGGCGAGCAGCGCCGAGGCCCCGCCCGAGATCAGGGCTAGCAGCAGATCTCCCTCTTTAAGGGACTCGGCCACCTCCTGCACCTTGCGGGCCGCCTCCACGCCCCTTTCGTCAGGCTCGGGATGGGAGGCGAAGACGGTCTCGAAACCCTCGGGGCCTGGGTCGTGGCCGTCTTTGGTGACGACCAGCCCGCCGGAGAACTTCTCCCCAAGAAGCTCCTCAGCGGCCTTCGCCATCGCTCCCGCCGCCTTGCCCACCGCGAGTACGAACACGCGCCGCGGCTCGAAGCTCTTCTCTCCGGCCAAGATAGCGCCGTCTTCGAGCTTTAGCTCGCGCCGCACGGCCCGCTGCGGGTCGGCGGCGGCCAGACCGGCCGAAAATATCTCCTGGAGATCCTCGCGCACAAGGGCATTGTAACCATCTGGGAGTTCGGCGCCTGGTTGGGTTATGCTTGTGGCGGAAGGAGGGCTGGCATGAGGTTCAGCGCGAACGTTTCCATCCTGTTCAAAGAGGTTCCGTTACTGGAGCGGTTCGGGCGGGCGGGCGCAGCGGGCTTCTCGGCGGTCGAGTTCTGGTGGCCCGGTCACGAGGCGGAGCTGGGGGCAGTAGAGCATGCTGTCAGAGACGCCGGTCTCGACGTGGCGCTCTTTAACTTCGACGCCGGAGACATGGCGGCAGGAGACAGGGGGCTCGTGAGCGATCCCGGGCGGCAGCAACTGTTCAGGGAGAACGTGCCAATAGCCCTTGATCTGGCGCGTGCGCTCGACTGCGAGAGGATGAACGTGCTCGTGGGGCACGAGATCCCCGACCTGGACCGCGAAGAGCAGCTCGCGTTGGCACGCGAAAACGTACGCTTCGCCACAGAGAAGGCAGAAGCGGCGGGCGTCACGGTCATGATCGAGGCGGTCAACACCTTCGAGAACGGACCTTATCTGCTGTACACTGCGGAGCAAGCCGTGGAGTTCGTGGAGCGTGTCGGGCTGGAGAACCTCCGAATACAGCACGACTTCTACCACATGCAGCGGATGGAGGGGAACCTGGTCGCCAACCTGCGCGAGCACTTCGACCACATCGGACACATCCAGATTGCGGATTCTCCAGAGCGCAGTGAGCCTGGGACGGGTGAGATCCACTACCCTTACGTCCTAGCCGTCCTCGAAGATCTCGGCTATGACGGCTACG
Source organism: Rubrobacter sp. (assembly GCA_035640175.1). Lineage (GTDB taxonomy): Bacteria > Actinomycetota > Rubrobacteria > Rubrobacterales > Rubrobacteraceae > Rubrobacter_D. Next base: position 38,510 of record DASQWQ010000113.1, on the reverse strand, counting down.
TCGGACTGGAATACAACCCGACGACGGAGACTACCGAGGAGAGTCTGAAATGGCTGCCGAAGGAGCTGCGTGGCAGGGACGTGACCGTATCTGACCTGGGATTTTAGAGAGGAGCAACATGGCCGACACCGTAGGTTTTATAGGGCTTGGGATTATGGGCCGCCCGATGGCGAAGAACTTGATGGAGGCGGGCTATGAGCTGGTCCTGCAAAACCGCAGTTCGGAGAAGGCGGAGGGACTGGCGGAGGAGGGGAACGCCACCGCCGCCCGAAGCCCGAGGGAGGTGGCGGAGGCGTGCGACATCGTCATCACCATGCTCCCCGACTCGCCCGACGTTGAGGCTGTGGTGGCCGGAGAGGGCGGCGTCCTCGAAGGCATCCGCGACAGCGCTCTGCTCGTGGACATGAGCACGATCTCGCCCGTGGTCACCGAGGAGCTCGCGGCGAAGGTCCGAGAGAAGGGCGCCTCGATGCTGGATGCTCCGGTTAGCGGAGGCGACGTGGGGGCCGTAGAGGGTGCACTCTCCATCATGGTGGGCGGTTCGAAAGAAGACTTCGAGCGCGCTCGTCCACTATTCGACGTGATGGGCAAGGTGGCGACGCATGTGGGACCCATCGGAGCCGGTCAGGTGGTCAAGACGTGCAATCAGATCGTGGTCGCGCTTACCATCGAGGCGGTCTCGGAGGCGCTCGTGCTCGGCTCCAAAGGGGGGGTCGCGCCGGAGAAGATCCTGGACGTACTCGGCGGGGGCTTGGCAGGGAACAAGGTCATGGAGGTCAAGCGTGAGAAGATGCTCGAACATTCCTTCGACCCCGGCTTTAGGATAGAATTGCACCACAAGGATCTAGGGATAGCGCTCGCGGCGGGCAGGGAGTACGGGGTAACCCTCCCGGTCACCGCCATCGTGGACCAGATGCTTGAGACATTGAAGATGAGGGGAAAAGGGGATCGGGATCACTCCGCGATCCTGACACTCATAGAAGAATCGTCGGGACACGAGATAGGGAGCTAGAGAAGGGCTCCCGAAAGGGAGGACCATACATGGACCGAGGACAACTCATACAGACGATGAAGGAGATCCTCGGCCCGCAGGGCGTGATCCACGAGCGCGAGGAGCTGCGCACCTACGAGTGTGACGGCCTGATGAACTACCGTGTGATCCCCGACCTCGTCGTCCTTCCCGAGTCGGCCGAGCAGGTCCAGCAGATAGTCAAGACCTGCTATGTGGAGGGTATCCCGTTCGTGGCGCGGGGCTCGGGGACGGGGCTCTCCGGAGGGGCGCTGCCGGTCGAAGCCGGCATCCTCATCGTCCTCACCAGGATGCGCAGGATCCTGGAGGTGGACATCCCGAACGGCCGCGTCGTCGTTGAGCCGGGCGTCATAAACGTCTGGGTCACCCAGGAGGTCGCCGACGAGGGGTACTACTACGCCCCCGACCCGGCCAGCCAGATCGTCTCCTCCATCGGCGGAAACCTGGCGGAGAATAGCGGCGGCGTCCACTGCCTGAAGTACGGTTTCACCACCAACCACGTGATGGGCGCCGAGGTCGTACTGCCCGACGGTTCGGTCGTCCACCTAGGCGGCGGCAAGGCGCCAGACGCGCCGGGCTACGAGCTTTTGGGAGCCTTTGTGGGCTCCGAGGGTACCCTGGGGATCGCCACGAAGATAACGCTCAGGATCCTGCGCAAGCCTGAGTCGGTCAGGACGCTGCTCGCGGCGTTCAAGGACACCGAGGAGGCAGGCGGGGCGGTCTCAGGGATCATCGGCGCGGGCATCGTGCCGGCCGCGATAGAGATGATGGACCGGCTTACCACAGAAGCGGTCGAGACGCAGATCTCGCCTGGCTTCCCGGATGCGGGTGCGATCCTGATCGTCGAGCTCGACGGCCCTGAGGCCGAGGTCGAGAATCAGTTCGAGCACGTCATAAAGGTCTGCGAGGAGAACGACGCCTCGGAGATAAGGATCGCGGAGGACGACGAGGAGCGGGCGCTCTTCTGGAAGGGCCGGAAGGCAGCGTTCGGGGCGATGGGCTCGATCTCCAACGACTACTACGTCCAGGACGGGGTCGTCCCGCGCACGGAGCTCGGGGCGGTCCTGAAGAAGATCGCCGACCTCAGCGAGGAGTACGGCCTCAGGGTCGCCAACGTCTTCCACGCCGGCGACGGCAACCTCCACCCGCTCGTCCTCTACGACAACGACGCCCCTGGCGAGGCCGAGAAGGCCGAGGATCTGGCGGGAGACATCGTCTTCACCTGCCTGGAGCACGGCGGGTCGCTCACGGGCGAGCACGGCATCGGGCGGGACAAGATGAAGTACATGCCCCGGATGTTCACGGCAGATGACATGAACGTCATGCAGCTCCTCCGCTGCGCGTTCGACCCGCACCAGATCTGCAACCCGGGCAAGATCTTCCCGACCCCCCGCCTCTGCGGCGAACGCCCAGGCCCCTTCCACATGCACCCGGTCCAGAAGGCCGGCCTGGCGGAGAACTTCTAATGCAGACGCACGCGAAGAACGTCCCCACGGAAGAGCTGCAGAGCATAGTCGGTGGGGAGCGCGTCCGGGATGCCTCGGAGGAGGACGCCGTAGACGGTGTGACGCCCTCCGTCGTCGTCGAGCCCGGGACGGTCGAGGAGACGAGCGAGGTCATGAAGCTCGCGAGCCGTGAAGGGCTCGCCGTCTCGCCGCGTGGTGGCGGGACCAAGATGGGACTAGGGAATCCTCCGCGGGAGGCAGACCTCATTCTCAGTACCGCGCGAATGGACGAGGTCATAGAGCACGCCCCGGGCGACCAGATCGTGCGTGTCCAGGCCGGCATCAAGCTCGAAGACCTGCAGGAGAGGCTCGCGGGCGCAGACCAGATGCTCGGCATAGACCCGCCGGAGGGTGCGGCCGGGGCCACTGTCGGGGGCATCGTGGCGGCGAACTCCTCTGGACCCAGGCGTCTCAGGTACGGCACGGTCAGGGATCTCATCATCGGGATAAGGGTGGTGCTCGCCGACGGAACGGTGGCAAAGGCTGGCGGCAAGGTCGTAAAGAACGTGGCCGGCTACGACCTCTCCAAGCTGTTTACGGGTTCGCTCGGAACCCTTGGCGTCATCGCAGAGGCGAACTTCAGGCTGCACCCGGTCAGGGAGACGGCCAGGACGGTCGTGGTAGAGGTGGACGATTACAAGACCGTAGCGGACGCGGCGCAGGACCTCACACACTCCTCTTTCACCCAGTTCGTGCTCGACGCGCTGGAGATGCGCTGGGACGGGAACAAAGGTGCCGTCGCCGCCCTGTTCGAGGGGATCGAGCCGGCCGTGGAGGCTCAGACGACGGCTGCGAGCCAGATCCTTGGCTCTCACGGCGAGGTGCGCGTCCTCGACGGGGACGACGGCGAAGCCTTTTGGGAGGACCTCGGAAGACGGCCCTGGGCCGCGGGAGACGTGGGGCTCAAGGTCAGCGCCCCGCCCGCAGACCTCACGGCGGTCCTCGATTCCGTCCTCGGGGCGGCAGGGCGTAGGGAGGTCGAGGTCCGGGTCTCGGGCCACGCGGGTACCGGGGTCACTTTCGCCGGTCTCTCCGGTGGCGAAGATGGGCTCGTGGAAGTCGTCGAGGAGGTGCGCGAGATCCGGGTCCGCAGGGGCGGCAGCGTCCTCGTGCAAGAGGCTCCTCTCACTATCAAGAGCAGGCTGGACGCGTGGGGGACGGGTGGGGATTACGTCGGCCTGACGCGACGGGTAAAGGAGAAGTTCGATCCGGGGTATACCATGAACCCCGGTAGATTCCTGGGAGGCATCTAGTGACCGAACGCAACGGCGGTCGAAACGGTTCGGGCGAAGGTGGCGAGGACCGCTACAGCGCTACCGACGCTACCGAGCGGCGAAACCCCGAGGGCACGACCCGCGAGCAGGCGATGGCCTCAGCTATCGGCGCCGGGAGTCCTGAGGACGTGGGGCAGAGCACCCGCGCCGCTGGCGACTCTATACAGCAGACCATCGGCCAGGACAGGGCCGAGAGCGGCTCCTACGTGTTCCCGGCCTTCGACGACCATCACCCGCCCGAGAAGGACCTCATAGACGACTGCGTCCACTGCGGATTCTGCCTGCCCACCTGCCCGACCTACGTACTCTTCGGCGAGGAGATGGACTCCCCGCGCGGGCGCATCTACCTCATGAACAAAGGCCTGAACGAGGAGCCGATGAACGATGAGATGGTTCGCCACTGGGACCTCTGCCTCGGGTGTATGGCCTGCGTGACCGCCTGTCCCTCCGGGGTGCAGTACGACAAGCTCATCGAGTCAACCCGCCAGCAGGTCGAGCGCCGCTACGAGCGCCGGGCTGACGACAAGGCCTTCAGGGAGATGATCTTCCAGTTCTTCCCCTATCCGAACCGCTTGCGGGCCATCGCGGCCCCGATGCGCCTCTACCAGCGCTTCGGCGTCGGAGACAAGCTGCGCAGGGCCGGCATCATGCAACGCCTCCCGGCCAGGATGCGGGCTATGGAGGCGCTACTGCCGGATCTACCGAGAGAAGTGAAGATCCCTGACCTCACGGGCCCTGTAGGCGAGAAGCGTCGCAGGGTCGGCATCCTGACAGGCTGCGTACAAAGGGTCTTCTTCTCCCCCGTCAACGCCGCCACGGTCCGCGTTCTCGCCGCCGAGGGCTGCGAGGTCGTGGCCCCCAAACAGGGCTGCTGCGGCGCCCTCTCCACCCACGCGGGCCGCGAGGAGGAGTCACTGGACTTCGCCCGCAAGACCATAGACACCTTCGAGGACCTGAACCTGGACAACGTCGTCGTCAACGCCGCGGGCTGCGGCTCGACGATGAAAGACTATGGTTATCTGCTGCGCGACGACCCGGAGTACGCCGAGCGGGCGAAGGCTTTCAGTGCGAAGGTCCGCGACGTCTCGGAGTTCCTTCAGGAACTCGGCCCCGTGGCGGAGCGCAATCCGCTGCCCGTTACTGCGGCTTACCATGATGCCTGCCACCTGGCGCACGCGCAGGGAGTCCGCAAGCAGCCGCGCCAGACCCTCAAGCAGATACCAGGGATGGACGTAAAGGAGATCAGGGAAGCCGAGGTCTGCTGCGGGTCCGCCGGTATCTACAACATGGTCGAGCCCGAGCCCGCCGCCGAGCTCGGTGAGCGCAAGGCGAACAACATCCTGAAGACCGGTGCGCAGATGATCGTCACCTCCAACCCCGGCTGTATGCTCCAGATACAGTCTTCTCTGAAAAACATGGGTCAGGGTGGCCTCCCTATGGCCCACCCTGTGGAGGTCCTCGACGCCTCCCTGCGCGGAGAGCCAGTAGAGACGCTACTCGACAAGTAGCATGAAAGCCGCCCGTTCCCTCCTCGCCGTCCCCGCAACGCGGCGGAAGATGGCCGAGAAGGCGCTCGCCTCGGCCGCCGACGCCGTGTTCCTCGACCTCGAAGACGCCGTCGCCCCTGACAGCAAGGCCGCTGCCCGCGGAGACGTTGTCTCTGCTCTAAAGGAGCTCGACTGGCAAGGTCGCCTGAAACTCTACCGAGCCAACGCCCTGGACACACCTTACTTCTACAGGGACCTGATCGGGGTGGTAGAAGAGGCCGGCGGCGCTCTGGACGCCGTCATCGTCCCTAAAGTGAACCGCCCCGAGGACCTCCATGTCGTCTCCACCCTGCTCTCCCAGCTGGAGCTGGCGATGGATCTGGAAAAGGGCAGGATAAAGATCGAAGCCCAGATAGAGAGCGCCGAAGGTCTGGTCAACGCGGGCGAGATATCCCGTGCCACGGACCGTCTCACGGCCCTCCACTTCGGCCCCGGCGATTTCGCGGCGAGCGTGAGCATGCCCCAGTCCAGCATCGGCGTGATGGACGAGTGGGACGAGGCGTACCCAGGCCACCGATTCCACTACGCCATGCAGAGCATCGTCGTCGCGGCCCGTGCCGCCGGGCTGCGCGTCCTCGACGGCCCCGTCGCCGACTACGGCGACGAGGAGGGTTTACGCCGGAGCTGCCTGATCGCCCGCTCTTTGGGCTTCGACGGCAAGTGGTGCATCCACCCCGCCCAGATAGAGATAGTCAACGAGGGCTTCTCGCCCACCGCTAGGGAAGTGGATTGGGCGAAGAAGGTCGTCGCCGCCTACGAGGAGGCCAACGTCGCAAGCTCGGGCTCGGTAAGCGTGGACGGGCAGATGGTGGACGCAGCCTCTATAAAGCTGGCGCGCAACACGCTTGGCAAAGTCCCGAAGAGGGATTCTTGAGCCGAGACCGAGGAGGTCACCGCTCCACGGGCTCCGCGCACCGCAGGGCTTCTGGCCTGGCGGCGGTATAACATGAACGGATGAACGGGCCCGAGCAACTACCTTGCGTGGCGCAACCCGCAGGGCTAAGCGCTAGTACGGTGCGCTGGCTGCGGGTCTTGTTGCTCGCGGCGGTGGCGGCGGTGTTCGGTCTGTTGTACCTCCTGTCGGAGGCGTTCCGGTCCGAGATGAATCGGGCACTGGGGATCCTGGGGCGTGGAGACATCGCGGGTTTGCGGGATTACATCGTCTCGTTCGGTCTTTGGGCGCCTGTGGCTTCGTGTTTTCTTATGGTGTTGCAAGCGTTGGTTGCGCCTGTACCGTCCTTCCTCATCACCTTCGCCAACGGGCTCGCTTTCGGGGTGTTCTGGGGCTGGATGCTCTCCCTGTTCGGGCACGTGTTGGCGGCGGCCGTGTGCTTTGGGATCTCACGCGCCCTCGGCAGGGTCCCCGTGGAGGTGCTCGTCGGTAAGACGGGGCTCGAATCGGCCGACCGCTGGTTCGCGCAGTGGGGGGTGTACGCGGTGTTCGCCGGACGGCTTCTACCGGGCGTCGCCTTCGACGCCATCTCCTACGCCGCGGGGCTCACCCTGATGCGGTTCCGTAGCTTTATAGCGGCCACGGCCTTAGGCATCTTCCCCCAGACATTCCTCTACTCATACCTGGGGCGCCAGGCGCCTGAGTACGTCGCCCTGTTCCTGGTGACCTCGGGTCTCGTGGTCCTCGGGGTAGTAGTGGCCGCCATCATCAGGTACAGGAGGGAACGCCGCAAGCTCAAACAGGACCTGCGCTAGCGAAGCAGGCCCTGTGGATGGCTGCGTGGCGGGTAGAATAAGCACCATGACGCAGACCTGCGATCCACTGGTAGAAGCCTCGGCCCAGACAACTGGGTCTCTCATCCTCATCACGGGCTCGATGTTCTCCGGCAAGACGGAGGAGTTGATCCGGCGCGTACGCTGCGCCCTCTACGCCCACCGCAGCGCACAGGTCTTCAAGCACACCATCGACACCCGCTCGGAGAACGCCGAGATACGGTCCCACAATGGCGTCCCGCACAAAGCACTCGCCGTCTCGACGAGCGAAGAACTTCTAGGGAAGGTAGAGGAGACCACGGATGTCGTGGCCATCGAGGAGGCGCAGTTCTTCGACGAGGGAATAATCGAGGTCTGCCGGCGACTGGCCGATGCGGGAGACGAGGTAATCGCGGCGGGCCTCGACATGGATTTCAAGGGCGAGCCATTCGGGCCGGTGCCGAGGCTACTGGCCGAGGCCGACGAGGTGGTAAAGCTCAGGGCCATCTGCGCCCGCTGCGGCAGGGAAGCCTCGCGCTCGCAGCGTCTCATAGACGGAAGACCGGCCCCCGTCTCCGCGCCGACGATCCTGATAGGAGCCAAGGAGAGCTACGAAGCCCGCTGCCGCCACTGCCACGAGGTGCCCGAGGGCGTGTTCCAGTACGGGTTCCCTGGCGTATAGGGAAGCGTAGTGACACAATAATGCCGCGGAAGTACATTTTGGTTCTGATCCTGTTTTGCATCATGTTGAACGCGTCAGGCTTTTTGTGGAAGCTCTTCGAGCCCGTTCTGTTCTACGACGAGGTGACCCACTTCACCACGCCGTTCACGCTCGTGCTCTTACTGGCGGAGATCATCTACCGTAGCGGGGGAGACGACGAGTTCTTCAAAACCCCCTGCGGGCCATCATTACAGGCTCTGTCATCGGGCTTCTCGGCGCCACAGGTTGGGAGGGCGTCGAGGTCCTGATGTCCCGGATGGGCGTTAGCGTTTCTAACGCCCTGCCCGATACGATCTTCGACATCTTCCTCGGCATCCTCGGCGGCGCTGCGGGCGCGTGGGCCGCGGGCCGCTACCTCGACCGTATATTCAGGCGCTCGCGTACGAACGCCCACCGCCCCCGCGTCCGTTAAGCATTTCAGCTAGTCAGCACGTGCCCTGCAGGGCGCTTGTTAGCATGTCAGCTTTGTCCGCCCAAGGCGCCTCATTCCGTCGCGCGGGAGCACATCCCTCGGAGGTTTTTCCGAGCCTCGGGCGAGACCTACCACCCGGCTGAAGTGTTGAGCGCCGCCGTCAGGCGGCATGCTGACAAGCCGCAGGCGGGCGCGTGCTGACTAGCGCTCTTGCGACTCGTCCCACTCGTCCTGAACGTTACTCTTGACGCCACCTGTACTCTCTTCTTCCTCGACGGCCTCTTTCGAGGCGTCCTTACCGGGCTTGCCTCGCTCTGCGGCCTCGTCGAACTCGTCGCGCACGTTGTCCTCCGTCCCGCCTGAGCCCGCGCGTCGTTCGCGCTCGGTCATGCGTCCTCCTTCCAGGTCGCCTCACGTCTGCTGTTCCACCTCCGCTTCATGCTACCACGCCGCCGTGGCGGGCTCGCCGACTCACGGTGCACACCCTGGACCCTCGCATCCTTCGCGGTCCGGTGACTAGGAAAACGGCGACCTTACGCGGGTTACATCTTGGGGAATGATGCAAGACAGAGAAACCAGCGGGAGGAGCAGACTTGAGCACTACGGCCCTGATCTTGATCATAGTGGTTATTGTCATCGTGGTCTTGTTACTGGCGCTGTTCTTCGCTTCACGGCGGAGGGCTGCGCAGAGGAGCGAGGAGCAGCGGGAGCGAACCAGGGAGGCGTTCGGCTCCGAGTACGAGCGGATGGCACAGGAGAGAGGCTCCGAGGAGGAGGCCGAGAGGGAACTCAGGGAGCGTCGCGGTCGCATAGAGCGGCGGGTCGAGCCACTCTCCGAAGAGAGCCCGCGCTCACTATAAGGAGCAGTGGGGAGAGGTCGAGAGGGTCTTCGTAGATAATCCGGAGAGGTCCATTGAGATGGCGGACCGGACCACCTCCGACATCCTCAACGAGCGCAACTTCGTCTCCGACGCGGGCCAGTCCGACGAGGAGACCGAGCGGGGCCTGACCGCAATGCACCCTGAGGTCGCCGACGACTACAGGGAGGCATGGCGCATCAGGGCCGACGTCGTGGCCCGTTCGGCAGGGCGTGCGGAGGAGGACTCGAATGAGGAGTCCACCGAAGAGTTGCGGCAGGCCATCCGCAAGTATCGTGCAGTCTACCAACGGCTCGTGCAGGAATAGCGAGGCTGCCGAAGAGGCGACGTGGAGGCACTGGCTGCAGGGTTCTGGGGATTCGTCGGGGGAGCATCGCTCCTAGTAGGGGCGCTCGTGGGTATCTACGCCGGCGCTTCGAGGCGCACCATAGCGACCGTCATGGCGCTCGGGGCTGGGGTCTTGATCTCCTCTGTCGCCTTCGAGCTCATGAACGAGGCCTACCAGATAAGAGGCTTCGACGCCTCGGCCCTGGGACTCTTGCTCGGGGCCGTGGCCTTCTTCTTAGCCGACAGGGCCGTGAACAGGAGGGGAGGAGCGCGCCGCAAGAACCCCGGGGATAAACAGGGTGACTCGGCGAGCGCCATCGCAATAGGCGTGCTCATGGACGGCATCCCGGAGTCGGCGGCTATCGGGATCAGCCTCCTCGAAGGTGGCAATATCAGCGCCGCCCTCGTCGCCGCCGTTTTCCTCTCAAACGTCCCGGAAGGACTGTCTTCGGCCTCGGGGATGAAACGGGCCGGACGCCCTGCGGCCCAAATCTTCGGGCTCTGGGGCGGGGTAACTTTCGTCTCTGCGCTCGCTGCGTTGCTCGGCTACTTCTTTCTCGCCGGCGCCTCCGACGATGTAGTCGCCGCTATCCAGGCCTTCGCCGCCGGGGCCATCCTGACGATGCTCGCAAGCACCATGATGCCGGAGGCCTACGAAGAGGGTGGTGAGGTCGTCGGGATCGCCACCGCCGCCGGCTTCCTCCTCTCCTTCATCCTGAGCCACCTCGAGTAGGGCAGGCTCGCGAAGTATGGGGATGGCCCATCCTCTATGTGCGATCTCGCTACATACTTCGGACCATTTTTGCTGTTGTAGGGGCCATAGGCCGGGACAGGTCTTGTTGTTTAAGTTACTATCGACGCACGTGATCGCGAAGGAGGAGGGCCGATGGCTGGTTTGGTGTGTCCGTGCGCGCGGGGGGGAGACCTCTGGGGGGAGTTCTGGTGGGTAGATGGGGAATACAAATGGGTGTTCTTCGACGACGACAACACTAGCGAGACCTACACCGAGCAGGTTATGCACTGTCCTGGGTGCGGCAGACCCCTAGATCGGAAGACCCTCAAAGTAACATCCGCTTTCGTGCGCCACCAATAGCGGAGGGCATCGCGGACGTCCTTTTTGGGAGTTCGGCAGGACGCCGGATCTCCTGGAACTAGGCTGTCCCAGGATCGAGCCAACGCAGCTTCGCTACGAATTCATCAACTCGTCCGCGGGCAAACCACGAAAGACGAGTATGTAGAATGAGTAGACGAGTTTAAGAATGTGAGGCGGGGGTGATGGACTATGGCGGAGAATCTGGTCACCAAGATCCTCGAGGACCACATGGTCGAAGGGATGCTCGATCCCGGCGAGGAAGTAGGACTGAGGATAGATCAGACCCTGCTTCAAGACGCCACAGGCACGATGGCCTGCCTGCAGTTCGAGAGGATGGGCGTGGACCGCGTCCAGGTGGATCTCGCACTCCAGTACGTTGACCACAACGTCATCCAACTCGACTTCAAGAACCCCGACGACCACCGCTTCCTGCAGGCCTTCGCCGCCAGATATGGCATCCACTACTCCCGCCCCGGGAACGGCATCTGCCACTACCTGCACGTGGAGCGCTTCGCCAGGCCTGGCGCGACGCTCGTCGGGGCGGACTCCCATACGACTTCCTCCGGGGCACTCGGGTCCATAGCGATCGGGGCCGGGGGTCTTGACGTGGCCCTCGTGATGGCCGGACAACCCTTCCAGACCCCCGCTCCCAAGGTCGTCGGTGTCGAGCTTACGGGGACTCTCTCAGACTGGGTGACGCCGAAGGACGTGATCCTCGAGCTCTTGAGGAGGCGCGGCGTCAGGGGCGGCCTCGGGCGCATCTTCGAGTTTTACGGTCCTGGAGTCGCGAACATAGACGTAACGGGACGGACCACGATCTGCAACATGATCGCCGAACTCGGTGCCACCACGGGCGTCTTCCCCTCGGACGAGAGGACGAGGGAGTGGCTAAGGATGCAGCAGCGCGAGGAAGACTTCGTTGAGCTCTCCGCCGCCGAGGGCGCCGACTATGATGAGCGCGAGCACATCGAGCTGGACAAGCTGGAACCCCTGATCGCACAGCCCCACTCACCCGGCAACGTCGTCCCCGTGGGCGAGGTCGCGGGCACGAAGGCCGCGCAGGTCTGCATCGGCAGCTCGGTCAACTCCGGCTTCGAGGACCTGGCCGTCGCCGCTGCGGTCTTGCGGGACGAGACGGTCTATCCCGGTCTCGTCATGACCGTGACGCCGGGGAGCCGTCAGATCCTCGACTCCATCGCCAGTACCGGCGTCTACTCCGACCTGGTGCGGGCTGGTGCGCGGATGCTCGAGCCCGTGTGCGGCCCGTGCGTCGGGATGGGACAGGCGCCGCCTTCCGATTCGGTCAGCGTCAGAACCTTCAACCGTAACTTCCCTGGACGCTCGGGTACCATTACCGACCAGGTGTACCTGACGAGTCCTACCACGGCGGTCGCGACCGCTCTGCGTGGCGCCATCACGGACCCCCGTGAGCTCGGGGAGTACCCGAATCTCCCCGAGGCTCCTGCGAACCCTGCGGTGGACGACCGCCAGATCTTGGCCCCTGCATCGCCAGAGGAGGCATCGGGCATCGAGATCTTACGCGGCCCGAACATAAAGCCGCCGCCAGAAGTCCCCGAACTCCCCGATTCCTTGGAGTGCACGGTCACCATCGTGGTCGAGGACGACGTCTCGACCGGCGACCTCGCGCCAGACGGGGTCGAGGTCATGTCGTTCCGCTCGAACGTACCCGAGATCGCCAAATTCACCTTTCGCCGCTTCGACCCCGAGTACCACGAGAAGGCTCAGGAGATGGCGCCGGGCTTTATCGTTGGCGGGCACAACTACGGGCAGGGGTCGAGTCGTGAGCACGCCGCGCTGGCGCCTTTGCATCTCGGCATCAGGGCTGTCATCGCGAAGAGCTTCGCCCGCATCCACCGCCGGAACCTGATCTCCCAGGGCATCCTCCCGCTCCGTTTTGAGGACGAGTCGGACTACGACGAGTTCGAGCAGGGACAGGAGTGGGAGCTGCAGGGGATCAGGGACCGCCTGGAGAACGGCGACGTAGAAGTTCCGCTGAGAAAAGGAGATGACGAAGTAACGCTCCTCGCCGAATACTCGCAGCGGGAGCGCGACATCCTCCTCGCCGGCGGCATACTGCGCCAGTTGCGCGAGAAGGCGGAGGACCAACAGCCCGAAGCCCCTGAGCGGGTCTCGGGAGAAGCGGAACGGTAAGAGTCAGCTCTCCGTTCGCTGCCTGTCACCGACGGCTGGTCGCTGGTCGGTCTTTTCGGGGCGGAGGGCTGAGAGGAGCAGTAGCCCGACGCCGACGACTATCGCGGCGTCGGCAGCATTGAAGATATACCAGAAGCTGAAATGGATGTAGTCTGTGACCTCGCCGCTGCTCAGGCGGTCGAGTAGGTTGCCCGCGGCACCGCCCAGGATCAAACCGCACCCGAGCATCGTGAGCGTCGACGGTCTCCCCGACAGCAGCATCCAGAGCACGACCACGACGGCGACGGTGCTCCCGAGGAGGAGAACCATCTGGCTTCCACCGAGGATGCCGAAGGCCCCGCCGTCGTTCTTTATGTAGGTGAGGCTGAGGAAGCCTGGCATGAGGGTGATGCTCTCCCCGACCCGCATCGAGCCCTCGACGACGGACTTTATGCCTTGGTCAACGACGAAGACCACGAGCGCGAGCGCGAGGGAGAAGGGCAGGCCAGTCCGGCGGGTCATGACGAAACGGGATGCATTTCAGGACCACTCATCGACGCATTGATCCTAGCATACCGCCCTCGCCGGATTCTCAGGCGGCGAGCCGAATCGTCGCCGAGCCCTGGACGTGTGGCGTGAGGCCAGAGAGGGGATCCGACGGGTAGAAGCTCTCGAACATCTCTATCTCGAACCCGGCCTCCTCGATGGCAGCGACAGTATCACGATTGGGGTGGCAGCCGCCGAGGAGCCGCCTCCAGAGAGGCTCCAGGCGGTCCTGCCAGCGGGCCATGGGCTCAGCGGCGCGTACGTGCTCGATAAACAGCAACCTTCCGCCCGGACGCAGGACGCGCCTGACCTCGTCCAGTGCAGCTTCCTGATCCGGGACCGTGCAAAGGACGAGCGTCGAGACCACAGTATCGAAGCTCCGGTCAGGGAAAGGTAGCGCCTCTGCCCCGGCCGCCGAGACCTCGACGGGACACGGGCGTCCTCGAGCTTCGGGCCGATCCTATTGCGCATGAAAGGGTCGGGCTCGGCGATGGTTACCCGATCTACATCCCAGTAGTGCGCCAGGTTAGCGCCGGTGCCGCCACCGATCTCGAGCACAGCGCCACGGGCCCCGGCGAGCAACAGCCTCCTGCGCTCGCCCATCCATCTTCGCTCCGCGGAGGCGCCTATCGGTTCGTAGAGCGCCGCGAAGATGGGATGTCCGTCTTTCATTGAACTGGTTTCGGGATGGTCGCGCGACCTCCCCATGGGCACTCCACCCAGAGTCTGACAGCGTCCAGCGATCAAGAAGCTGACAAGCGGAGGCGTCAGCCGAAGCGTGCTGACTTGCTGATTAGCTGAAACGCTGGGTCCGAGGACCTAGCCACATTCAGCCCTGGGACCGATGCCGAACCGGTGGTCAGGGAGTACCTTCCTTATATAAATCGTAGTGCGATAGAGAGGAGCGGCAATGGAGGCTAAGGACCACAACTACGGGGTAGCCGGAGACGAGGTCGCCGAGGAGCAGGGCCCGGTGACGATGGGCACTCAAGAGGAGAGGACGCTATCGGTGCTCGCGCACCTCAGCATCTTCCTCAACCTCGTCACCGGGTTCCTCGGTCCCGTGGCTGCCCTGATCATCTGGCTGGTTTACAGGGCCCGGTCGAGCAACGTGGCGTTCCAGGCTTTGCAGTCGATGTGGTACCAGGTGGCGTGGCTTGTGATCCTGGTCGCGGGATGGACCGTGACGACACTCTTGATGCTCGTCTTGATCGGGTTCCTACTCGTCCCTGTGATGGCCCTGATCTCGCTGGTGCCCTTTGTGCACAGCGCCTACGCGGCCTACCGAGTGAGCAAGGGCGGCGGGTACCGCTACCCGTTGATCGCCGACATAATCGAAGGTCGTTAGACGGCCGTCAGAGAGACGGCGCCCCCGACCCGTATGGGTTGGGGGCGTCGCTACAGGAGGATTTTCATCCGGCTCTGACACCATTCGTACATGTCGTGCGTATACGTAAGAAACGTGGATACTCGAGGAGGATAGAGATGCTGGACAGCAGGGAAAGTTCTCCCCAGGTGGCAGTCCCTGATCCCGTGTCGGTTACAGGGAGCCGTGACGTGACGGAGCTCCTGCTCGGCGTATTGAGGAGCATCGAGCCCTATGAAGCGTGTATCCTCGAGGCCGAACAGGACGGGGACTTCGAGGTCGCCGCCTTCCTGCGCGAGTTGCGGCGCCAGGACCTCATTCGGGCCAGGGAAGCGACCCGGCTACTAAAGAGATCCGTCGAAGCGGCTTACGTAAACGTCGGGAAGTTGGGAGAGCCGTATGTCGAGCTCTCCGCTGGACCTTAGCTTCGAGATCATCCCATTCAAGACGCCCATAAGGGTGAGACGCCAAAGGGCACCAGGTCGCCTAAGTCCGCGATAGGGTATCTACCCGGGCGTATCGACCATGACCCGCAGGAGGTGCTCTATAGCCTCCTCGGGGTCATCAGCGAAGCCCGTGTGGACCGGAGAAGGCTGCACCACTGTGCTGCGGGGCGCGACGAGCCATCCGAAGCGCTGGCCTTGAGGAAGCAGCCCCACGGCGCCTGCTTCGGGGCCGCCCTCGCAAACCAGGCGCGCGACTTCGAGGTGTGCCTGTAAGGTCTCGGGGTCGAGGTTGGGGTCGAGCGCACGCAGGCGTTCCGGGTCGAGGTGGACCCGCGCGTCGAGGAACTTCGTATCCTGGCAGTAGAGCACCACCCCCGCGTTTATGAACTCCCCGCGCTCGACGCGCGGTACCACGCGCAGGAGCGCGTACTCGAAAAGGCTCACCGCACGGCCTCCTCCAGCGCACTTACCCAGGCTCTCGGCTCCCGCAAGCGGGTACTCAGGTAGGCGACGTAGGCGGAGCGCACCTCTTCGACGCTCCCGAAGCCTGACTCATCAGCGAGCCACTCGTCGGGAATCATGTCTACGACGGAGCGAAGCACCTCTGGGGTGAGCCGCGGGACGAGCACCGCATCGGCCTCAGGGATGGAGTCAGCGAAAGGGAGCAGGACATGGTCGCTGACAGCCGCGAAAGGACGTCGGCTCGCGGCCTCCAGAGCCATTCCCTCCCTCGCAGGCCAGTTGTGATGGAAGTACAACGACGCCCCGTGGTCTATTAGCCAGAGACGATCGTGCCATACCAGGAGGTTCGTGTTGCGCGGGGTGCGGTCGACGTTGGTCACCAGGGCGTCGAACCAAACGATGCGCGAGGCGAGGTCGGAATCGGGCGGCTCTACGAGCGGATCAAAACCAAGGGAGCCTGGCAGATAGTCTAGCGCCAGGTTCAGGCCGGCGCTCCTCTTCATGAGGTCTTGTATCTCGGGGTCCGGTTCCGAGCGGCCCATCTCGGGGGCGAGGGAGGCGAGCACGACCTCTGGTACGAGGAGACCGAGGCGGCGGGCGATCTCACCGGCCACCAACTCCGCCACCAGCGCCTTGCGCCCCTGTCCCGCCCCGCGGAACTTGAGGACGTAGGTCCCAAGATCATCCGCCTCGACGATCGCGGGCAGCGAACCGCCCTCGCGCAGGGGCGTCACGTAGCGTGTGGCGGTAACGGTACGGAGCAAATCATGGTCCAATGGTCGAAGTGCCGCGCCATTGTCGCACTCGTCCATACCTTCTACAACGGACCCAGAAAGCTCCGTCCGCAGACTTAGCCAACTTCAACCCAAAGTCCGTTGTGCGTCTGGAGCAACCCGCCTATCGTTACTGCGTAGAGTGTAGGCGACGGAGGAGAGAGTAGTGCTCGGGCGAGGAGAGTCAGTTTCGACGGAGCGAGGAGGTTTCGTGGAGGAAACCGCGGCAGACTTCATGATCGAGGCCACAGGCGTACAGAAGGTGTACGCCGCCGGCGGTCTGCGGGTGCGGGCGCTCAGGTGGGTGGACCTTGGGGTCAGGCGCGGGGAGATGGTCGCCATCATGGGGCCCTCGGGTAGCGGGAAGACCACGCTGTTGAACGTCCTCTCTGGCCTCGAGGACCTCTCCGACGGCGAGGTCTACGTCGACGGCGAGTCCATAAAGGGCATGTCCGACAGGAGGCGGACGCGCTTTAGGGCCCAGAAGATGGGCTTCATCTTCCAGTCCTACAACCTCATCCCTGTCCTCTCCGCGATCGAGAACATCGAGCTACCCCTCCTGGTCGCCGGCAGTAAGCCGAAAAAGGCCCGCCAGTGGGCGCAAGACGCCATCGAGATGGTGGGGCTCGCGGATCAAGCCAAGAAACGTCCGGCCGAGATGAGCGGCGGCCAGCAGCAGCGCATAACCGTCGCCCGCTCGCTCGTGAACAATCCCGCCATAGTTTGGGCCGACGAGCCGACCGGCGCCCTGGACTCGGAGACCTCGAAGGGAATCATGGACCTCCTGGTCAGGATGAACGAGCGGGAGCAGCAGACCTTCGTCCTGGTCACCCACGACGCTGCGGTTGCCGCCAGGGCGCACCGCACGATCCGCATGCGCGACGGCCTCATCGCTAGCGACAAGTCGGACGGGAAGGGAGAGTGAGATGGAAGAGCTCTTCGGTGTCCCGACGCAGCAGCTCGTGTGGATCCTCCTCGTCGTCTTCGGCGCTGCGGCTCTGATCCTCGGTCTCTCCGCCCTGCGCAACCGCGTCTCCTTCAGGATGGCGGCCCGTAACCTGCCGCGCCGCCGCACCCAGACCATCCTCGTCGTGTTCGGCCTGATGCTCGCGACCATGCTCTTCTCCGCCTCCTTCACCACAGGAGACACCCTTACCAACTCCCTCCGCGTCCAGTCGCTTGAGAACCTGGGCCAGGTCGATGTTCAGGTGCAGGCCGACGGCTCCAACGCCTCAGGCCAGCAGCAGTTCGGGCAGACAAGCTCCGAGCGCGCCAGCTACTTCGATGCGAAGGTCTCAGGCGAGGTGCGCGACCGGCTCTCCGGGGAGAACCGCGTCGCAGGCGTGGCTCCCGCTGCCATCGAGACCGTCCCTGTAACGGCCAAAGGCAGCGAACTCAGCGAACCGAGCACGGATGTGCTCGGCGTAGACCAAGAGCGCATAGAGGGCTTCGACAGGCTCACCACCTCTTCAGGCAAGATGCTCGACCCGACCGATCTTGGCAAGGACAAGATCTATCTGAGCGCCGACGCCGCGAAAGGTCTCGACGTTGGGAAGGGGGATGTGATCCGGGCCACCTTCGCCCAGGAGCCCAGGGCGACCGCTGCCCCGAACGCGCCTCCTGCCGCGGTCCCCGGCGCCGTGCCTGCTGCGCGGCCGTCGGAGCTGACCGTGGCTGGCGTCTACGAGAGCGGGGCGAATCCGGCCTCTGCTACCTCGATGGTCATGCCTCTGCAGAGGCTGCAGGAGAGGGTGGGGAAGGAGGGCCGGATCAACGCCGTCCTCATCACCCACAAAGGGCCGGCCATCGAGGGGGCCGCAGGCACTGGCGCCACCAAGGACGCCCTCAAACCGCTCCTCGAGGAGAACGACCTCAGGGCCGAGCCCGTAAAGAAAGAGGCCATAGATCAGGCCGACCAGGGCGGGGAGACCTTCACGAGCATCTTCCTGCTCTTCGGGCAGTTCTCTGTCGGGGCGGGCGTGCTCTTGATCTTCTTGATCTTCGTAATGCTCGCCGCGGAGCGCAAGCACGAGCTCGGTATAGCGCGCGCGGTCGGGATGCGCAGGGGGCACCTGATGCGGATGTTCGCCTTCGAGGGGGCACTCTATGCCCTTCTCGCGAGCGCCGTCGGGAGCGTCGCCGGCGTCGGGTTAGGGTGGCTGATGGTGCGCGTGATCGGCAAAGCGTTCGCAGGCTCCGGCTTCGAGATCTACTTCGCCACAAGTCCCGAGAACGTCGTCATAGCGTTCTGCCTCGGCATGGTGCTCACGTTCGCGGTCGTACTCATCTCTTCTTGGTGGGTGAGCCGCCTGAACGTGGTCAGGGCCATCCGTGACATCCCAGAGCCCGACAGGAAGGGCCGCAGCGTCAAGGGCGTCCTCCTCGCGCTCGCGACCCCGCTCGCCGGGGCCGGCCTGGTTTGGCAGGGACTCCAGGTAGAGCAAATGGGCCTGTACATGCTGGGGCTCTCGCTCCTCATTGTCGGGGCCGCGCTCGGGGCCCGTATGCTGCGGGTGCCCGAGCGGATCTCCTTCACGGTGGCAGGGATACTCTTGCTCGGGCTCTGGCTCCTGCCCGTATCGTTCGCGCCCAGCGGGATGACAGAAGGTATTGACCTCTTCTTTGTTTCGGGCGTCATGATCGTGCTGGCCGGCGTGTGGGTCATAATCTACAACTCCGACCTGCTTCTCGGCGCCGTCGTCCCCCTGTTCGGTTGGCTGCGCGGGATGCCGCCTGTCCTGAGGGCCGCCGTATCCTACCCGATGCAGAGCCGCTTCCGCACGGGCATGACCCTCGCCATGTTCTCCCTCGTCGTCTTTACCATTGTGACCATGAGCTTCATAACCGCCGCCTTCGGTTCCATCTTCGAAGATACCGACCGGCTCTCCGGCGGCTTCGACGTGCGCGCCGACGCCGGCTACGCAGCACCGATTCCGGACATAAACGAGGCTCTGAAAGATAAGAAGGGCGTGAACGCCGACGACTTCACCGCGGTCGGCACCCTTACCGGGCTCTCCGTGGACGCGAAGCAGAAGGACACGATCCGGAAGCCGCAGAGCCTGTTCTTGCAAGGCGTGGATGGTGGATACACCAAGAACGTCGGCTACGGGTTCAAGTCTACCGTCCCCAAGTACGACACAGCGGACGAAGTGTGGACCACGCTTAGAACCGAGAAGGACACCGCGGTTATTTCATCGGATCTGGCGCCCAGCAGGTCCAACTTTACCGTCGGCGACGGGGAGCCCGCGATAAAGCTTTCCGGCTTCTACGGGGAAGATGCGACGCTCCCCTCCGACCTCTACATACAGGTAGAGGACCCGCAGTCTGGGAAGGCACGAAACCTGCACGTGATCGGGGTGCTCGAAGACACGGCGTTCTTCGCCCCGGGCGTGACGACCTCGCGGGCGACCGTGGACGACCTCGCGGGATCTCCCGTACCGGTGCAGAGCTACCAGTTCAGGCTGAAAGACGGGGTGGATCCTGGGACGGCTGCGAAAGACCTGGAGAAAGCGTTCGCCCAGAACGGCCTCCAGGCCGTCGCGATAGAGCAGGAGATCGAAGACGGTTCGGCCTCACAGGGGCTTTTCAACAACCTGCTCATGGGTTTCATGGGTCTAGGCCTCCTGGTAGGCATCGCGGCCCTCGGCGTCATCGCGGCCCGCTCCGTGGTCGAAAGAAGGCAGCAGATCGGGATGCTGCGCGCCCTGGGCTTCCAGCGGGGACAGGTGCGGCTCGCTTTCCTTATAGAGTCGTCTTTCGTTGCCCTGCTAGGCATCGGGCTCGGCGTGGCCCTGGGCGCCGCGCTCTCCGTCGGGATCGTTGACTCCTTTGCGGAGCAGATCTCCGGTATCCGTTACACGGTGCCCTGGAGCACCCTGGGTGTGATCGGCGGCCTCGCCTACTTCGCCTCGTTGCTCACCACCTTCCTCCCTGCCAGTCAGGCCTCCAGGGTCTATCCTGCCGAAGCGTTGCGTTGCGAGTAGAGAGGCCTGATTCTAAGGGAGGGTCCGTGCGGACTCTCTCTTTCGTCCTCGGGACCGAGCATCCTTGCGTCCGCAGGCCGATGCGCTGTGTTTCGCATGGTACTAAACTGGCATGAGTCATGAGAATGGGCATGTCTGATGATGGGTGAGATCTTCGCGCTCCGGCGGTTGCGGTGGAAGCTGACGCTCAGCTACACGCTCGTGGCCGCAGTGACGCTACTCGCGCTGGAGTTGATCCTGGCCGGAGCCCTGGTCGCCTTCCTGAACTCTGACCTCTTGCCGAGGCTGGTGGTGCAGAACTTCAGGGATGAAGTGGCGCCGCGCCTCGAGAAACCCCTGAACCAGAATCCGCCGGACACCGAAGGTATTCGAGAGGAGCTCGTGAGCTTCGCCGATAATTCCGGAGTGCGGGGGGCTGACAGGCCCCCGCCGCCACCCGTTAGCCCGAGCAATTACGCAGCGGACCAGGGCGCCCTCCTCGTGGTCGACGACAGACGCCGCCTGCTGGTCTCCGTCCCTGAGATGCGAGGCTTCCCCGAAGGCAGGCAGTTCGACGCAGGCAGCATCTCCGGCCTCAAGCCGCTGGTGAATGCCGCATTCGACGGCGAGGAGAACTCAGGCCAACTCTCTTCCAACGTCGAAGGCCAGGTCGTAACGGTCACACCTATAGAGGGCAAGAAGGGCCGGGTCGCTGGGGTTCTTGTCGGCACGCTGCGGCTGCCGAACCTGACGGCGCCACTCCTCATCACGGTGGGGATCGGCGCGATCTTCCTGACGATACCGGCCGCCTTTCTGGGTGCGCTCTTCGGCTTCTTTACCGCCTGGAGCCTGACCCGTCGCATAGGGCGACTCGTCCGCGCGTCCCGGTCGTGGAGCAGGGGCGACTTCTCAGTGACGACGAAGGACCGCTCGAGGGATGAGCTCGGCCAGCTCTCGCGAGAGCTCAACAGCATGGCGGCCGAGCTAGAAAACCTGCTTCAGGCGCGGGGAGAGCTTGCGACGCTAGAGGCCCGCAACCGTTTCGCCCGCGACCTGCACGACTCCGTCAAACAGCAGGTCTTCGCGACCTCGCTCCAGATCGCCGCAGCCCGCGCCCTGATCGAGAAGGACGTGGGCTCGGCCGAGTCCCACCTCTCCCAGGCAGACGAACTGGTACGCCAGGCCCAGAAAGAGCTGAACGTCCTGATCCAGGAGATGCGCCCCGCGGCCCTCGAAGGAAAGGGCCTCGCGACGGCGTTACGCGAGTATGTCGTCCGCTGGTCGGAAGGGGCCGAGATCCGGGCTGATTTTGGAGTCCAGGGAGAGCGTAGGGTGCCTCTGGAGGTAGAACAGGCGCTCTTCCGCGTCGCCCAGGAGGCGCTGGCCAACGTCGCCAGGCACAGCGGAGCCGGGTACGCTGAGGTGGACCTGACCTACGCCGCAGACACCATCACCCTGCGCGTCGCCGACGACGGCCGCGGCTTCGATCCCTCGCGGAACCCTGGCGGGGGCTTCGGTCTGCAGAGCATGCGCGAGCGGCTGGTAAGGCTCGGCGGGCACGTCAACGTCGAGAGCGCGCCTGGCAAGGGAACGCGGGTGGAATGCTTCTGTCCGGTACAGGAGAAGAAAGGCGAAGACTTATGAGCGAGCCGATCACGGTCCTGCTGGTGGACGATCACGCCCTGGTGCGGAAGGGGGTGCGCGCCTTTCTACAGACGCAAGGCGACATCAACGTGGTCGCCGAGGCCGAGAGCGGGGAGGAGGCCGTGAGGCTCGCCGCCGAGTACGCCCCCGACGTCGCCTTGATGGACCTCATCATGCCTGGGATGGACGGCGTCGAGGCGACGCGGCGCCTCGTCGCGAGCTCGCCGCGCACGAACGTAGTCATGCTCACCTCCTACCACGACGACGAGCACATCTTCCCCGCGATAAGGGCTGGCGCTCTCTCCTACGTCCTCAAGGAGATCGGCCCCGAGGAACTCGCCGACGTCGTCCGCAAGGCTGCCTCGGGCGAGGCCGTGCTGCACCCGCGGGTGGCGGCGCGGGTGGTCAGGGAGCTTCACGGCGCCAGGCGCGCCGAACCAAACGTCTTCCACGACCTCTCCGACAGGGAGCTCGAGGTACTTAAGTTGATCGCCGAAGGACTGCACAACTCGCAGATCGCGGGCCGCCTCTACGTGAGCGAGAAGACGGTCAAGAGCCACGTCTCGAACATCCTCTCCAAGCTACACCTGGCAGACCGTACCCAGGCCGCCGTCTACGCTTGGCGCCAGGGCGTCGTACGGCGAGACTGATAGCGGGTTGGGAAAGGGTTCAACCCTTTCCCAACCCGCGCTGGTCAGCCCTTCAGCATTTCAGCCAGCTAGCACTTTGTTTGCTGAGCGCTGACAGGCTGATGGCTCGTCAGGCGTAAGCAAGAAAGCTATCGTTGCTACAGCGTCGCGCTTGTCCCGCCGGTACAGATAGCGCCTGGCTCCGGGGTCTGGGGACCCTGTTGGTAGGCCTGGATAAAGCTCTCCAGGTCGGGGTCGTCCGCACCGCTCAGGCCTACCTGTTTACCCCAGGCCGAGGCAACCACGGGGGTGTTGCTAGGCAAGTCAGAGTAGGGGCTGACCAGGATGTAGGACTGGCTCTCTGCGATGCCCCGCAGCTCGTCTATCTGGGCCTGCGGTAGGTCTGGGGAGTAGGTGATCCAGACCGCCCCGTGCTCCAGGGAGTGTACGGCATTCTCGTCGCGGACAGGTTTGTCGTAGTAGCCGCAGTTCTGCCAGACAGGGTTGTGCGCGCCCCCAACGGAAGGACTCTGCTCGTAGTCCACGTCTCCTCCGGTGTGCTTTCCGGCCGGGCCCACGTCGTAGGTCTTTACATCATCAGGGGCACCGGCGCCGGACTGTTGCCTAGCGTCCAGCACCGCGAGCGCGATGAACCCCGCTACGAAAACGACGATTACCGCACCTACTATCAGGTATGTCCTTCTGGAGCCCCCTGACCCGTTGCTCCGGCTTCTTCCGCTGCTCTTCGCCAAAACCTTCCTCTTGCTAGCCCGCGGTGAGATCGTAGCACATGCAACCCGCTTCTCCGAATGGCCTCAGAACGCCCGCGCCACGAACCATACGGCCAACGCCGCCAGTGCGATCCACACGGCCGCCACTACTGCGGCTGCCACCCTGCTAACCGGCCTGTCTTTAGCATCACGCGCTTCTTCGCGGCATTCGGCGAGGACTGGGGGCGGAATCATTCTTATCGCGAGCGCGACTCCTAGCGGGATGATGACCAGATCGTCGAGGTACCCGAGGATCGGGATCGGATCTGGTATTAGGTCTATGGGGCTGAAGGCATACGCGACCACGACCGCGGCGAAAACCCGCGCATACCAAGGCACCCTCGGGTCCTTGTAGGCCAGATACAGCGCGTAGACTTCGACCTTGAGCCTCCGCGCTCACCGCTTGAGTCGCCCGATAGAACTCACCGTCCCTGGTTAGAGCCCACAGAAGACATATTTATCGGCGGCAGTCGTCTTCGCAGTTCTCGCCGGCGACGACCGGCGCGGTACAGCAGCTCTCGCCGCGCCACGACTCGCGGCCCTCCTTGACGGCGATGCCCGCGATGAGTAGCGCCGTTATGGGGTCGGCCCGCCACAGGCCGAAGAGCGCGTTCGCGCCGAGCCCGAGGAGCAAGGCTGCGGAGAGGTAGGCGCAGAGCATGTTCTGCTGGCCTTCGCTCCTCGTCGCCGAAGAACCGAGCTTCTCGCCTACGCGGGCCTTGGCGATGGCGAGCGGCGGCATGGTCGCCAGCGTGACAGCAGCGAGGCCTATGCCGATCCAACTTGCCTCAGGCCGCGCGCCAGAGAGTAGACTCCTCACAGCCTCCAATCCGACGTAGGCCGCTATGAGATAGAAGCTTAAGCCGATGAGCTTCTGGGCGCTACGCTCCGCACTCTCCGATAAGGCGCGCGCGGCGGCGAACCGCCAGAGGAGGATGATCCCTGCTAGCGACCCGATGAGCGAGTCGGCCCCGAAACCGACGAGCGCGAGGGACCCGGCAACGACCCCAGCGCCGACCGCGATCGCCGCCTCCACACCGTGCCAGCCTACCCCGAGCCAGGCCAGGAGCTTTGCCCGCCTGACCAGCTGTTCCCGCTCGCCTATCCCTGGTGGCTTGCGTGACAACTGGAGCGGCTGGCCCGTCATAAGATGATCTTCGCTCCCTCGCCCAACACGACCCGCAGGAGCGACCTTCCCTCGTCCGTAAGCGAGTACATGACCAGTTTGCCGCTCCTCCGGGAGGTGACCAGCCGGTGCGCGCGGAGCAATCTCAGATGGTGGGAAACGAGGTTCTGGGCACGAGAGGAGATCCAGGCCAGGTCGCATACGCAGAGCTCCCTACCCTCCCCAAGAGCCGCCGCAAGCACGAGCCGCGTAGGGTTCGAGAACATCCTCGCCCGTTCAGCGGCCTCCCCTGCAGCCTCCACCCCGGGCAGCCCTATGCGTATCGCCTCGGCCCGCGGGGCGTCGAGACACAGTAGACCGCAGATCTCATCGTTCATAACGTCATTCTAACGCTCGTTGATACGTTGGTACAAGCGGGACGAACGTCAGTCGAGGCGGAAGGGGAAGCGGAGGGTCTTGAGGGCGGTGTGATGGTCGCCCACGTGGTCGACCTGGAGGGTGGTATGGGAGATGCCGTACTCGTTGGTGAGAAGCTCTTCGAGTTCGCGCCTCCGGGCGTGGCAGTCTTCGTGCCTGCCGACAAGGACGTGGGCGGAGAGGGCCGGGAAGCCCGAGGTGATGGTCCAGATGTGGAGGTCGTGGACCTCGACTATGCCCTCGGCGGCTGCCATCTTCTGGCCGACTTCTCCGGCGTTCAGGCCGCGCGGCGTCGCTTCGAGCAGGATGTTGGTCGAGTCTCTGAGGAGCTTCCATGAGCTGCCCAGGATCAGGAGCCCGATGGCTACGCTGACCAGGGGGTCGGCGTAGCGCCAGCCGGTGAGGATGATAGTGGCGGCGGCGGCCATCGCGCCGACCGAACCAAGGGCGTCGGCGAGTACGTGGCGCAGGGCTCCCTCCACGTTCAGGCTCTCTCCCCCGGACCTGTAGAGGATGGTAGCACCTGCCGCGTTGACGAGAAGCCCGAGCGTGGCTACGGCAAGCATCGGTGCGCCGAGGACCTCTGACGGCACGCTGAGGCGCGCATAGGCCTCGGCGAAGACCCAGATCGAGATCGCCACCAGCGTTATCCCATTCGCGAGGGCTGCCAGGATCTCGGCCCGACGGTAGCCGAAGCTCTTCGCCGGTGTCGCAGGTCTCGCTGCCAGCCAGGCGGCGAAAAGGGCGACCCCGAGCGAGAGGTTATCAGAGAGCATGTGTCCCGCGTCAGCGAGCAGGGCGAGGCTCCCTGTGAGGAGGCCGCCGATGATCTCCACCACCGTGAAGCTCGCGGTCAGGACGAGCACCACGGCGAGCGCGCGGCGGTTCCCGTCCCGCGCGGCCGCTGTGTGGTCGTGTCCGTGATGGCCCATGGGGCTATTCTATCGCTCGCGGTACTGACAGCGGGTTAAGGAAGGGTTGGACCCTTTCTTGCCCCGCGCATTTCAGCATTTCAGCATATTGTTTGCTTGGCGGTTGACAAGCTGACGGCTGGTAGCGCAAGCGGGATGCCGAAGGTGCTTCGTGCCCAGGAGACGCGCGGGGTTCGAGTTCTCAGCGAAGGGCTCCTGCTTGCTGTAGCCTGGCATGCGGCTCCCCTCCCTACTGCGACGTCTCGCCGAGCGTCACTTCGAGCTTCTTCTCCTCTCCGTTGCGGAAGATCGTCAGCGTGACCCTGTGGCCCGGCTCATGGTCGCGCAGGGCGCCGAGGAGGTCCCCGTAGCCCGCTATCCTGGCGGCGCCCAGGGCCGTGATTATGTCCCCCTTGCGCACCCCGGCCTCCCTGGCTGGGCCACCCGGTACGACCTGCTCCACCAGCGCGCCAGAGTCTACGGGCAGGTCGAACTGTCCGGCGTCCTCGGGACTAAGGTCCGTCGTCAACACGCCGAGGTAAGGGGTTGTGACCTCTCCCTCTTCGATAAGCTGGTCTGCAACCGAGACCACCGTGTCAGAAGGGATGGCGAAGCCGAGGTTTACGGCCCCCGTCTGGGCAGGAGGGAGGTAGGCGACATTAATGCCGATGATCTCGCCGTTGCGGTCGGCCAGGGCGCCGCCCGAGTTGCCCGGTGAGATCGCCGCGTCGGTCTGGATGAGGTCAGTCAGGGCAGTCCTCGCCGCCGTACCGCTGCCGGTTAGCTCGGGAGGAAACTCGCGGCCCACGCCGCTCACCACGCCAGCGGTTACGGTCGACTCGAAGCCAGACGGGCTGCCGATGGCTACCGCGAGCTGGCCGACGACGGGGGTGTCTCCCTCGAACATGGCGGCCGGAAGGTCGTCGCGCTCCACCTTTATCACGGCGATCTCGGTGTTTGGGTCGGCGCCGACTACGGTTGCGGCTTCGATGGTGCCGTCGGCGAAGGCCACGTTCACGCCGGTGGCCCCTTCGATGACGTGGTTGTTGGTGACGATGTAACCGTCCTGGCGGTAGATCACACCGCTCCCTATCCCCTCGCCCTTCTGGGTCCCGAGCGGCGTCTGCTGCACCGCCCTGACGTTGACCTGCACGACGCTGGGTCCCACCCTCGAGGCGACCCTGGCCACAGGCTCGCCGGCCGGTATAGGCGAAGAGGGCTCCGAAGAAGCCTGCGGCGAGACGTTGGCCGTGTTGTTCCCTTGCGGGCCTGGCTCTTTATCGGAGCACCCTGCAAGCAGAATGGTGCCGAGCATGAAGGCGAGCAAGGCGGAGATCGCTGTAGACCTCGATTTCAACGTATCAGAACCTCCTGTAGGCGCCCGGAGCGCGTAGTTCGCTACAGAGTCTATACGAGGGACGTCCAAAACGGTTGTACGTTGTAACCTCTAAGGGTGGATGCCCCGACCAACAGGAGAGAGGTGCCCGTGGACCTCGGTCGCACGGGGGAGGCCCGCCACTTTATAGCCTGGAGCGGCGCCGTCGCGGGGCTTGGCGGTGGGAGGCTGAACGAGTTGGCCGTCGCCGCCGAAGCCGTTGTTACGGACGTCCTGCTCTCCGCACGAGAAGGCGTACTCGAAATAGAGTCCGTACACGATGAGGAAGTCTTCAGTATTTCCGTCGCGCACCCCGAGATAAAGGAGCGCCGGATGAGGGACCTCGAAGGCGTGCTGCGGAGGTTCCTGGACGATTACGAGATCACCCCTACCCGCGCGACGCTCGTCAAGCGGCTCCGTTAGAGCACTTCAGCAAGTCAGCACTTCAGCTTTCAGGCATCACACGTAAATTGGGAGGATGGTTCCGAGGTCTTCGCTGAAGTAGGTAATAGCAAATGCTTTTCTACCTACTCCCCAAGCGAAGCCATTACCCGGCTCCCGTATCAGCCTTCTGTGACGTCCCTGGTGGCGGGCTCGCTTAGGGCCTCCTTGACCTTCTCCTCTTCCTCTCTGAGGTAGAGGAAGACGTCCTGAGCGAAGCGTAGGGCGTGCTCCTCGGGAAGGTTGACCCGCCGGTTTCCGAGGACCGACTCCAGCTCCCTTATAGCCGCGTCTGCCATCCCGACCATCGTCTCCGCCTCCCTTAGGGTCTCCTCGCGCTCCGCCTCCGGAAGCTCATGGATTCTCTTCAGCCGCTCCTGATGTTCTTCGAGGCACTGTATAAAGTCCCTGATACCCACGGGCGGGATTATATCGGTTCAGGAGCGCGACTCCAGGAAGATCTCGCGCGTCACCTCGCCCGAGCCCTGTCTGCGGGCGCGCTCTTCGGCGAGCCGCCGGGCCCTGCCGCGCAGGAACAGCGGCACCGCTGCCGCCTCCTGCAGCGCCTCGTCGGTCCACTGCATACCGGCCTCTCCTGCAGGCTCCATACTTGTTCTCCGCAGGGCATTGTCGAGTTCGTCGGCAAGGACGCTGGACCCGGCGTAGCCCATGAGCGGTCGCCCGACGAAGGATTTGTCGGCGACGGGGGGACAGAGGGGGAGGAAGGGTACCCCAAGGGAGTCGGCCACGCCATCTTCCAGATGTGTCCCGATGACCAGGTCGGGCTTCGCGGCTTCGATGCGGGCCGCAACCTCGTCAGGATCATCCTCGACAAAAGCCCCTTCTGTGAAAGAGTTGGCGTGGAAGAGGAAGTCCCTTTCGAGGTGCGTGAGATACGTCCCGCAGGCGATGATCTCCAGCCCGACCTCGCGGGCGAGGGCGTAACCGAGACCCAGGGGGTAGGTAAAGTCCCCGAATATGGCGACCCTGCGATTCTGGAACGTCTCGGGCGGTTCCAGCCGCGCGTACCATGGGAGCTTCGCCGTGCAGGCCAGCTCGGCCCAGATCGTACGCTGCACGGACTTCGGGTCGAGCTGGCACAACTCGCCGACGGCCCGCAGGACCGCGCCCGTTCCCGCGGCGCCGATCATCGGGGTCGTCACCCGCGGCATCCCGAACTCGTCTTGCAGGTACAGCGTCGCGGACTCCCCGACCTCCCTGTAGAGAAGCACGTTGGCCCACGCGCGCTGGAGACGGCCCAAGTCTCCAGTGTTCGCTCCCAGCGGCACCCTGGCGTTTACCTCGACCCCGATCATGTCGAGGAGCCGCTCGGCCTCGCCGTACTCGGCCGCCGCGTCGGGTCCGAAGATCGGTGGCCCGAAGAGGTTGACCGTAGGGTAAGGGCTCCTCTCGGGCCTGTCTTGCATCTGGGCCTGGATCAGGTCCTCAAGCGCGAGCTCTGCGGCCTCGGTCTCACTCATGCCTGGTCTCTCCCAGGGGAACGTAACCAACCTGGGGGTCCTCCCTGTCCCTTCTATCTCGGGGAGGGTAGTAGGGATGGTCTCCCTTGAGAGCAGAGAGGCCTCCGAGCGAGTCAGGATGACGATCTCCGTCTTCGGATGACGCCGGACGACGCCGGAGAGGTCGCGGGCTAGGTTCCCTGGCGCCATCGAGTCATCGGCTCCCTCGCGCAGTGGGCTGAGCGTGACCGGCGCCATCTCCCCGGTTCGCTCTCTGGTCCCGTAGAGCGTACGGAAGTACGCTTCGCCAGGCAGCGCCCTGAGCAAGGCGTGTACGCCCCTGATGCTCGCGGCCACCCGTAGGATACCGTAGCTCTGCGGTCCCTCGTAGACGCCGCGCAGGAGCTTCACAGGTTCAGTGAGTCGAGGGTCTCGGCGCGCTCCATGGTGAGCACCAGGAGTTCGAGGATGCGACGGGCGCCCCCGTAACCATAGAGTCCGGCCTCGAGGAAGTCACGGGGCGAGCGGCACAGGTGCCCGCGGGCGACCAGAGGCAGGTGAAGACCGGGGCTGGAGATCACCACGTCAGGCCTACTCTCGTCGATTCGATTCGTCTGCCCCCTGTAGTCCGGCGAGACGACAACGTCGACGTCGGGGCCAAGAGCCTGCAACTCGGCGGCCAGGAACCTGCGGTCCAGCTGCGGCGCCCCGACCTCG
The DNA here is from genome assembly GCA_035640175.1 of Rubrobacter sp. GTDB lineage: Bacteria > Actinomycetota > Rubrobacteria > Rubrobacterales > Rubrobacteraceae > Rubrobacter_D. Next base: position 8,823 of record DASQWQ010000113.1, on the reverse strand, counting down.
AGCACGACGGCTCCGGCGTCGGCTAGGAAACGGGCGAGGGGGATCTCGAACCCCGTGTCACCGGTGAAGAAGATCCTCTTTCCCCTTATGCGGTTTCTCAAGGCTCCCAGGTCCTCCCACGCAGACCTGGCCCGCACGACCTCGCTGGTTCGCGACCCGGCTTCCTCCGCCACGTCCTGAACGAAGCGGGCCGTGCCGTCGACCCCAACGGGCATCAGGGTCTTGACCACAGTGACCCCGCGTTTCTCGGCGACCGCTGCCGCTGAGGTCAGGTTCGGGTCCATCACGGCCACCACCGTGCCCTCCCCGAGGGGCGGAAGCTCCCCTATCCCGGACCCCGGTACGCTCCCTGCTACCTCCACTCCAGCCCTGGAGAGCTCCGCTGCGACCACCCGCGCGGCCCCCGGCGAGAGGGTGCCTCCGAGCAGCACCACCGGGCGACCACCATCTGAGTCCGACGCTTCGACGCCTCGTCGCAGGAGGCCGCCGAAGAGCCCGCCGCGCTTCGCCGGAGAGGCGGTCTCCACGAGGTCCGAGGTCCTCCTCTTCGGGCAGAGGTTCACTAAGGCGGCGAGGACGGAGTCCTCGAGGTCGGTAGAGAGGATGCCAGGGACTTTGTGGGGGGCATCGGGATTCACCACCTCAACTGGCAGGTCGAGCTTGCGGGCTACGAGCCTGGCCTCGAACACGGCATCGATCCCGAGCGATTCCACCGTTCGTCCCGCCACGAGCAGCACGAGCCTCGTGCCGCGGAGCCCGGCGGCACTCTCCACGGTGCGGGAGGCCAGAAGACCCTGTTGCGGTGGGTCGTCGGGGTCGAGGACCGCGAAGATCACCCGCGGGTTGCGCCGGGAGGGGGGGAGGTTCGGGGAGGGTGCGGCCGGCAGGCACTGGACGAGGTGTGCTTCAGCCTGTGTACCGACGACGACAACGAGAACGTCAGGAAGTCTCTCCGCCAGACCATTTACGGCATGCAAAGGAGGGAGAACGTCCGGTATCCCCGACTCATTGAGGATCGTCACTCCACTTTCCTATCTAGCGGAGATTGGTGCGTGACCTGCTCCACTTCGTCCCCACAGGAGGTACTAGTTTAAGGCGTTGAGGGTGTCCAGCGCTAGTGCCATCATGTTATCCACGGCGTTACGCAGTTCTTCGTCGCTGATCCTGATTATCTCAGCACCGATGGTGTCGGAGACGGTCAGCAGGCATCCCGCCCTCACCCCGCGCATTGCGGCTATGGCGAAGATCACCGCGGCCTCCATCTCGACTCCGAGAACCCCGAGGTCGCCCCACAACGTCGCCGGGTCTTCGGTAGGGTCGTAGAACAGGTCGGAGCTGACTACCTGGCCGACGAAGGTTCTTCGTCCCGCGCTCTGTGCCGCGTGGTAGGCGGCGTGGACAACGTCGAAGTGGGCCGCCGGGGCGTAGGGGACGCCGCGGGTGATCGAGGAGACCGTTCCGTCCTGCGGGGCTGCCGAGGTCGCGACGATGAGATCTCCCAGACGCAACTCCTTGCTGTACCCACCGCAGGTACCGACTCTGAGCAGATTCCTAGCCCCGAGCTGAATGAGCTCCTCCGTCACGATCGAGGCGCTCGGGCACCCCATACCCGTGGCCTGGACCGAGACCGGTTTGCCCCTGTAAGTGCCCGTGTACCCGAGCATCCCGCGCTCTTCGGTCACAAGCTTCGCGTCCTCGAAGAAGGTCTCAGCGATGTACTTCGCCCGCAGGGGGTCACCCGGCAAGAGAACACTGTTCGCGAAATCTCCCGGCTCCGCGCGCACATGAACAGGGCACATGGTCGACTCCCTTCGGTCGTCTTAGCACTTCAGCATGTCAGCACGCTCCAGCCTTCGGCTTCAGCTTGTCAGCTTTTCTTTTGCTGAAGTGCTGACATGATGCCTGTAGGGCGGCGTGCTGACATGCTGACCAGCTATTTCACAGGCTATCCAGGATAGCAGGGGGTGGCTCTACGGGCTCGTCGGAGATCTCCAGGGCCTCCAGGACGAGGCGCCGAGCCGGCTCCGCTTCGCGTTCGCCGTAGAGGCGGGCTACGGGTTGGCCTTTCAGGAGAGGGTCTCCTGGCTTTACGAGAATCTCGACGCCTGAGCCGGGGTCGATCCGGTCGCCTTTTTTCTCGCGGCCGGCACCTAGGGCGAGGGCTGCGCTGCCGATGTCCGAAGCCCCGAAACGGGCCACGTAGCCGCCGCGCGGAGCCTTTACTTCGCTAACCTCGGCCGAGACAGGAAGGTCTTCCAGAGCCTCTGCGTCGCCACCCTGGGCCCTGACGAACTCGCGGAACTTCTCATAGGCCGAGCCTGAGGCGAGTGCGCTTTCCACGGCGGTGGCTGCTTCCGGGATGCCTTTGAGCTCCAGGAGGCGGGTGGCGACGTGGTTGACCTCGCTGGCGAGGTCGTCGGGGACGGGCTCGTTCTTGAGTAGGAGGACGCTCTCGCGGATTTCCAGGGCGTTGCCAACGGCGCTCCCCAAAGGGTTGTCCATGTCCGTGATCAGGGCCGATGCGTCGATGCCAAGATCCTCGCTAAGGCGTACGAGTAGCTCGGCCAGCTCGCGGGCTTCTTCTGTCGTCTTCATGAAAGCCCCCGAGCCGCGTTTCACGTCGTAGAGCAGATGCCCAGCGCCGGTCGCTGCTTTCTTGGAGACGATCGAGGAGCCTATAAGCGGCAGGGAGTCTACCGTGCCTGTCGTGTCGCGGAGGGCGTAGATCTCCTTGTCCGCCGGCGCGAGGTCCCCCGCCTCGATTATGGTGAGCCCGACCTCCTCGACCTGGCGCGAAAAGCGCTCCTCTGATAGAGTGCACGAGAAGCCGGGGATGGACTCCAGCTTGTCTACCGTGCCGCCGGTCGCGCCGAGGCCACGTCCGGAGAGCTTGGCTACGGGAGCCCCGCAGGCGGCCACTATGGGGAGCGCCGTGAGGCTCACCTTGTCCCCGACGCCGCCCGTGGAGTGCTTGTCCACGCACTCAGGGAAGGAGTAAGTCTCGCCGGATTCGGCCATCGCCCGCGTCAGCGCGAGCGTCTCTCCATAACCCATCCCCCGGATGAAGACCGCCATGAGCAGCGAGGCCATCTGGTAGTCAGGCACCTCTCCTATGGTGTAGCCTTCCACCACGGCGCGGATGAGCCCGTCGGATAGTTCCCCGCCGAACTTCTTGGCTTCTATAGCATCGATGATCGCGTTCCCTGAGCCCATACGGTCCCTGCCTTGAAAGAGCGTTAGCGCCTTGCCATTCTAGCGGGCGTACGGATCCCCGGCTCTCGTTGCCCTATGCGAAGTTCTTGCCTGGAAGCCCGCCCCTTTCGACCCCGAGCCACGCGGCGACGGAGGCTCCGACATCGGAGAAGCTTTCGCGAATGCCGAGGTCATGGGGTTCTCCACCGCCGACGACGAGGAGCGGGACCCTCTCGCGGGTGTGGTCCGTTCCTCTGAAGGTAGGATCGTTGCCGTGATCTGCGGTGATGATCATGAGGTCTTCTGCGGTCAGCGCATCGAGCAACTCGGGCAGTCGCTCGTCGAAGCGTTGGATGTTTTCGGCCATACCCTCAGGGTCGCGGCGGTGGCCGTAGCTGGCGTCGAAGTCTACGAGGTTTGCGAAGATCAGGCCCGACTCGACGCGGTCGAGCGTCTGGAGGACGGCGTCTACTTTGGCTGCATCGTCGGGCGGGGCTGGTAGATGCTCTGTTATGCCCCTGCCGTCGAAGATGTCCCTGATCTTGCCGACGGCCACGGTCTCGTGGCCTGAGTCCTTTATGCGGTCCAGATAGGTCTCTGAGGGCGGGGTAATGCCGTAGTCGTGGCGGTTCTCGTTCTCGCGGACGTAGAAGCCAGACTCGCCGTGGAAAGGACGGGCGATGACCCGTTCGACCATGATCTCACCCTCCCCGATCAGCATCTCGTGGGCCTTTTCGGAAGCTTCATAGAGTTCATCGAGTGGGATGACGCCTGTATTCGCGGCGATCTGGAACACGGAGTCAGCGGAAGTATAGAGGATCCAGGCCCCGGTCCTCTCCTGCTCGGGGCCGAGTTCCTCTATGATCCTGGTCCCGGAGGCCGGCCTATTCCCTATGACCCCGCGTCCCGTCTCGTTCTCGAAGCGAAGCAATACTCTATCGGGGAAGCCTTCCGGATAAGTAGGGAGCGGGTCTTCGAGCACGAGGCCCATCATCTCCCAGTGTCCTGCGAGGGTGGCCTTGGCCGCTGATAGCTCGACCATCAGGCCGTAGGAAGCCACAGGAGACTCGGCCGGCGGCACGCCTTCTATCTCCTCGAAGTTGCCGAGCCCGAGGGCCTGGAGGTTAGGCGCTCGAAGGCCACCGGTGGTCCTCGCTGTGTTCGCCAGGGTGTTTGCGCCCTCGTCGCCGAAGTCCGCCGCGTCCGGAGCTCTGCCCGCGCCAAGACCATCGAGCACGATCAAGACCGCCCTGCGTGCCATTCGCCTCCTCTCAAATTTTGGATCATCTTAGCGCCTTCATCCGTTCATCGCCGAGCCACGTAGGGTAAGTAATACTTCAAACGTCGAACCGAGGAGTAGCATGGACTCCAAATCCAAGATCAAGGCGCGGGACGCGACCACCGAGGACGCTGCGGGGATCCACGGCCTAGCCCGCGAGCTGGCTGAGACGGTCGGCGACGAGCCGCCCACGGAAGAGGCCATCAGGGCGCGACTCGAGGAGCTCCTGGACGAACCTAGGGCCCGGGTCCTCATCGCCGAGAACGAGGCCGGGATCGTGGGTGGGGTGAGCTTCTGGATCAAACCCGACCTCGCCCACGGCGACGCCGTGGTCGAGGTTCCGATGCTCGTCGTCGCGGAGGACCACAGGCGGTCCGGGGTGGGCAAGCTCCTGATGGAGGAGGTGCGCAGCGTTGCTTCCGACAATGGCGCATCCCAGATCGAACTTGTAGCCACCCGGTCGAACGTAACGGCCCGCGAGTTCTACCGCTCCCTCGGCTACGTCGAGGCCGACGTAGTCTCGCTGGAGTTCGTAGGATCTCAGGAAGACCCGCCCGACCCCGAAGAATGATCCTCGCCCGGGCCAGGATCAGGCAACGCTCAGGAAGTAGTAGGCCACCCCGAACACGACACTGACGGTCGCGCACAAGAGCAAGGCCCTCGGCCTTCCGATCTCATGCACCTCAGCGAGCCCGAGCGGCATGAGCACGAGCCCGGAGTAAGCGGCTCCCAGAGGTCCAGCCATAGGGACGGCGGCGAAGGGTAGGTAGAAACCGAGCGGGTACGCGAGGACCCTCCAGGTCACGACGTACCCATGCCGGCCACCTAGGACGCCGAGATGATAGAGGACGGCGAGGAGTAACGATAGAGGCAGCGGCAGTACGAGGGCTACCAGGGCAGGATAGAGTCCCCAGAAGAATAGCCACAGGATCGCGGCAGGCAGGCCGGAGAAGATGAGAAAGAGGGCAGGCGCCCTCACGTCCTGAATCCTTGGTAGCAGTGCGAAGAACCTGACAGGGTGCACGATTAGCATCGCCAGTGTCCGTGCGTAGCTGGAGAGCGGCCGCGAGACATCCCACTCGCTCGCGCCGCCCCTGATCGTGTCCCGCGTGTAGCCGCGCTTCGCCACGGGCTGAGTATACAGAGGTCCATCGGGTAGGGCGGGGCACGTACGTAGTATTCTGCTCCTGCGATGAATCCCTCCTCTGGTGACAGGATCGGATCTCCTCGGCGGTGGGGCGCGGCTTTGCTCGGGGGGGCGGTCGCGATCTTCTTTGGCATCCTCTACATAGGGACCGTGGCACCGACGGTTCTGCCCTACGGTGCTCCTGACACACTCGACTCCCCGATGCTGCAGGCTGAGGTCACGGTGCTCGGGGTCGGCCATCCGACAGGCTACCCAACCTACATGATGCTGACGCACCTCTTCACCTATCTTCCGTTCGGTGACCCTGCCTACCGCGTGAACCTCGCCTCCACCATCTACGGCGTCGCCGCTGTGTTCCTCGTGTACCTCGCGGGACTGCGACTTGGCGGAAAACTCGTCGCAGCGGCGGCCGGGACGCTGGCTTTCGGGCTCTCCGGGACCTTCTGGAGCCAGGCTGTGATCGCCGAGGTCTACACCTTCGAGGCACTCCTCGTCGCGCTCGTCATCCTCTTCCTGCTCGTGTGGAGAGACCGCCGCGACGGCCGATACCTGCTGCTCTGCGCCTTTCTGGTCGGCCTCTCCCTTACCCACCACCTGACGAGCGTGCTGCTAGTCCCCGCCGCTCTGGCCTTCGTTTTCCTGATCGATCGGCGCGTGTTTTCGAGGACGGGGCTGGTGCTGAAGGTCGTCGGACTCTTTTTGCTCGGCCTTCTTCCCCTACTGTACCTCCCGATACGGGCCCTGATGAACGCGCCTTTGAACGAGGCTGACCCTTCGACCCCCTGGCGCTTCCTGCTTCTCGTCACGGGCGGCAGCTTTCTGGCCGAGTCTTCGGAGAAGGGGAGGCATTGCAGACCTTCGAGCCTCGCGCTCGCGGATCCTTCCACCAGGCTGCAGCTGTTGGGCGATCACCTCCTCGGGCAATTCTCCCTTATCCTGATGCTGGTCGGAGTACTGGCGGCCGTCTACCTACTCTTTACGGACCGCGCGACAGCCATCCTCCTGGGCACGCTTTTCTTCGGGTGTCTGGGTCAGGCCGCCGTCTACCTCCAGTTGGGGATCGAAGACTTCTACGTGTTCCTTATCCCCGCCTTTCTGGTCTTCGGGTTGTGCATCTCGGCGGGTCTCGGAGCCTTGCTACGGGTGGTGGAGAGCTTGGAGATCGACTCTACTGCCAGAGGTATCCTTCTCGTTGCCCTCTCGGCCCTGATGCTCATCTTCCCACTCTCAGGAGTGCGCGGCGCCTACGCCGCGCACGACCGTAGCGAGGATTACGGAGGACGCAGGATGGTCGGGGCCGTGGTCAGCGATGTTGAGAAGGGCGCAACGGTGCTGCATCACAGGAGCCCGCTATGGTACATGGTGCTCGTGGAGGGGCGAAGGCGGGATCTCACCCTCATGGACCCTTTCTGTACATCCTGGGACCGCCACACCGATGTCGTCTGGCCGGGACAGATCAGCGCGGCCGAAGCCGCGGATCGCTACGGCACCGACGACACTACCGGTGTAGAGGCCGCGCGCAGGGCCGTAGGGGCAGGACCCGTGTACCTCCTGGCTAACGGCCGTGCCAGATTGGACTCCTTTCGCGAGGCGGGGTTCGACGTGGTACCGGTCGAAAAGGACAGTTTTCTCTACAAGCTTGTGCCCCGGAGCCGTGGGTAGACCACGCTGGAGGTTTGCCTGTCCCGTAGGGCGTCCTGGATCATCTATAATCGGTGTAGGCCACGCATACGAGTTTCAGAGAAGAGGTTGCGAGCATGGCGAACGATCCTTTCGGAGCGCGCAAGACACTGATCACCGGCTCTGGTGATGTAGATCTCTATAGCCTGAAGACCCTGGATGAGAACGTGGATGGAGACGTGTTCTCGCTACCCTTCTCCATCAGGGTGATGCTCGAGTCTCTCCTGCGCAACGCCGGTGAGAAGTTCGTCTCCAAAGAGAACGTCGAGGAGCTGGCCGACTGGCCCGAGTCGGTCGGCGGCGAGCTTGCGTATCTGCCGGCCCGGGTTGTCATGCAGGACTTTACCGGCGTGCCAGCGGTCGTGGACCTCGCGGCGATGCGGAGCGCGATGGAGAATGTGGGCGGCGATCCAGGGCGGATCAACCCTCTCGTTCCGACCGACTTGGTTATCGACCACTCGGTTCAGGTCGACGCTTTCGGATCTCCGGCTGCCCTCCAGTTCAACGCCGAGCGGGAGTTCGAGCGCAACCGCGAGCGCTACGAGTTCCTTAAGTGGGGCCAGCAGGCCTTCGACAACTTCTCGGTCGTTCCGCCGGCGACGGGGATCATCCACCAGGTCAACCTGGAGTATCTAGCTAAGGGTGTGATCGTAAAGGATGGAGTGGCGATGCCAGACACGCTCGTCGGCACCGACAGCCACACCACCATGATCAACGGCCTCGGCGTGCTCGGCTGGGGTGTCGGGGGCATCGAGGCCGAGGCCGTCACCCTTGGCCAGCCCTACTACATGCTCGTCCCCGAGGTGATCGGCTTCAAGCTTACGGGCGCTCTGCAAGAGGGCGTCACGGCCACCGACCTGGTGCTGACCGTCACCCAGATGCTGAGATCCCACGGCGTCGTAGGCAAGTTCGTGGAGTTCTACGGCGATGGGCTCAGTAGGCTCTCGTTACCTGACCGGGCCACCATCGCGAATATGTCCCCCGAGTTCGGGGCGACGTGCACGTTCTTCCCCGTAGACACCGAGACGCTTCGCTACCTCAGGGGCACGGGCCGCGACGAGGAACTCGTCGAGCTGGTCGAGGCGTACAGCAAAGAGCAGGGCCTCTGGCGAACGGACGAGACGCCCGAGCTGCGCTTCTCGGAGACCCTGGATCTGGACCTGGAGTCGGTCGAGGCGAGCCTGGCTGGGCCGCGCCGCCCGCAGGACAGGGTCGCCCTCGACGACATGCAGCCCTCCTTCCGCCAGGCGCTCGCGGAGATGGTAGATCCCGACCACCCGCTCCTCGGGGACGGCCACGACGACGCCTACAACCACGCCGACGAAGAATCCTTCCCCGCGAGCGATACCCCGAACCCTGACATACCAGTCGCCCGAGGCGGGGCTAACGAGGCCGAGGGCAAGGAGGGCGGCGCCGTCTCCACGGGTGAGAGCCACACCGCAGACGACACCGAGTCCTTCCCGGCGAGCGACGCCCCGGCCGGCGCTGCTGACGTCACCAACGAGGGTGGGGGAGACCCGACGTC
>DASQWQ010000112.1:0-4689 GCA_035640175.1 Rubrobacter sp. | reverse complement strand
GGCCTCGATGTTGTCGACCTCCATAGTCCTGAGCTCCCCCAAGCCTGCGTTCCTGAAAAGGGCGTGCGTCTGCTCGAAGTAGCTCGAGTCGTGGTCGAAGAAGATGAGCTGTTCCTCACCGATCTCGGTCAAACCCGCCGTTCCCCTCCTGGTGAACCGGTGCCCTGGATCTACGATGAGCACCAATTCGTCCTCGTAGAGCGGCAGGCTCTCGATCTCGGGGTGGCGCATCGCCCGCGTGAGACCGAGCTGCACCTCTTCTTTGAGGGTCATCTCCAGGATCGCCTCGGAATGCCCCGTGCTTACAGAGATCGAAACCCTCGGATGCTTCGCCGCGAACCTCTCCAAGAGCCCAGGCAACGCGTACGTCCCAACGCCGGGGGAAGCCCCGATCCTGAGCCGCCCCCCCGATGCCCCCCTGAGCTCCTCTAACCGCCTCTTGCCTTCCTCGAAACCGCCCACGATCCTCTCCGCGTAAGGTAAGAACTCCCTGCCAGCCTCCGTGGGCCTCATCCCACGGCTCGTACGTACGAACAGAGGGTCCCCAAGCTCCTCCTCGAGCGCCTTGAGCCGCGCCGTCAATGTCGGCTGCGTAAGATACATCTCCTCAGCAGCCCGGCTCAAATTTCCAAGCCGCGCTACCGCCAGAAAGCATTCCAACTGTCTGAAAAGCACACTGTCTCCCTTCGGTCGCCAGTTGCGCAGCATCTCTGCACGCGCCCTGTCGGGCGCTTTCAGCACTTCAGCCTGTTGGCTCTTGTTGACTGGCTGACAAGCCGCCGTAGGCGGTGTGCTGACTAGCTGACTAGCTCGCAGATATAGGTAAAACCTATATCTGCGATACACGCAAACGATTGGAATAATATCAGGAGGGTTGTTATCTTGTCTGCAGTACAGAGAGGCGGAGAGGAGAAGCTATGATCCCGGTACAGTACAGGGACCCGCAGACGGAGGAGATTATCGAGCGCCGCTACGAGGAGGGGGCGCCGGCCATCGGGACGCGGGTGATGATAGGTTTCGACGAGTATCGGGTCCTCTACAGGTGGCGGTGCGTGCCGACCTCGTGCATCGTCTACGTGCACAGGGTCGTGCGGGAGGCCCGGCCTGCGGCTTGAGGTCGACCCCGGATCCGAGCGTTCTGGGGCGTGGCTTGCTAGAGTAGCCTCGCTCTGGAAGCTGTAGAGAGGAGCCGGCGGTCATGACGGATAAGACGCGCGCCTACGCGGAGGGGATAGAGTTCACGGCCGAGATCCCCGACGAGTTCGCCGGGATACTCACGCCCGAGGCGGTCGCTTTCGTGGCGAAGCTCTCGCGGGAGTACAGGGGGCGGGTGGAAGAACTCCTCGCCAAGCGGGCCGAGCGGCAGGAGAGGATCAGCGCCGGCGAGATGCCGGATTTTCTTCCCGAGACTAGGGAGATCCGGGAGGGCGACTGGAGGATAGCCTCCATCCCCGACGATCTTCAGGACCGGCGTGTGGAACTGACGGGGCCACCCGACCGAAAGATGACGATCAACGCTCTGAACTCGGGGGCGAGCTGCTGGATGGCAGACTTCGAGGACGCCAACTGCCCGACCTGGCACAACATGTTGGAGAGCCAGCTCAATATGAAAGAGGCGATCGAACGCACCATCGCCTTCGACGACCCAAAGACGGGCAAGCACTACGAGCTGGACGAAGACGTGGCCGTGATCCTGGCGAGGCCACGCGGATGGCACCTCTTCGAGAAGCACATGCTCGTTGACGGGGAACAGGTCCCCGGCGGCCTCTTCGACTTCGGCCTTTACTTCTTCCACAACGCGCAGACGCTACTGGATAATGGTTCAGGACCTTACTTCTACCTGCCGAAGATGGAGAGCCACCTCGAGGCGAGGCTCTGGAACGACGTCTTCGAGTTGGCCCAGGACGAGCTCGGCATACCGAGGGGCACCATCAAGGCTACGGTCTTGATCGAGACCATCCTCGCGACTTTCGAGATGCACGAGATCCTCTACGAGCTTCGCGAGCACTCCGCTGGCCTCAACTGCGGCCGGTGGGACTATATCTTCTCCTACATCAAGAAGTTCCGCGAACAAGATATGCTCCTCCCCGACCGCAACTCGGTGACCATGACCGTCCCGTTCATGCGCGCTTACTCGTTGCTCACCATCAAGACCTGCCACCAGCGCTGCGCGCACGCGATGGGGGGAATGGCGGCCCAGATCCCACGCAGCGACGACCCAGAATGGACGGAGTTCGCCAACAACAAGGTGCGCGAGGACAAGGAGCGCGAGGCACAGGACGGCCACGACGGGACCTGGGTCGCCCACCCTGGAATGGTCTCTCTCGCCAAAAAGGCCTTCGACGAGTACATGCCGCAGCCCAACCAGCTCGACAGGATACCTGACGTAAGCCCCTCCGCGGCGGACCTTCTGGAGAAGCCCGAAGGCAAAATCACCATGGACGGCTTCCGCAACAACATCTCTGTAGGCGTGCAGTACATCGCGGCCTGGCTCGCGGGACGCGGCGCCGTTCCCGTCTTCAACCTGATGGAGGACGCGGCGACCGCGGAGATCAGCCGCGCCCAGGTGTGGCAGTGGATCCACCACGAGAGAGGTATCCTCGAGGACGGCACCGAGGTGACGGAAGACCTCTTCAACGAAACCCTCGCCGAGGAACTGGAGAAGATCAAGACTGACATCGTCGGCCCCGAACGCTGGGAACAGGACGAGTTCGGTACGGCCGCCGAACTCTTCGCCCGTATCTCGACCGACGACGAGTTCGTCGAGTTCCTTACGCTCCCAGGTTACGAGTACCTAGACTAGAGAGGAGCACCCATCCCAACCATCATGCAAACCCCGAGGACCGGTGCCCCAGTCGCCCTGCCAAGGAGCGTTGGCCCCGTACCCATACCCCATAACACGAAAGAGGGCGCTCGTTGCGCCCGGTTAGCACATATGTGAGCATATAAGTGCAGAATGCAGTGTATCGGCACGGTATCGAGGAGTGAAGGAGGGAGTAGTGGAGCGCGAGAAGAACGGGACGAGCCGGATAGCCAGGGAGTGGGAGGGCGAGCGTTGGGAGGGGATCGAGCGTCCTTACACGGCTGATGATGTGGCGCGGCTGCGGGGTTCGATCAGGATCGAGCACACGCTCGCGCGGATGGGCGCTGAGAGGCTCTGGAGCTTGATGAACGAGCGTCCGTTCGTGCGGGCTCTCGGGGCTTTGACGGGCAATCAGGCTGTGCAGCAGGTCAAGGCCGGGCTGGAGGCGATCTACCTCTCTGGGTGGCAGGTGGCCGCCGATGCCAACCTGGCCGGGCACATGTATCCGGATCAGAGTTTGTATCCTGCAAACAGCGTGCCGCACGTCGTCAGGAGGATCAACCAGGCGTTGCAGCGGGCCGACCAGATCCACCACGCCGAGGGCAGGAACGGGGTCCATTGGTTCGCTCCGGTAGTCGCTGATGCCGAGGCCGGTTTCGGTGGCGCGCTCAACGTCTTCGAGTTGATGAAGGCCATGATCGAAGCCGGCGCCGCAGGAGTCCACTTCGAGGACCAGCTCGCCTCCGAGAAGAAGTGCGGGCACATGGGCGGCAAGGTTCTGATTCCCACTTCCCAGGCCGTCAGGAACCTCGTCTCCGCCAGGCTCGCGGCCGACGTCATGGGCATTCCGACCGTCATCATCGCAAGGACCGACGCGGACGCGGCCAGTCTCATTACCAGCGACGTGGACCCGTCCGACCACGACTTCCTCACGGGTGAGCGGACGATGGAGGGCTTCTACGGGGTCGATGCGGGCTTGGATCAGGCCATTTCCCGCGGCCTCTCCTACGCGCCGTATGCTGACGTGGTGTGGTGCGAGACCTCAGAGCCTAACCTCGAGCAGGCGCAGCGCTTCGCCGAGGCCATCCACGAGAAGTTCCCCGGCAAGCTGCTCGCGTACAACTGCTCACCCTCCTTCAACTGGAAGAAGAAGCTCTCCGAAGAGGAGATCTCACGTTTCCAGGAGGAGTTGGGGGGCATGGGCTACCGCTTCCAGTTCGTCACCCTCGCCGGCTTCCACGCCCTGAACTACTCTATGTTCGATCTCGCCCGCAACTACAGGGAGCGGGGTATGGACGCCTACTCCGAGCTGCAGCAGGCCGAGTTCGCCGCCGAGGAGCACGGCTACACCGCCACCAAGCACCAGCGCGAGGTCGGCGCGGGCTACTTCGACGAGGTCGCCCAGATCGTCGCAGGCGGCGCCGCGTCCACCACGGCCCTCACCGGCTCGACAGAGGAAGCCCAGTTCGACAGCCCGGAGAGCCCCGTCACAGGTCTCCACGGCTCCACCGAGAACGAACAGTTCGTGAAGTAGGTTTCGGGTTACAGGTATCAGGGGAGCCGGAGTTCCCGGCTCCCTTCAGGAGAGGAGCAGACCATGCCTGACGAACCACAGGGCCGCAGTGCGGACGGTAGCATACAGCAGGTTGGGCTTGGGAACGGACCGGACCTTACAACGCCTGAAGAGGTAACGGAGCCTGGCCGGAAGCGGACCGCCGCGGACGCAGAGTGGCTATCCATGGCCACCGCTGACCCGGCGCACTTCCTCAAAGACCTACACTCGGAGTAAAGATTCATCCAAAATCCGCATGATCACTTCCACGCAGTAGAACCCGGGAGCGCAACTCCCACTCCCATGCTCCAAACATGATGACCGGCATTCCCGC
>DASQWQ010000111.1:0-2575 GCA_035640175.1 Rubrobacter sp. | reverse complement strand
GTTCTCGAGTATCTGCTTTATAATGCGGATGCTCTGCCTGACCTCGCCTATCCTGCAGCGGTAGGAGGCCTCGACGTCGCCGGCCTGGTCTGTGACCACATCGAAGTCGAGGTTCTTGTACCAGCCGTAGGGGTAGTGCTTACGTACGTCGAACTCGACCCCGGTGCAACGCAGCGGTACCCCGGTGAGGCCCATATCTACTGCCTTCTCCGGGCTCATCTTCCCGACGCCGCGCGTGCGGGAGATAAAGATCTCGTTGCCCTCGATCAGGTCCACGAAGTCGGAGTCGAAGCGCTGCTCCAGACCCTCTATGTAGCCCCACATCGTCTCCGTCATCCCCTCGGGTAGGTCGGCCTTTACGCCGCCGATGCGGATGTAGTGGAACATCATCCTGGCGCCCGTGACGGCCTCGAAGAGGGACTGGATGCGCTCCCGCTCGCGGAAGGCGTACAGGATCGGGGTGAACGCCCCGAGCTCTAGCATGAGGAAACCTATGGAGGGGATGTGGCTCATGATGCGGCCGAACTCGTTCATCAGCGCGCGGATGGCGTCGGCGCGCGGGGGTATCTCCACGTCCATCAGCTTCTCCACCGCCAGGCAGTACCCGTACTCCATGGCGATGTTGTTCATGTAGTCGATGCGGTCCGTGATCGGGATCACCGCAGGGTACATGCGATTCTCGGAGATTTTTTCCTTGCTGCGGTGCAAATAGCCCATCACGGGGTCGCACCGGACGACCGTCTCGCCGTCGAGCTCGAGGATGAGCCGCAACAGACCGTGCATCGCGGGGTGCTGGGGCCCCATGTTCATGTCGATTGTCTCCAGCCCGAACTCGTCCCGCACGTCGGGGTTGACGAGTCGGCCGCTCGCCGGCTCGGTCAGGGCCGTCCCTTCCGTCCTGTGCTCCTCGCTAAGCATGCTTACCTCAACCCCTCGAAGGTACGCTTCGTGCTGATCTCGAAGCTCTTTAGCAGCGGATGGTGATCGAAGTGGTCCTGCCACATGTACAACCGCCTGAGGTCGGGGTGTCCCCTAAAGGCGACGCCGAACATGTCGTAGGCCTCCCGCTCGTGCCAGTTGGCCGTCGGATAGATGCCCGTCACCGTGTCTATGACCGGCTCCTCCCCCTCGATGGTCGTCTTGACCCTCACCTGCCCACCGCGCAGATCGAGGAGCTCGTAGGTCAACTCGAAGGAGCCCTGACGGTCCACCACGGTGATGAACGAAAGGTGCAGGATGCCCAGGGTCTCGCGCGCTGTCACCAGTACGGCCGGCACGTCGACCGGCTTCGCGACCACCAGGACCACATTACCCTCTACCGACGAATCCTCAGGACCGTGCCGGTTGTTGAAGCCATCGAGGTACCGCGAGAGGCGGGTTTCCAGATCTCCCTCCGGTAGCGTCACGACCATCTAGGCGCTCCCCTTCGGGTCGGCCGGTTCCTCGGGAGAACCGTTCTTCTGAACGTCGGCATCCACGGTGGCCGTCTCGGCCTGGCCATCCGCGCCCTCAGCCTCGGCGGCTTTCTTGGCCTTGGCCTCTTCCTTTAGCTTCTTCTTGACCTCGGCCGGGATCCAACCGACGTCCGTCTGGGAGGCGGGCGGCATGCCCTTGCGCTCGAAGACGTAGGTTCGCTTGAGGGGCCTTATACCCGCCAAACGCGGCGCCTTGCCCTCGCTTATCTGCGTGTACTCCCGCTCAGGGAGGTACTCCATGACGGTGCCGTCGTCGTCAACGAGAGCAGGGCGTGGCCTCTCGTAGCCGACCTGCTGGTCGCGCTCTATCTTCTTCTGGAGCGTCATGATGCCGAAGATCAAAGCCTCCGGCCGTGGCGGACAGCCCGGCACGTACACGTCTACGGGTATTACCCTGTCCGCGCCCATAAGCACGGAGTATCCGTCTAGGAACGGGCCGCCAGAGATGGCGCAGGCCCCCATCGCTATCACCCACTTGGGCTCCGGCATCTGCTCGTAGAGCCTCGTCATCCGCTCGGCCATCTTGGTCGAGACGGTGCCGGAGACGATCATGACGTCGGCCTGCCGCGGGGAGGCCGTGAAGAAGCCGGCGCCGAAGCGGTCGAGGTCGTTGTGGGCCATGCCGGTAGACATCATCTCTATGGCGCAGCACGCTAGGCCGAACTGCAGCGGCCACAGCGAGTTCTTGCGGGCCCAGTTAAAGAGTTTGTCCGTGCTCGTCGTTATCATGTTAGGCTCGTTAAACTGCTGCATTACACCCATTTGAGGGCTCCCTTCTTCCAGGCGTAGATGAGTCCTACCGCCAGGATAGAGACGAAGATAACCATCTCGACGAACCCGTAGACGCCGAGGTCCCGGTAGATGACGGCCCATGGATACAAAAAGGCCGCCTCAACGTCGAAGATCAAGAACAAGAGCGCGAACACATAGTATCGCACGGGGAAAGGCCGCCACGGGTCGGTGACGGTAGTTTCGCCAGTCTCGTATGTCTGCGCCTTCGTGCTGGACCGGCGTCCCGGGGAGATCAGGCGCGCAAGCACCAACACCGTCGCGACGAAGCCCGTAACCAGCAACATGAAGATCCCCACGTACAGGTACAG
>DASQWQ010000110.1:0-7734 GCA_035640175.1 Rubrobacter sp. | reverse complement strand
CAAGCTGAAATGCTGACAAGCGAGGGCCGCAGGCCCGAAGCGTGCTGACTGGCTGAAATGCTATTCAAACCCCAGGCTCCAGGCACGGTCGAGATCATAGTTCGAGTAGGCGCGGAAGGCGACCATGGTCTCGGTGCGGGCCACGCCGGGGACCTGGGCTAGCTTCTCGGGGACGATGTCCGCGAGGCTCTCGAAGTCGGGGATGCGGACCATGACGACGAGGTCGTAGGGACCTGTGACCGAGTAAGCCTCGGTTACGCCAACTATTGCGAGCATGGCCTGGGCGGCTTCCTGGATGCGCTCCCGCTCCGTCCTGACGAGCACTATTGCCGTTACCATGCAGTCTCCCTAGATCCCAAACGTCACCCTCCCCGTGAGCGCATTGTTGGCCGTACGTTTCTCGTACTCGACAGGCCCGGCCTCGACGGTGACCTTGGCGGTCTCGTCGAGCTCGCCGGGTATAAAGCCGCCGACCTCGACCACCGTCATCTTCTTGGGTTCGAGGCGCGCTATGGTCTTGCTCTCGGACTGGCGCTCGGCTCTCGTGTTGAGGACGACCTCGACCTCGACTCCCGTCTCGGGCACCTCACCGTCGTTCCCGACGGTAACGGCGAAGATCGGCTCGTCCGCCCCTGTCAGGACAACGTTTCCGTCCGAGTTCAGTGGCTTCTCCGCGACCCTGACAGCCGTTACCCGCACCCCGTGCAGGGCGTTAGGATCGCTCCTTGCGGTGTCCGATCCGGGGGGCGTGTCGAAACTGAGCGCCCCGTAATCCATAAAGGATTGCGGTTCTTCGAGGTAGGTCTGGTCGCTTGTCTGGCCCGCAGTCTCCAGGGAATGCTTGACGGCCGGGATGTAGTAGTTCGTGACGATGCTGTCGCTCGTCCTGTAGTCCTCGACGGCCGTCGCGAGCTCCCCGGCAAACCCGCTCGCATCCCCAGAAGCCGCCTGCACGAGCTTGTCTGTAGCCTGGGCTCTTATGCCTAGCGCTGTGACGACGAAGTGGTGGGCGTCCTCGAACTCTGGAGGTATCTCCTCCTGCCTCAGGGCCTGTACGTATTGCTGTTCGGTACGGTTGGCCACCTGGGTGAGCACCTCGTTGTCCAGTTTGGCAGGGTTCCCTCCAGCGTTGCCCAGGCTGCGTTGGAGCTCCCCTCTGCCCGCGTTGGAGGAGTCGCTCAAGAAGCTGTCCGCGCTCGTGACGTACTTGCGGACCTGGGTCGACTGCTGGGTTGCCACGCAGCCGCGGGCGACGAAGAAGATAAACCCGAAGACCACAACTAGGAGGAGGATGGAGCCGAGGAGGGTGAGCCAAGCAGGAAGCGTCCTCTGGCGGCGCTCTTTCGGACCGCTGCGGGGTCTCCGGGGACGACCCGACGGCCTCGGACGGCGAGAGTCGAGGGCGGGCCTGTGAGATCTACGCTCTATACGAATCCCCCAAGAACACGTCGTGGGCGAGGGGGGACTCGAACCCCCACGGCCTCTCGGCCACTAGACCCTGAACCTAGCGCGTCTACCAATTCCGCCACTCGCCCGCAGGCCCTCTCCGGGAGACGTCCTGAACTGTGGGGGATTGTACCAGGAATCAGCTTGTCAGCATTTCAGCACGCCGCTTCGCGCCGGTTGGCAGTTCAGCCGTTCTACGGGCGTCATCCGCGCGACGAAGCGAGGCTCCCGGGCGAACGAGGCTAACAAGCCGAAATGCTGACAAGCTGACAAGCTGACATATACAATAGCCTGAGGTCTTGACAGAGACGCGCTACATCGAAGGACAGGGACGCTATGCGCTGGCCGAGATGGTCGGGCGCGGCGGCTTCGCGACTGTGTGGCGGGCCCGTTCTCTCAAGGGCTACCTCAGGGGCAAAGACGTGGCCGTCAAGGTCATCCCCGTTTACAGTGCCGGCGAGCGCTCGCGCGCCCTGCGCGAGGGCCAGATCGCCGAAGGACTCAGGCACAAGAACATAGTAGAGACCCTCGAGGTCATCCCGGGTGACCATGAGATCTACCTCGTAACGGAGTACGTGCGGGGGATGCCGCTCGACGAGGCGGCCAAAGGGTACCGCGTAGACGAGATCGTGGACTCGTTGGCTCAGATCCTCGAAGCCCTGGTCTACGCCCACGGGCAGGGCATTATCCACCGCGACATAAAGCCGCAGAACGCGCTCGTGGACGCCCGTGGGCGGGTAAAGCTGACGGACTTCGGGGTCGCGTTCAGGGCAGGGGACACGCGCCTTACGCGCGTCGGCTTCGCCGTGGGCACGCCTGGCTACATCGCGCCGGAGATCCTGGACGGCGCCGACCCGACCGCGCTCACGGACATCTACGCCGTGGGCGCTACGGCCCGTACCCTGCTCGCGAGCCAGCCCTACGAGCCGACCCCACGCCTCAAAGAGTTCGTCGACCGCGCCACCTCGCCCAACCCGGCCCACCGCCCGCAGAGCGCGTGGGCCGCCGTCAAGCTACTCACGGGCCGGAAGGCCCCCGCCGGCAGCATCTCGCCCGCGAGACGCAAGGCGCCCGGTAGCCTCTCCGACGGCTTCAAAGACGGGGCGCTGCGCATCATCAACGGCGTGGCCGCGGGCTGGCTTGGATACCTCCTCGCGGCCCGGATGCTGGACGGTGCGCAGGCGGTGGGGATCGCCGCCGGACTCGGCGTCCTTGCCTACCTCCTTCCTCGCCTCGGCGCCCTCGGGGTCATCGTGGCGCTCGCCGTGTTGCTCATAAGGAGCGGGGCGGGCCTCGGGTTCGCGGCCCTCGCGCCACTCCTCGGGGGCGTCTGGGTGATGGGCGCAGGTTCGGCCAACGTTGACGTGAGAAGGCTACCGCTAGGGCCCGCGCTAGCGGTGCCGCTGGCCCTGCTCCTCGGGCTAGGGACGCTCCTGGGGACCACCCTGGTAGCCGGACTGCCGCTGCTCTTCGGCGCGCTCATGCGTCCTCTAGGCGCGTGCCTCTCTGCGGCGGCCGGGGCCTTTACCTTGATCTGCTACGACCTCACGGTGCGCAACGGCTTCTTCGCCAACGGCAACCCCTATGCCGAGCTCCCCTACTCGGGAGTGAGGCTCGACGCCGTGCCGACGACGTTAGGGGTAGGCGACCTGCTAGCTTGGTCTCAGGCCATCTTGCAGTTTTATCCCCAGCTCCCGCTACTCTTCCTGTTATGGGCGGCGATGGCGGGGGCGGTCTCGCTCGCTGAGTGGGCCGGGAAGTGGGTCATTGGCCTCGCGGTCGCGGTAGTCGGGGGAGGCCTGGGGTACGCGCTACTCGTCTCCCCGAATGCTCCTCCCGGCACGCTCGCCCTGGATATGATTTCGCTCGGTCTCGCGGCTATAATATACGGGGTGCTCAGGTACCTCGCATCGAGGGTGAGAGGGTAGGTTTCTTTGGGTTTTCTCAAACACATTGAAAAGCGGATGGAATCGCTGGTAGAGGGCGTCTTTGGAAGGGCGTTCAGGCGGCAGATCCACCCCGTAGAGATCGCCAAGGGCCTCACCAAGCAGATGGACGAAGGCAGGATGGTTTCAATCTCGCGCACCTACGCCCCAAACGACTTCACGGTGCACCTCTCCAAAGAGGACACGGAGTCCATCAGGGCCTACCAGGCGTCTTTGAAGGACGAGCTGATCCAGTACGCTTCGACCCACGCGGAGAACAAGAACTACCATCTTATGACTCCCCCAAGGATACGCTTCGAGACCGAAGACACACTCCGCTTCGGTGAGTTCGGCGTCACCGCCAAGCTGACAGGCGGCGACGGTCCCCGCGAGAAGGGTGCCCCGCAGGACACCTCGGGCCAGACTCGTATCTTCCGCACCGAGGAGTCGACCGGCGGGGAGATGGACCAGGGCACCGCCACGATATCCGCCGACGAGGCCAGGCGCCATGGTCTGGCGCAGGAGATCGTCGAGGTCGTTCTCGGGGATGAGAAGCACCAATTGGAAGGACGCGGCCCGTGGAGCGTAGGCCGCTCGCAGGAGAACGACATCGTAATAAACGACCCGAATGTGTCGAGAAAGCACGCCAGGATCTCACGCGCCGACAACGGCTTTGTCGTGGAGGATCTTGGTTCTACGAACGGCACCCTGCTAGACGGCGCCCCTATAGACCGCGAAAGGATCGAAGGTGGCGACGAGTTGACCTTCGGCCAGAGTACGGCCCGCTTCATCCGCCGCATAGACTCTCCGGGCGAGGAGTCCGGCGGGAGACATTAGGGGATGCTCGAGCTCCAAGTGCCGCTGCTTGCGGCGAAGGCTCTGATCTTGCTCCTGCTCTTCGCCTTTATCTACGCCGTAATGAGCCGGAGCATCGGGGACCTGCGGAAGATACCGGACGATGAGCCCTACGTGCCAGGCCAGGGCCACAACCGACGCGGAAGGTACGCCCGCCGGGGCTCCCCCTCGGGGGTTCCTGAGCTGGTGGTCGAGGATTCGGAGATCCTCGCCCCCGAGACGCGGTTCGAGCTCGGGGACGGCGAGACCAGCATGGGGCGCTCGTCTGGCAGCACCATCGTCCTGAGGAGCGACGACTACGCCTCGGGACGCCACGCCCACCTCACCAGGCACGGGGGTTTGCTCTACGTCGAGGACCTCGGCTCGACGAACGGGACTTTCGTGAACGGACACAAGACCGTGGGCGCCACACCCTTGAGGAACGGGGACACAGTCAGGATAGGCTCGACCACCTTCAGGTACGAGGAGTAGGACCGTGACTTTCCTCGAGTTGAAGCCATTCGGCGTCACCCACGCCGGCAAGGTTCGCCAGAACAACGAGGACGCCCTGCTCGTCGGCGCAGGCAAGGATGAGACGCTCTTCGTCGTCGCCGACGGCATAGGCGGCTTCGAAGCCGGGGAGGTCGCGAGCTCCCTCGCCGTAGACGTGCTCAAAGATCTCCAGCCGGACGAACCTTTCACAGCGGCCATAGGAGAGGCGAACCGCAGGATATTGGCCGCTGGCCGCGGCGACGAGAAGCTCTCGGGGATGGGTACCACCGTGGTCGCCATAAGGTTCGGTGGGACGCAGAGGGAGCCCGTGGCCGAGGTAGCGCACGTCGGTGATTCGAGGGCCTATCTCATGCGCGGCGGCGACATGAACCCCATAACGGAGGACCACTCACTCGTCGCGGAGCTCGTGCGTAGTGGCGACCTGACCAGGGATCAGGCAGCGGAGCATCCCCAGAAGAACCTCATCACCCGTGCCCTCGGGGCGGACGAGGAGGTCGACGTCGACACCGCCATACTGCCCGTAGAGGCCGGCGACCGCATCCTGCTCTGTTCTGATGGGCTCTCGGACATGGTCTCGGAAGCAGGGATCTCAGAGATTCTGGCCGACTCCCCAGAGGACCCCGAGAGGGTGGCGCGCGGCCTGCTCTCCGCCGCCCTGGACGCCGGCGGCAACGATAACATAACCATCGTCGTCGTTGATGTAAAGGAGCAGCCTGCGGCGGACGTACGAGAGAGGCGCGATAGACGCTCCGGCGGCACCAGCGAGCTGCTCGCCCTGGGACCTTCAGGACAGGGTGCGGAAGCCCGCACGCCACCCAGGGCCCGTCCCAGGCGGTCTACTAAGGCCGCGCGCCCGAAGCGGTCTCGTGGTTTCTGGAAGGGTCTCGGAAAGCTCGTGCGGGGGTTGGCGATCGTCCTGGTCCTCGTCGCCGCCCTGACGCCGATCTACCTCTGGGGGTCCAGCAGGTACTTCTTCGAGTTCGATGAGGGTGAGGTGGTGGCCTACCAGGGTCTGCCCTACGCTCCCCTCGGAATTGAGCTCAATCAGGAGTGGCGCAGGCCAGGCCTCACGGAGTCGGAGATCAAAGAGCCCTACCAGAGGCCCATAGAGAACCACAAGCTCTACACCAGGGACCAGGCAAAGCGAGTCCTCGAGGATTTGGGTAGCTAGGGTGACCCAACGCGCCTTCACGCCCATGATCCTGGCGCTGCTCGTGACCACTTTGGGTTTCGCGACCCTCATCTTCGTCCAGGAGGCGGCAAGCCCGCCCCTCGTCTACGGGGCGTACTATGCAGGAACCCTCTTCGTGCTCTACCTCGGGGTGAGGCTTCTCCTGCCCCACTCAGACGTGCTCTTGGTGCCGATAGTCACGCTGTTGACGGGGCTCGGGCTCGTCATGATTTTCCGCCTGACATACAACGTGGAGGGGGCGCAGAAGCTCGCCCTGACACAGGCGGTCTGGATCCTTATAGGAAGCGGTGCCATGTTCTTGCTGGTGCTGTTCTTCCGCAACTACGACCGCATCTTCGACTACAAATACCTGCTCGCCATCGCGGCGGTCTTCCTGATCGCCTCGACGTTCACGCCCCTCGGTTACACGGTCAACGGGGCGCGGCTCTGGGTTGACCTCGGGCCGGTCAACTTCCAGCCTTCGGAGTTCGCCCGCATTGCCCTCGTGGTCTTCTTCGCCGGGTACCTGGCCGAGAAGCGAGACGTGATGGCGGCGACGAGCCGCAGCTTCCTCGGTATCCAGCTTCCTGCTATAAAGTACTTTGGACCCGTAGCCCTAGTCTGGGCCGCCTCCTTCGGCCTCCTCGTCTTCGAGAAGGACCTCGGGTCGAGTCTGCTCTTTTTCGCCGTTCCTCTGCTGATGCTCTACGCTGCGACGGGCCGCACCGCCTACGTGCTGCTCGGGGGAGTTCTCTTCTCTTTAGGCTCCTTTGTGACCTTCCTCCTCTTCGACCACGTTCAGTTGCGGGTGCAGAGCTGGCTGGACCCGTGGAGAGACCCTGACGGGACGGGTTTCCAGATCCTCCAGAGCATCTTCAACATCGCGGACGGCGGACTGCTCGGTACGGGTCTGGGGGCAGGCTTCGCCCAGACCATCCCTGAGGTCGAGACGGACTTCGTCTTCTCCGCGATTGCCAGCGAGCTCGGCCTGCTGGGGGCGACGGCGGTCTTGCTCGCCTTCCTGGCCTTCATCTACAGGGGGACCAAGATAGCCCTGCTCGCAGAAGATGACGCATCCAAGCTCCTGGCCTACGGGCTCACGGCGATGTTCGCCCTCCAGACCCTCATTATCGTAGGCGGGGTCACCAAGGCCATACCGCTCACTGGGATCACGCTGCCCTTCGTCTCCTATGGCGGCTCCTCCGTCGTCGGCAACTTCATACTTACGGGCCTCCTCCTGCTCGTCTCGGAGAGGGCGGGACGACGCGAGGTTGAGGGGCTTGCGTACAAGGATGATCCGTGGGGGGCTCCATGAATACCCACCTCAGGCGTACCTTCTACCTGTTCGTGGCAGGGTTCGTCGGGCTCGTAGTGATGCTCGTATACTGGCAGGTCTACTCCAGGGAGGCGCTGGCCAACAACCCCGAGAACGGGTTTCAGACCCAGCGCAGCGTCTCCTCGCCGCGGGGTTTGATCCTGGCCGGCGACGGTGAGACCGTGCTGGCGAAGAGCGTCAAGCGCGGCACCCCGACCGGCCCCGTCTACGACCGCGTCTATCCTCTTGGCGAGCCGTTCGCGAGCGTGGTCGGCTACTGGAGCACCCGCTACGGGGCGACAGGTATAGAGATCGGCAACAATTCCGACCTCTCCAGCGTAGCAGGAGAACCGGAGACACTGGACGACCTGATCAACCGTGCCACGGGGGGTCCGCAACCCGGCAACAACGTGGTCCTCACCCTTGACCCGGAACTCCAGAAGCTCGCCTACCAGGAGCTCTCAGCGAGCTCCACCGGCAGGGGCGCCGTGGTCGCCTTGAATCCCAAGACAGGAGAGATCCTCGCGATG
>DASQWQ010000109.1:0-3160 GCA_035640175.1 Rubrobacter sp. | reverse complement strand
CTCAGGCTGAGATCTATCTCCTCCCTGTGCGTCAGGAGATTGCCCTGCCCGATGTGCGCGAGGTACTTGGCGAGGAGCTCGGGGGTCTCCGATTCCCGCTCGATCTTCTGGATTTCCTTCCGCTTCTCGAAATTGGCTTTCAAAATACCCTCCTCACTACACACCCATCTTACCGGAAATCAGTTTTAGAAACTACTATTGGTCTTACCGCGAGGTTTAATTTCCTAAACCTCTCCGAGGTCTCCCTCCTCACCGGGTCTCATCACCACTTGTCACTGCACAGATACATACGTATGTCGACGCGAAATAGTTGCATGGGACCCGCCTCGCCGCCGCGTTGCGGTACCTTACGGCGGGCGCGGTTATACTTGGGCTCATGGAGAATGCCTCCCGCATCCCGGACCGCATAAACGAGGACATTGCCAACATTGTGGCCTGCTGGCAGGCGCGCAGGCGAGGAGACAACGAGGACGTGGTCTATGACCCCATGCTCGCCGGTATGGAGGAGTTGGTCTCGGTGTTCGTCGGCTTTTTGCGCAGTACGGAGACGGTCGAGACCTTCAGCCGGGGTGGCGCGACCAGGGCTATGGTCCACAGGATCGCCGAGCACCAGCACGATCTGGGCAGGGACGCGGTCGGGGTCATAGAGGATTTCAGCGTCCTGCGGCGATGCATCTGGCGCTCGGTCGAGGCGGGTGTCGACCTCGGCGGGCTCGATGGGGGAGAGGTCTCAGGGTTTTTCGCTAAGCTGATGCAAGCTTCGGACTGGCTGACCGAGACCGGACTGGAGGCCTTCGAGGCGATAGTGCGGCGCGAGATGGAGCAGGCTCTCGGGCAGGCCGCCGCCACCGACCTGGTGACCGGGCTTCCTGACAGAGATCAGCTCAACCGGCTGCTTCTGCCACGGGCAATCGATTCGTACGACCGGTTCTCCGTGGCTGTCTTCGACGTCGCCGACTTTACCGAGACCGTCGCGGCAGGGAAGGTCAAGCGCGCCAGGAAGGTGCTGCGCACGCTCGCTGAGGCCGTACAGGAGTCCTCGCCGCAGGGGTCCGTCTTCGCCCGCTTCGGGGACGACGAGGTCTGCGTGATCCTGCCCGGCGAGAGCGGTGAAGGTGGCTACCGGTTGGCGGAGCGGGTGCTCAGGCGCCTGGCAGAGGGCATGGCCGACTTCGAAGTGGACGTCGGTGTCGCCGAGTATCCGGCACACGGAACAGGCCCGGGGGAGTTGACGGGGGAGACCCTCAAGGCGCTCAAGATGGCCAAACGCGTCGGCGGCAGCGGCATCGTGGTAGCCCGCTAGGTAGTCCGGAGGTAACTGTGATCGCGATCTTCAACAGCCTGCCCGTCAAAGAAGGAGCCGCCGATGAGATCGTGGACCGATTCGCCGAAAGCCGCGGCCACGTACAAGGGTTCCCAGGGTTCGTCTCCATGGAGGTCCTCAAGTCTGATGCTGAGGACGAGGTGCTCGTCGTTACGCGCTGGCGGGATCGGGAATCCTTCGAGGCGTGGGTTCACAGCGATGCGTTCGCCAAAGCGCACGGGCGCAGTGGAGCGGGCGGACTACTGACGGGCCACCCCAGGATGACTTCCTACCGGGTCGCGGTCGAGCGTTCTCCGGAGGCATCAGGCACGGGTTGAGGATCAGGCCAGGCTCTGAGAGACCTGGTGCGGCTCCTCCCCGGTCGGTTCGTACTCACCCTTTCCGAGGATAGCGAAGGTAAAGGCGAACAGGCAGATCAGTAGCAGGATCAGGATCCCGAACGCCAGCCGCTCCCGCACCTTGTCTCCTCTCTCGAATACGAACCTCCGCGCCATTCTAACCGAATTCGCAAGGCACGTCCTGCGGAATGCACTCGTGTTCGCCCGCGCGTAATGTACAATGTAGCAATGTGTAGCACGCTCAGCCCCGAGGTTCGTGAGCATCGGTGTGGTCTCGGGACGGAATTTCAGGGAGGGGATGCACGTGGCTGTTGATATTTCCCTGACCGAGTACACGAAGCTGCAGGAGCAGGAGTGCCGGTCGCTCTTACAGATTCTCGGTGAGATGGGCATCGCCACGGCCGACAGGGTCTATGGACCAGGGGACGCCATCTACAACCAGGGCGAGTACGGTGACGCCCTCTATGTGCTGACCTCGGGCGTGTTGAAGCTGTTCAGGCCCTACTCGGGCAGCAAGGAAGCGACGTTACGCCTGCTCAAGCCCTGGGATATCTTCGGCCATCTGGCCTTCGCCGGGGAGACCAGGCAACGCGCTTACGCCGAGGCCGTTACGGAGTGCAGGGTGACCAAAGTCCCCAAGATCTTCGTCGAACGCGCCGTCCGTCAGGAACCGCGGGCTGCCTTCAAGCTGATGACCCTTCTGGAGTTGCGTCTCGTGCAGTACGAGGAGCTTGTCAAGTGCCTGTTGCCCCGCGAGACCGAAGTGCGGCTCGCAAATCTGCTGCCGTTGCTGGCACACAAGTTCGGCCAGAGTAGGGACGACCTCGTAACTATAGACCTTCGCCTAACCCACCAGGACCTCGCCGCCATGATCGCCTCCACCAGGGAGTCGGTCACCAAGGTCCTCAACGAGATGCGTAACCGCGACGTGATCGAGATCGATTCCGGCCGCATCACCCTCAAGGATACCCGCACCCTTGCAAGACTCAGCCGCGATTAGCTTGTCAGCAAGTCAGCACGCTCCGGCCTTCGGCCTCCGCTTGTCAGCACGCAGCCCGGCTTCGCCGGACGGCTAGTCAGCATTTCAGCCGATCAGCTAAGTGTAGTGTGGTGAAACGCTCGTGCGCTTGAGAGAATGCCAGAGGAGCACCTGCTCATTGAGAGTGTTCTCGGAGCACGTGACCTAATAAGCTGAAATGTTGACAAGTGGAGGCGAAGCCGGGCTGCGTGCTGACTTGCTGACATGCTGAATTGGAGGGCGTTTGCTCGAGCTTATCGAAGCTGTAATCCTCGGGATGGTGCAGGGCCTTACGGAGTTCCTGCCCGTCTCCAGCTCGGGACATCTCCTGCTCGGGCAGTATTTTCTCGGCCTCGACCAAGACCGATTCGGGCTCTCCTTCGACGTGGCGTTGCACATGGGCACCCTCGTCGCCGTCGTCTCCTATTTCTGGCGGGATCTCATCAGGATGGCCCTCGCTTTCTTACGGTCTTTTGGGCA
>DASQWQ010000108.1:0-2186 GCA_035640175.1 Rubrobacter sp. | reverse complement strand
GCGCCGCGGTAGGCGTCGGTCGGGGTCTTGTTGGTGAAGACACCGGTGCACGAAAAGCTGTAGTTCTCGAAGGTGTAGATGCCCGGGTACATAAAGGCGCCGAGCAGCGGGATGCCGGGGGTATTGATCTGGAGGTACGCGCCCATGTCGGCGAGAAGCTTGACCTTCATGCCGAGGATCTTGCCCTGGGAGTCGGCTGCCACCTCGATGTCCTGAACCTGACCGCGGCCGTGGATGGTCGCCAGATAGTTCTCGGAGCGATCCTCAATCCACTTGATCGGGACGCCGAGCTTTCGCGCCAGGATGATGGCGATGACCTCTTCCGAGTAGACGTTGAGCTTGGAGCCAAAGCCCCCGCCTACGTCCGGTGCCACTATCCTGAGGCGCTGCTCGGGTACACCGCAGTACTCGGAGAGCACGGCCTTGGCGATGTGGGGCACCTGCGTCGAGGTGTACACCGTGAACCCACCATGTACGGGATCGGGGTTCGCGACCACGCCCCGCGTCTCTATGGCGTTAGGGATCAGGCGCGGCTGCAAATACCGGCCCTTCACAGTCACGTCCGCCTCCCTGAAGGCCTCGTCCACGTCCCCGGTGGCGAGATCCCAGGTGTACGCTTCGTTAGTCCCGAATTCTTCGTGGACCAAAGGCGAGCCGCTCGCCACTGCCTCTTCGAGGTCCGTCACAACGTCGAGGGGCTCGTAATCCACCTCGATGAATTCCAAGGCGTCTTGGGCTTTGTAGCGGTCGGTCGCGACCACGACAGCGACTATGTCCCCGGCGAAGTTGACCTCGTCGCGCGCGACGGGGTCGTGGTGTGGGACCTTGAGGTCGTCGTGGACGATCCAGGCCACGAAGGTCCGCGTCTTCTCGTCCACTGGCTGCCCGTCCGTGTTGTCGGCGGTGTCGGTGACGCTGGTCTCCCCCTGCGAGCGCTCATGCATGCTCAGGTCGTAGCCGGTGACGGCGGCGGGGTTCGCCTGCGGGTTCTTGTGGTACTCGGCCGCGAGGTCTTCGCCCGTGAAGACCTCGATGACACCAGGCTGTTCTTTGGCCGCTGAGGCGTCTATGCTGGTGATCTTCGCGTGGGCGTAGGGGCTCCTGAGCATGGTCGCGTGGAGCATCCCAGGCAACTTGATGTTGTCGGTCCAGTTGGCCCGCCCCGTTACCAGGGCCGGGTCTTCCTTGCGCGGTACGCCGCCTCCGACGAACTTCTCCGGTGCTTCGGTCACTTGCGCTCCTCCTCTAGGAAGCCGCGGTCGGCTGTGCCGTGGACTGCCCGTTCGAGTGCTGCTGCACGAGCTGGACGGCCTTCACGATGTTCTCGTAGCCCGTGCAGCGGCAGAGGTTGCCTTCGAGGCCCTCCCGGATCTCCTCCTCCGATGCGTTTGGCTTCTCTTTGAGGAGGCTTATGGAGGCCATGATCATGCCGGGCGTGCAGTACCCGCACTGGAGCCCGTGCGCCTCGTGAAAAGCCTGCTGCATCGGGTGCCAGAGCCCATTGTCCATGATACCCCGGACCGTTGTGACCTCGTGCCCGTCCGCCTGTACCGCCAGGACCGTACAAGACTTGACCGACTCACCGTCGATGTGGACCGTGCAAGCCCCGCAACTTGTGGTGTTGCATCCCGTATGCACGCCCCCTATCCCTAGGTTCTCCCTGAGGTGATGGAGCAACAGGAGCCTCGGCTCCACCTCCGCAACGTGGGCGCGCCCGTCTACCGTCATCTGGATCCTACGCAACCCTCTCTCCTTTCCCCAAAACAAACTTCGCGTCCGTCCAACCTGCCCTAAGTCAACGTTCCTCCGGCCATCCCCCGGTCGCTGTCAACGAGATTACATGCGTAGCGTTCTACCGCTGTATCCGGCGGTTTTGCTCCCTTTTCCCCTTTCTACTCGGAAGTGCGCGCAGTCTAGCACGGGGGATTTTCTCGTGCACTTGAGCGGTGTTTTCTCACGTTTTGCATGCACCCCTCATAGCGGCAAACCGTAACGTTGTAGTAACAGCTTGACGAGATCGCCGGGATGCGAATCGGACGGGTCTACGGGTAGGGGCCACCCCGGACGAATCAACATGGCGGCGTTATCATTGCCGGAGGACGTTTCGCTACCGAGAAGGAGTCAGCCGATGAGCGAGAAGACCGAGCTTGGGGAGGACCTGAGGGCAGAGGTGGAGACGCTCGTGA
>DASQWQ010000107.1:0-27250 GCA_035640175.1 Rubrobacter sp. | reverse complement strand
CGCCTTCTCACCCCTTACACCCTTCAGAATGACGAGGAGCTTGTGGAGAACGTGCAGTCCATGATCTTCGAGAACTCCCCCGATGGCGTCGTCGCCGACCTCGGCGCCATGCGGGAGCGCCCTGACTCTACCCCGCTCCTCGGGGAGATTGGCGTTCCAACCCTCGTCGTCGGCGGGGAGGAGGATAGCATCTCCTCCCCCGAGGTCATGGGCGCCATGGCCGCGAAGATACCAGGCGCCCGTCACGTGACCATTCCCCGGACCGGCCACCTGTCGAACCTCGAAACCCCCGAGAAGTTCAACGCTACCCTCAGGAATTTCCTGCAGAGCATCCGATAGGCGGAGATCCTACCCCTGACCAACTTTCCTACGCCGGTTATCTTCGGAGGGTAGGCAGGGCGGGGTTTGGAGCCTGGGTGCGTTCGGGTAGAATCGCTGTTCGTGACCACCCTTGTGCATATTTCGGACCTGCATTTCGGGCGTCCCGCGATAGCCGAGCGCCTCGACGCCCTGAAAGAGTATATTGCAGAGATCCAGCCAGACGCTGTGGCCGTCTCCGGCGACCTTACGCAACGCTGTACGAACAGGGAGTTTTCGAACGCCCGCGCCTACCTGGATTCCCTCGGGGAGATAGCACCTTGCACCGTCATCCCCGGCAACCACGACATCCGCTGGCTCGGGGCAGTGGCCCGCAACCTCGGTCTCGCCGGTCTCTTCAGGGAGCAGGCCCACAGGTTCAAGTACTCCAGGTACGTCAGACACATCTCGGATGACCTGAGTCCTTCTCTGGAGATACCCGGAGTGGTCATTGCCGGCGTAAACACGGCCCACGGCATCACGCGGGGTTCGATCACCCGCCGCTTGCGGGACCTCGGCGTTATAGGCCAGGTCAGACACGCTGACATGATGCGTGTGAGGGAGACCTTCGAGCATGCCGCCCACGACGCCGCCCGCATCGTGATGATGCACCACAACCCGATAAGGGGTGAACTATCCGGCCGCCACGGTCTTGCCAACACGGAGCAAGCCCTCCACGCCTTCGCCGACCTCGGTACCGAGTTGATCCTCTGCGGACACGACCACCAAGACGCCGTCTACACTATCGAGAGGGGAGCCCACGGTCTGATCATCTCGACAGCGGGGACCATCTCGAACCGTATCCGTCCCGGACGCGCATCGAGCTTCAACGTCGTCGAGATAGAAGACCACGAGATCCACATAACGGCCCACGCCTGGTGCCAGGGAAGGGGTTTCATACCCTCGGAAGACCGTGCTTTTCCACGCCGCACAGCCTCCAGGCAGGCTTGAAAGTGCCCCGACGGTATAATCTGCCGCGACACCGCCCACCTTCACGAAAGGGACGTTCGACATGTGGAGCAGACTGACCCGCGGCGGCGACGGACTTCCCCGTGAGAAGGTTGACGCCATAGTCCGCCTTATAGACCAGTATCTAGCCGAAGAGGCGAGCCTGCGCAACCTCCAGTCAGACAAACAAACCATCCATCCCCGCGACCTACCCCCCGACAAACGCGAGGCCCTGATCGAAGAGGTCTTCGAGATCCTCAAAGATGCCCGCAGGTGAGCCAGGTTCGCGGGCAACCGCGAACCTGGCAGCGATCAGCAGTCAGCACGCTCCAGCTTTCGGCTTCCGCTTTCAGCGATCACCTTTTTTGTCGTTAGTCGGCGCTCGGAGGACCTTGTTCTATGCGGCGGCGGAGGTCGTCTGGCTCGTTGGGAGGCGTCCAGGGTGACTCGATCCACCAGGTGGCTCCTGCCTCCGCGTAAGGACGCACCATGGCGGCCGCCCGCACCGGGTCTTCACCGGGCGTCTGGCCCTCCCATACGATATCGAAGGCACCGTCCTCTTCTCTGTTCTCCCCGACGTACTGCTTGATCTCGCGGATGGTCTCGGGCGTAACGCCCGGCGATGCAGGACCTGCGCCAGCCGCGGCCGCAAGCACCCCGTCGTAGCGTAGCGCCCGCTCCATCGACTTCCTGATCGGCCACGCTCCGACCACCCATACAGGGATGCGCGGTCTCTGGACAGGAGGCGGCAAAAAGGTCATCTCCTCGAGCCGGTAGTGCTCGCCTCTATAGGAGAACGGCTTCCCGCTCCACAACCCAGTCAAGATATCCAGACTCTCGTCGAGAAGCTGTGCCCGAACCTTCCTGTCGGTCGGTTCCCCCACCTTCGAGAAACCACCGTCTTCCAGGGCTCCAAGTCCTACCGGCAAAACCAGACGACCGCCGGAGAGATGGTCGAGGGAGACCGTCTCGCGGGCGAGCTTCCACGGTCTCCGCCGGGCCGGCGGCGTCAACACGGCCCCGATCCGCACTCTCTCCGTACGCATCGCCATCGCAGCCATCACTACCCAGGGGTCGTACGTTTCCATGCCTCCAACACAGATGCCGTCCCAGTAAAAAGAGCCGTCCCAACCCGCCTCTTCGACCTCGCGGGCGAGCTCCGCGACGGTGCGAGGATCCCCCGTGGGGATCACGAACCCGTAACGCAAGCGTACCTCCTCTCCCCAATGCCTGGATCTCACACCACAAACGAGTATACGGACCCCCAGGCGCACACCAACCATCGAACGCAGCGCACGGCGGAGATAAGATGCAACTCCCGTCTCTATATAGGGTAGGGGGGTATGGTAGACTGCAATTTGCAGTCTACGGCATCGAAAAACGCGAGATCGTCTTCAGTGTGACGAGGATGTCATGAGCGAGTTGCGGCGGGCGGCGTTGGATCAGGAGGCAGTTATGCAGGAAGCAAGGAACAAAACCGTGGAAGCTGTGACGAGGGAACACGGGTACATCAAAGAGGGAGACAAGGAGAAGCTCCATAATCGTCTCAGGCAGATAGAAGGGCAGGTGCGCGGAATACAGCGCATGGTAGAAGAAGAGGCTTACTGCGTGGACATCCTCACCCAGATCGGGAGCGTCGTCTCGGCCTCAGAGAAGGTGGCGACCATCATGCTCAGGGACCATGTCGAACACTGCGTCCGCGAGTCCATCGAGAAGGGCGAGAGCGCAGGCGAGAAGATCGAAGAGCTCACCGCCGCCGTCGAGCGGTTCCTGCGAGTTTAGAGCAGTTTGCAAAGAGGATGAACCGCTTTGCAAACCACGGCTTCAGGTTTCAGAGAGGAGCTTCTCTTGAAGCTTTACGCGAAGTTCGGACCTCCCATTCTCCTGCTGGTGCTCGCCATCCTGCTCGCCTCCTGCGGCGGTACCTCGGGAGGCTCCAACAAGAGCGCCAGAACTGAGGATAAATTTACCGGCAAGGAGAAGGATTCTCGGCCCGCGAAATCTACCGGTGGCATGAAGGGTATGGACCACGGCTTAGGCGACGTAGCATCCGGCATGGTGATGAAGAACGGTAAGTACTCTGATGAACGCTTTATAGACGCTATGGTCCCGCATCACCCTGGGGGCCGTGGAGATGGCGCGCGTCGCCCTGAAGAACGCCGAGCATCTTGATATAGAACAGCTCGCGGAGGACATCATCACCACGCAGCGGGCCGAGATCAAAGATCTCAAATCCATCAAACAGGAGGAGTTCGGCACCTCCCGGGTCCGGATGCACATGAGCATGGGTCAGATGAAAAGCATGGGAATGATGATGGATTCGCAATCCCTGGCCAACGAGAATCCCTTCGACAAAGCGTTTATCGACAACATGATCCCACACCACAAGGCCGCCATCGAGATGGCTGAAGTCGCCAGGAAAGAGAGCAAGAACCCCAGTATAAAGGAGCTGGCAACCAATATCGTAGACGCGCAGAAGCAAGAGATCTCACAGATGAAACAGTGGCGTAAACGTTGGTATCAGAAGGGATAGGCGCTCAATCTCCAGCTTTACAGATACCCCCTAGGGGTATATAATGATGTCGATATACGCGCACAGGAAGGATGTTTATGGCCACCTGGAACAGCTCACTCAACCGTACGGCTTTCTCTGCGACGCTGCACTGTCTGACTGGATGTGCCATTGGTGAGGTGCTTGGGATAGTGATCGGGACCGCTCTGGGGTGGAGCGACGTCGCCACCATCGTGCTTGCGATAGTGCTGGCTTTCTTCTTCGGCTACGGGCTGACGATGTTGCCGCTGTTGCGCTCTGGCATGGCGCTCGGTGCGGTATTACCGCTGGCCTTCGCCTCCGACACGCTCTCGATCACGGTCATGGAGATCGTTGACAACCTCATCATAGTCACGACCCCAGGCGCGATGGACGCGGGTCTCGGCAGCCTCCTTTTCTGGGGAAGCCTCGCCTTCGCCCTCGCGGTCGCCTTCATCGCAGCGTTTCCGGTCAACAAGTACCTGATCTCACGCGGCAAGGGCCACGCCGTCGTCCACAAGCACCACGGTCATCATTAGCGCGGTGTGAGAGAGCCCGCTCCCTCACACCGCGCTGTCAGCTCTTGGTTGCAGGCTGAATGTTTAGCGACGGCGGCGGAGAAGCCAGATTAGGACCAAGAGCACGCCGGCGCCAATGAGCAAGGGCTTGGCCCGTTTGAGGATCGCCTCCTGGCTCGCCGCACCGACGTCGAACGCCTCCTGCTCCTCGCGCTCTCGGCGGGGGGCCTGATGTGTTTCGGGCTGTTCGGTCCCGGCGGTCGGGGCGCCCGACGAGGCCTCCGAGGAGCCGGGACCCGAGACGACGGCTCCTTCGACTGTGCCGCCCGCCATGACGGTCGGGTCTTCGCTGCTTATGACCCTGCCCGCCGTGCCACCGGCCGCGGCTGCTGGAGGAGCCTCTTCCTGCTGCGAGCCGTCGCGCGAGCCATTCTCCCCGCCGGTCGGTTTTGCCGTTGCGGCTGCTGCGGCTCCTTCTTCGGGGCCGCCTGTGATCTCCTCCTCCAGGCAGGAGGCGAACTGATTGAGCATCTTCGTCGCCACGTCCTGGGCGATACCTCGTCCGAACTGGGCCGCGCGTCCGGTGAGCTTCATGTCCGTCTCCACGCTGACCTTGGTGCCATCGCCTTCCTCCTGCAAGGTCGAGACGATGGTCGCCGAGGCAGTACCCTGGCCGCGCGCGTCCCGGCCTGTGGCCTGGAGAACGGCGCGGTGGTTCTCTTCGTCGACCTCCTCGAACTTCACGGTGCCTTTGTAGTTGGCCGTGATCGGGCCGATCTTCACCTTCATCGTGCCGTCGTACTCGCCGTCGTCTTTCTCCTCCTGGATGGCCGCCCCTGGCAGGCAGGGCGCGATCCTCTCCAGGTTGAGCATGATGTCCCAGGCCTGCTGGATCGGGGCACTCACCGTGAACTCGTTGTCGATCTTCATCGTACCTCCTCCTAAGGAATCACTATCGTACGTCTTTCGGTTACGACCTTCTATCCTCCTGCCATCTTATAGTCGCTCACAGGCCCGCGCCTCTCCTCCAGACCCCTCAGATCCTCCCTCGTGTCGACATCCACAGGGTCTCCCACTCCTTCACAAGGCACCTCGACCACCAGCTCAGGATGCCGCCGCAGGACAGAACGCGCCCCCTCATCCCCGGCCAACTCCGCCTCGAGCAGCGGCCACACCTCCCGCGAGAACAGAACTGGATTGCGCCGCTTCCCTCCGTAGGTGGCGACCGCAACGTTTGCTCCCTCCGCGAAAGCGGCCACGAGCCGCTCCACGGCATCAGCCCCGACGTACGGTTGGTCCCCGAGCAAGACCACCGCAGCCTCTCCACCACACGCCCGCAGGCCGGCGAGGACCGATGTGGACTGGCCTCGCTCCCACTCCTCGTTAGCGACGGGCCTGACGCCGTACCGTTCGCAGACCTCGCGCAGCCTCCCCGCGTCCGCGCCGACGACGACGATGACCTCATCGACGGGCGCTTCGCGCAGGTTGTCGAGAACCGTTTCTATGATCGGCTGCCCCCTGAGCCTGGCGAGCAGCTTCCCTCCCCCGAACCGGCTCCCGGCACCCGCAGCCAGCACGATCGCCCATACGCCGGTGTGACCTTCGCTCACCGCGCGTTTTCTCCCCCTGCCCTGGCGTTTGTCCTGGTGTCTGACGCAGCCGAGTGGATGGGGCCGGATCTTTCGGCGAGGCGCCCGCCAGAATGCCCGGTCCTCAGCGCGACGATCTCGGCTGCGATCGCAATCGCCGTCTCCTCGGGGGTGCGCGCCCCGATATCCAGGCCGATGGGGCTGCTGATGCGCGCGAGTTGCTCGTCTGTTACGCCCTCCTCCTTTAGGCGGGCTGTACGGTTGTCATGCGTCCTGCGGCTCCCCATCGCCCCGATGTAGCCTGCCGGCGTCTTAAGGGCCTCCTTTAGTACGGGCACGTCGAACTTGGGGTCGTGGGTCAGGACGGCGATGACGCTTCGGCCACCGACCTCGGCTGTCTTCAGGAACTCATCGGGCCAGGCGACGACGATCTCGTCCGCCGAGGGGAAGCGTTCGCGGGTGGCGAAGACGGCGCGGGCGTCGCAGACGATCACACGGTAGCCCATGAACTTGCCGGCCCTCGCGACGGCCGAAGCGAAGTCTATGGCGCCGAAGACGTACATCCTTGGCGGCGGGGCGAACGATTGGATGAAGACGGCGACGTCCTCCATCCTGCGCTGGCCGCGCGGCCCGAGGTGAACCGTCTCCGTACGCCCACCCTCGAGCAAGCCGCGCGCCGTCTCCACGACGGCCTTGTCCAACTCGGCGTTGCCCGCCGTCCCGGTATGGTCTTCCCGGAAGACCAGGACCTTGCCCCCGAGGTACCCCTCCGGTCCCTGTATCACTGTCGCCACAGCCACGGGCGACTGCTCGGCGAGGGCCGTGTGCCAGCGGGAGAGTAGATCTGCCATTACCAGTCCACGCGCTCGACGAAGATGTGGATGGTCCCACCGCACGTCAGCCCGACCCCGAAAGCCTCATCGTCAGAGATGCCGTAAGAGAGGAGCCTGGGCCCGCCGCCCTCTATGGCGGCCATAGCCTCCTCGTAGACCGCAGGCTCCACGCAGCCCCCGCTCACGGACCCGACGACCTGCCCGTCCTCGGAGACGGCCATCGAGGTCCCAGGCCCCAGCGGCCCAGACCTCTCGACCTTTACGACCGTGGCGAGGGCGGCCTTTTTTCCCTCCTCACGCCAGCTTGCGACTCTATCGATAACTGGGTTCAAGGAGTGCCTCCTTCTTTAGGTTTCAGGCTACAGGCATCAGGTTTCAGGTCTTTGCCGACGCCTGACACCTGTGACCTGAAGCCTTCATTTTATCTCTCACGCTCTGTCGCGGCAGCGACGGCACGGGCTAGCTCTTCGAGGGACTCGAAGTTGTGGCCCGAGAGGAAGACGTCCACGTGCGGGAGCGCCGCTGCCATCCCTGCCGCCAGCGGCTTGTAGCCAGGGGCGGCCTTGAGAGGGTTGACCCAGACGATCCTGTAGGCAAGGCGGCCCAGACGCTGCATCTGTTCGGCGAGCACTGACACGTCTCCCCTGTCCCAGCCGTCGGAGAAGATCACGACGACGGCCCCGCGCGCCATGCCCCGCTGCCCCCAGCGGTCGACGAACTCCTTGATCGCGTCCCCCAGCCGCGTTCCGCCGGAGATGTCCCTTACCGCACCGGCCGTCTGCCTGAGCGCCCTGTCCGGGTCGCGGGTCGCGAGTTCGCGTGTGATCCTGGTGAGCCGCGTTCCTATGGAGAACGCCTCGAGCCGCCCCCCAGCGACGACGCTCGCGTGCAGGAAGCGCAGGAGCGCGCGGCTGTAAGGGGCCATGGAGCCGGAGACGTCGCAGAGCAATACGACACGCCGCGGCTGCACCCTCGCCTTGCGAAATCGGTGCCTTACGGCCTCACCGCCGGTCCGCATTGCGCCGCGTAGCGTACGGCGAGGGTCGTGGCGTCCGCGCGGAGCACTTTCCAGGCGCCGGCTCTTTCTGAGCGCCCCGGAGAGCCTGAGGTCTGCCAGCAGACGCTGCAGCTCGGCGAACTCCTCGAGCGAGTAGAGAGCGAAGTCTTTGTGACGCAGCACCTCGACCGGGCTGTAGCGGAGCCTGACGGCCTCCTCGCCAGACTCGTTCTTCTCTACGGTCTTCTTCGGGGGCATGACGGAGCGGTCCGGTTGCGGCACGGAGAGGCGTATCTTCGTACGCGGCCTCGGTTTCGCGCCGCCTCCGGTCTCCCAGAAGAGCTCGAAGGCGCGGTCGTAGATCTCTATATCCTCGGGGCGGGAGGTCAGCGTGATCCTGCCCGACCAGTACACGTCGTCGCGGCGCGAGGGGTTCATCTCCTCTATGGCGCGGGCGAACTCTACGAGGCGGTCGGTCCCGACGCGAAGGCCGGCCCCCCTCAGTACGCGTCCGAAGGCGACCGCCGCATCGAGCATCGGCGGAACCTGGATCTCCCCCTCAGGCATCTCTCCTCACCCCGCCCACCCCGCTGACGAGCGCGGCGAGGCCGGAGTTGGCCGCCCGTTGCTGATCCTCACGGTACTTGAGGACGGAGCCTAGGGTCGCCTCGACGAGTTGTTCGTCGATCTCCCTCGCACCGAGAGCCACGAGCGCCTCGGTCCAGTCGAGGGTCTCGGCTACGCCAGGCGGTTTGTAGAGGTCCATCGTGCGCATCTTCTCCGTCGCCGCGGCGACCTGGCGGGCCAGCCTCTCCTCAACGTCAGGGACCCTGAGGCGTACGATCTCGACCTCCCGCTCGAAGCTTGGGTGCTCGATGTAGTGGTAGAGGCAGCGGCGTTTGAGGGCGTCGTGGACCTCCCGGGTTCGGTTGGAGGTCAGGATGGCCACGGGCGGGCGTTCGGCCCTGACGGTGCCTAGCTCGGGGATGGTGACGGCGAAGTCAGAGAGGATCTCGAGAAGGAATGCCTCGAACTCGTCGTCGGAGCGGTCCACCTCGTCTATGAGCAACACGGGCGGCATCGGCCCGCGATGCTCCAGCGCCTGCAACAGCGGGCGGCTGACCAGGAACTCGCGATCGTAGAGGTCGCGCTCGACGCGTTCCCGATCTTCGCCGCCGAAGGCTTCGGCGGCGCGAATGTGGAGGAGCTGGCGCGCGTAGTCCCACTCGTAGACGGCCTGGTAGACGTCTATGCCCTCGTAGCACTGCAGGCGGATGAGAGGCGTCTCGAGGATGCGGGAGAGAACTTTGGCGACCTCGGTCTTACCGACCCCCGCCTCGCCTTCGAGGAATAGCGGCCTTCCGAGCTTGAGGGAGAGGAAGATGGCGGTGGACAGCCCTTCGTCGGCCAGGTAATCGTGCTCGCGCAGCCGCACTCCCAGCTCCCGGAAATGAGAAACGCCGGAGGGCAAGGCCCCCCGGCGTCCACCGGACGCAAGGTTCAACGGCCCAGGGCCTCCTCGACGGCCCGCCTGCTGAGAACGCGCGCCAGGTGGCGCCTGTACTCACCGGAGGCCGCGATGTCCGATGAAGGGCTCGTGCCCTCGTCGGCAGAGCTGGTAGCCTCGGCTACCGAGGACGGGTCTGCGCCGGAGAGCGCGTTCTCTGCAGCGGCCGCCCTCAAGGGCGTCGAGCCCATGTTGGTAAGCCCGATGCGGGCCGAGCCGATCGAACCGTTCGACCGCTCCACGACGGCGGCCACCCCGACGACGGCCCAGTCCTGGGCGCGGCGGTTGAACTTCTTGTAAGACCAGCCCGCGCCACCAAGCTTAGGGACCCTTATCTCCGTGAGCACCTCGTCGGGGGCGAGCGTGGTCTGCAGGTAATCCTCGAAGAAGTCTCCTGCGGCCACGTTCCGCTCGCCGCCAGGGCCCTTTACGACGAAGATCGCGTCGAGGGCCAGCAGCGCCGAAGGCAGGTCCGAGGCCGCGTCGCCGTGGCTTATGGAGCCGCCGATGGTGCCGCGGTGCCTTACCTGCGGGTCGCCGACGAGCGACGCCGTGTAGGCGACGAGCCCGCAATGCTCCTGTAGGGTGGCGTTGCGTTCCATATCGCAGTGGCGGGTCATCGCGCCGATGGCGAGGTGGTCGCCCTCGTCGCTCACGTAGTTCAAATCTTCTATGCGCCCGAGGTCGACGAGGACCGTCGGGGCGGCGAGCCTGAGCTTCATTATGGGGAGCAGGCTGTGGCCGCCGGCGAGGAGCTTGGCCTCGTCGCCGTGTTGCCCTAGCAGCTCGATGGCGTGGTCGACCGATTCGGCGACCTCGTAGTCGAAGGCGAGGGGGATCATGAAGCGCTCCCTCCTTCCGTGTCGGTGCTGTCCGCAGCCTGGGAGGGACGACCGGAGAGGTCGGCGTCGCGCGTGCCCGCTTCCTGCCCCTGCGCGTCCTGGATCGCCTGCCACACCTTCCACGGCGAGGCCGGCATGTCTATGTGCTCTATACCGTAGGGCGAGAGCGCGTCAACGATGGAGTTTATGACCGCGGGAGGCGCCCCGATGGTCCCCGCCTCGCCTACCCCCTTCACGCCCATCTCGTTCGAGGTGGACGGCGTGACCGTCCGCTCCAAGGTGTAGTTGGGGAGCTCTGGCGCGCCAGGGATCAGGTAGTCGACCATCGAGCCCGTCGTCAGGTTGCCCTCCTCGTCGTAGACCGCCTCCTCGTAGAGGGCCTGGGCTACGCCCTGCGCTATTCCACCGTGGAGTTGTCCGTCGACGATGGTCGGGTTGATGACGGGCCCGCAGTCGTCGACGCCGAAGTAGTCCCTGATCTTCACGAACCCGGTCTCCGTATCCACCTCGGTGACGCAGATGTGCGCCCCGAACGGGAAGGTGAAGTTGGGCGGGTCGAAGAAGTACTCCTCGGAGAGTACGGGCTGCATACCCTCGGGCAAGTCATTCGCCGTGTATGCGGCCCCTGCAACGTCGGTCATGGTGACGTTCTGGTCGGGCGAGCCGGCGACGCTGAACGTGCCGCCTTCGAACTCTATATCGTCCTCGGCAGCCTCGAGCATATGCGCTGCGATCTTCTTGGCTTTCTCGACGACCTTCTGGGCCGCCAGGTGGACGGCGACGCCGCCCACGGGGAGGCTCCGCGAACCGTAGGTGTCGCGCCCATACGGGGCTATCGCCGTGTCGCCGTGCAGGACCTCCACGTCGTCCGGCGAGACACCCAGGGCGTCCGCGGCGATCTGGGACCAGCTAGTCACGTGTCCCTGCCCGTGGGGCGTCGTACCCGTGATAACCTCGACGTTACCCGAGGCGAGCATCTGGACCTTCGCCATCTCCCAACCGGCCCCACCGGCTCCGAGGGCCATGAGCACCTGTGAGGGGGCAAGGCCGCAGATCTCGGTGTAGGTGGAGAACCCGATGCCTAGCTGTACGGGGTCGCCCGACTCGCGCCTCCGGCGCTGTTCCTCTCGCAGCCCCTCGTAGTCGGCCAGCTCAAGCACCCGGTCGAGCGTCATCTGGTAGTTGCCCGAGTCGTACTGTATTCCACCGGGTGTATCCGTCGGCTCGTCAAAGGGTTCGTAGAAGTTGCGGCGGCGCACCTCGGCAGGATCGATCCCTATCTCGGTGGCGAGGGCGTCCATAATGCGCTCGACGGCGTAGGCGGCCTCGGGCCTACCCGCGCCGCGGTAGGCGTCGGTGGGCGTCTTGTTAGTGTAGACACCGGTACACTCGAACGAGTATGCGGGGAAGGTGTAGACGCCAGGGTACATGAACGCGCCGAGCAGCGGTATACCGGCCGTATTCAGGTGCAGATAGGCACCCATGTCGGCGAGCAGATTGACCTTCATGCCGAGGATCTTGCCCTCCGAGTCGGCGGCAACCTCGATGTCCTGCACCTGCCCGCGGCCGTGGATGGTCGCCAGGTAGTTCTCGGAGCGGTCTTCGATCCACTTGATCGGCACGCCCATCCTTCGCGCCAGAACGAGCGCGATGACCTCCTCCGCGTAGACGTTGAGCTTGGAGCCGAAGCCCCCGCCCACGTCGGGGGCGACTAGACGGAGTTTCTGCTCGGGCACCCCGAGGTACGATGAGAGCACGGCCTTTGTGATGTGCGGCACCTGCGTCGAGGTGTAGACCGTGAACCCGCCGCTTACCGGGTCAGGGTTCGCGACCACGCCCCGCGTCTCGATGGCGTTCGGGATCAGACGCGGCTGCAGGTAATGGCCCTTCACGATGACGTCGGCCTTGGAGAAGGCTTCGTCGATGTCCCCCGTCGTGAGGTCCCAGGTGTACGCCTCGTTCGTCCCGAAGCCCTCGTGGGCCAGCGGCGAGCCTTCGGTCATGGCCTCTTCCAGGTCCGTTACGACGTCCATCGGCTCGTAGTCGACCTCGATGAACTCGATGGCGTCCTGGGCCTTGTAGCGGTCGCTCGCTACCACGACCGCCACGGGTTCGCCCGCGAAGTTGACCTCGTCATGGGCTAGCGGGTCGTGGTGCGGGATCTTGAGCTCGTCGTGAACGATCCAGGAGACGAACGAGCGCGGCTCGTCGGAGGCCTGGCCGTCTGACCCGTCCGTCTCGCCCGTGACGCTGTGGCCCCGCGCGCGATCGTGGAGGCTCAGATCGTAGCCGGTGACGGCCGCGGGGTTCTCCCGTGGGTGCTTCTCGTACTCATCGAGGAAGTCTTCGCCGGTAAAGACAGCGACGACACCAGGCTGCTCCCTGGCGGCCGAGACGTCGATAGACGTGATCTTCGCGTGCGCGTAGGGGCTGCGCATGAACACCGCCTGCAGCATCCCCGGCAGCGTGATGTTGTCCGTCCAGGTGGCCCGCCCCGTTACGAGGGCAGGGTCTTCCTTGCGCAGTACGCCGCCTCCTACAAACTTCTCCGGTGCTTGGGTCACTCTTCCTCCTCTAGGATGCCGCGTGCTGGGCCAGCTCGTCCGTGTGCTGCTGGACGAGCTGGACGGCCTTCACGATGTTCTCGTAGCCCGTGCAGCGGCACAGGTTCCCTTCCAGGCCTTCCCTTATCTCCTGCTCCGTCGCATCAGGGTTCTCCTTCAGTAGACTGATGGAGGCCATGATCATGCCCGGCGTGCAGTACCCGCACTGGAGACCGTGCGCCTCGTGGAAAGCCTGCTGCATCGGATGCCATACACCGTTCTCCGTGATGCCCCTGACGGTGGTGATCTCGTACCCGTCAGCCTGCACCGCAAGGATCGTACACGACTTGACCGACTCACCGTCGATGTGGACCGTGCAGGCCCCGCAACTGGTCGTGTTGCATCCCGTATGCACGCCCCCGATCCCAAGGTTCTCCCTGAGATGATGTAGCAACAACAACCTCGGTTCCACCTCAGCCACGTGGGCGTTTCCGTCTACCGTCATCTGGATCCTACGCAACCCTCGCTCCTTTCCCCAAAATGGACTCAGCGCCTGTACGACTTGCCCAAAATCCACGTTCTCCCGGCTTTCCCCAGGCCGCTGTCAACGTATTACATCCGCCGCGTTTTTCCTTTACATCCGGCGGTTTTGCTCCCTTGTCCCCTTTCTAGCCGGAAGTGCGCGCAGTCTAGCACGGCGGCCCTTTTCGTGCATTTCGAGGGTGCTTTCCACCTATCTAACTCCCACCGCTAAGGTAGAGAACTGTAATGTCGTAGTAACAGCTCGGCAATCGTCTGCTGGACCTCTGGCGGGTGCGCCTGGCTCCGGTTGGTGGCATCATGTTTATGTGGAAGATATTGCCCGAGGGGCGACAGAAAAAAAGGAGGAAGAACATGACCGAGGGACAGAGGGATGCCCCCGACCGTCCGGAGGCCGAGCGCTACTACGCTCAGCACGCTTCGCTGGAGGCCGGCGAGTCCGGTTCTTCGGAAGCTGCCTTGCAGGAGGCGATCAACGAGGGGGCGCGCCAGAGCTGGAAGCTGATCAGCGTGACGCAAGACCCCACGAGCGGCGGTGTCCTCCTGGTGTGGGACACGACGGGGTTCTTCTCGGGCTAGAGCGGTTTTTGGAAGATCAACCCTTCAACCCCCGGCAACAGACGTAGGGCTTCAGGATTTCTCTGTGGGGTGGCGTTATCATTGGTGGGAGACGTTCCGGATACGGAAGGATTCCATCGATGAGTGAGAAGACGGGGCTCCGCGAGGATTTGAGATCCGAGGCGGAGGCGCTCGTGGCCTCGGACGCGCCCGACAAGGAGGTATTGAACAAGGTCGTGCGGAGGGTGCACGAGGCGCATCCTGCGTGGGACTGGAGCGGCATCTATCTGCTGGTAGGGGATACCCTCGAGCTCGGTCCCCGCACGGCGCCGGTGGATCACTCGCGCATCGGGATCGGAGAGGGCGTCTGCGGCATGGCGGTCTCCGAGGACCGCAACCAGATAG
This sequence comes from Rubrobacter sp., assembly GCA_035640175.1. GTDB lineage: Bacteria > Actinomycetota > Rubrobacteria > Rubrobacterales > Rubrobacteraceae > Rubrobacter_D. The sequence goes on along the minus strand of DASQWQ010000107.1, from coordinate 13,083 downwards.
TCGAGGACGTACGCGAGGTCGAGAACTACCTGGCCTGCTCGATCCACACCCGCTCCGAGCTGGTCGTCCTCATCCGGGACGCCGGCAGGATAGTCGGCGAGTTCGATATCGATTCGGATACCGTCGGAGTCTTCTCACAGGAAGACGAAGCCCTCCTCGAGGAGATGGGGGCCCTGATCTCGGGGCGTGTCGCCTCGCTGGCCGACTCATACGAATCGAGCTAGCGGCTACTGGCTGGCGAGGATCTTTTCGAGAGCCGCTCGCATCCCCGGCGGAAGCGGGGTCGCCTTGCGAGACTCGCGCTCGACGTAGACGTGGACGAAATGTCCCTGAGCAGCGGCGATCTCGCCGTCGTTTCTGAATAGCCCGATCTCGTAGCGCACGCTGCTGCGTCCCAGACGTGCCACCCGCAGGCCCGCGTGAACGGTGTCGGGGAAGGTCAGGGGCTCAAAGAACAGGCACTGCGTCTCGACGACGAGCCCGATAACCGGACTCCTCTCGATGTCCAGTACGCCCGAGCGGATCAAATACTCGTTCACGACCGTATCGAAGTACGAGTAATAGATAACGTTGTTGACGTGCCCGTAGACGTCGTTGTCCATCCAGCGCGTCGGTACACGCAGGAAGTGGGGGTAGCGTGCCCTGATCTCCTGACTTTCCACGATCTTCTGTTCGGACTCTTCCATCCGCCCTCGCTCCTTCGCTTTGACGGGGCATGTTAACTCATTATGGGGACTCGTCGGCGGTGTGTCGAAACCGATCTTGTTTTGGTACCGAGAAGGTCGGGCGTGAACTCCGCCTTGGGGCGATACTCGGAGACTCGATGGGGATCTCTTTGCCCGAAACGCTTACGTAACGTGCGGGAGACAGAAATCTTGTAGAGTGGTGCTGTGACAGCAAGAACAGGGCAGCAGAATACAAGGGTAGTTGGGACGAACGACCACGTTGCTTGGTTGGCGTGGTCACTCGCCGCCCTCTCCGTGGCCATGTTTGTAGTCGGCGCAGCGCTGACTCTCTCTTCCCTGTCCGTTGGTGCGGCAACGCAGCCTTCGACTTCGAGCACATGGGGCACCGCCGGATCCCTCAGCGGTCTGGTGATCTTCTTGCCCTTCCTCGCTTTTCCCCTGGTGGGGCCCTGATCGCCTCCAGGCGCCCCAAGAACCCTATAGGTTGGAGCTGCCTGGCCGCCGGTCTCTTCTGGATGTCCATCGTCGTAGAAGCCTCCATCCCCGGTTCCGCATCTTACCCTGTGACTATCGATGCGCTACTCCAGTGGACCTGGGTACCGCCCGTGGGGCTCCTTGGGATCTATATGATCCTGCTTTTCCCAGATGGGAGGCTTCCATCGAGGTGGTGGCGCCCGTTTGCGTGGTTCTCCGGGGCGGTGATGGTTCTGACTAGCTGGCCGTCACCCTCAGCCCCGGACCTCTGGAGGACCATCCCGGGGTGAGCAATCCGTTCGGGCTGGAGAAGCATTCGATAGTGGCGCAGGTGCTGGCAGGCGCCCCTGTACTGCTGCCCGTGTGCATCCTGGTTTCGGCGCTCAGCCTGGCATGGCGCTACCGGCGTTTCGGTGGAGAGATGCGTCTGCAGATCAGATGGGTAGCCTTCGCCGCCTCGTTCGTAGGCGTTGCGTATGGGGTCACCGCAGTTTGCGGGATCTTCCTCGCATCGGAGACTTCGACCAACGAACAAGCACCGCCGTTGTGGCTCGCGCTCCTGCAGGACGCCGTCCTCATTAGCTATGCAGGAGTCCCGATCGCCGTAGGCTTCGCCGTGTTACGCTACCGCCTCTACGAGATAGATCTCCTCATAAACCGCACTCTCGTCTACGGTTCGCTTACCGCTATGCTGGTGACGGTCTACGTCGGCAGCGTGGTCGGTCTGCAGGTCGTCTTGCGCGTACTCAGCGGTCAGGAGTCCACGTTCGCGGTCGTTGCCTCCACGCTGACCATAGCGGCGTTGTTTAACCCGCTGCGTCGTCGGGTGCAGGCGTTCGTGGACCAGCGCTTCTACCGCAGGAAGTACGACGCTAGAAAGACCCTGGAAGCCTTATCGAGCAGCCTACACGACGGACTTCCCTACGTTGAGCAGCGACCTGGCAAGAGTGGTCAGGGAGACGATGCAACCGGCACACGTGTCACTGTGGGTGCGTCCCGCGCCCCAAGACGAAAGCTCGTCTGTTCGCACGAGATCGAAGGCCAATGACGGCTAAGGAAAGGATTGGAGATCCTCAAGAAAGGTACGGTACGGAAGAAGTTATCGGGCAGCGGACACCGATTTCGCCTGGGAACATGACCGCAGGTTGGTGAGGTCCGCGTTGGAAGACCGAGGTAGGAGGAGCATGTGGGCGCGATAGACGGCTGGCTCGAGGGGTTCTTACACGGACAGGTCGGCGTCGGGGTCATCCTGCTCGTCAGCCTCCTGCTTGGTCTGCGGCATGCGAGCGATCCTGACCACCTCGCCGCCGTCACAACCCTAATTGCCTCCGAGAAGGGGCGAGACCGGGTAAGGAAGGCAGGCGCGATGGGCTTCCTCTGGGGCCTGGGCCACGGGACCACGCTCGTGCTCGTCGGCCTGCCGCTCGTCCTTCTGAACCAGTACCTGCCCGAGGCCGTCAGCAAGGTCGCCGAGTTCGCCATCGGGTGCATCATAGTGCTGCTGGCAGTGAGGCTTCTCATCCGGTGGCGTCGCGGTCTCTACCACGTCCACGTCCACACCCACGAGGGCGGCGAGGCACACCGCCACGTCCACTCTCACGCCCACGACGAGTCCCACGGGCACGACCACAGCGTCCGGCGGCGCACCCCGCTTTCATCCTACGGCGTCGGACTGGTGCACGGGATCGGCGGTTCTGGCGGGCTCACGCTGCTACTGCTCTCGACCATCTCAGACGAGGCTCAGGCGACCGGGGCGCTGCTTCTCTTCGCTGCCGGGACCGCCGTCTCGATGGCGCTCCTCTCCACCGCCTTCGGCCTCGTCATAGCCGGCGGTCCCATAGCGCGCAATTTCGAGCGCGTCGCCCCCGTGCTCGGCGTCCTTAGCATGGCTTTCGGAGCGTGGTACGCGCTCGGGGCGCTTGGAGTAGTCGTTTATCCGTTCTGAAGCAGCACTTCAGCTAGTCAGCACGCTTCGGCCTGCGGCCTCCGCTTGTCAGCATTTCAGGTTTTTGGTTCAGGAGATGGCCCGGTCCATGGCCTTCACGTTCGGCTCGCGTCCGGTCCAGAGCTTCTGCGCCAGTACGCCCTGGTAGAGCAACATCCTGTCGCCGGCTACGACGAGGACGCCCCGCTCGCGGGCCAGCCGGACGAGCGGCGTCAGGGTCCCTGGACGGTAGACCGCGTCACAGAACGCTCTGCCCTCCCTCACGTAACCGGATGGTACTGGTATGGGATCTCTCTCCTTCATCCCTAAAGGAGTGGCGTTGACGACGATCTCCGCATCGGGGAGCGCATCGAGGTGATGAACCGCGAGCCCTTTCACGCCCGCCCCGTGCAGCTCGTCCCGCAGATGTGCGGCGCGCTCCACGTTCCGATTGGCGATGTGCAACTCACCGACCCCGGCCTTACCGAAGGCGACCGCGATGGCGGCGGCGGTACCCCCGGCACCGAGGAGCAGGACGCTCCTGCCCGAGAGCTCTATGCCGGCCTCCTGGCAGGCCATCATCATCCCGCCTCCATCCGTGTTGAAACCGCGCAATCCGGAGTCCTCTATCACCACGGTGTTGACGGCACCCGAGATGCGGGCTTCCTCGTCCAGCTCGTCCACAAGTGGGATCATCGCCCGCTTGTGTGGCATCGTAACGTTGAAGCCCCGGAGCTTCAGGGCCTCCAGGCCCCTTACCGCCGCCGGCAGATCTTCGGGATCTACATCCAGGCAGACGTAGACGAAGTCGAGGCCGTCTGCGACGAAGGCTGCGTTGTGCATCGCCGGACTCAGGCTGTGGCCGACCGGTTGCCCGAGGAGGGTCAGCAACCCGGTCTTACCGCTGATCATCCCTCTCGACACGCCGTCCATTATAGAGGGTGGCAGCTCGTGATCTCGTCGCTCAACCCAGGGCCGCTCCGACGTAGTTCTCGGCGATGGTCTTCGCCGCGGCCCGCGAGGTCGTGACGTAGTCGAGCTCGGCCTGCTGCACCTTGAGCTGGAAAGGGTCGTTCCTGTCGAAGCGGTGCAGCATGGACGTCATCCACCAGGAGAACCACTGCGCTCTCCACACGCGGCGCAGGCAGATCTCGGAGTATGCATCGAGTAGCCCCTTATCTCCAGATCTGTAGAACGCTGTGAGGGCGTAGGCGAGGACTCGGATATCGGCGACGGCCAGGTTCATACCCTTCGCTCCTGTGGGCGGGACGATGTGCGCGGCGTCTCCGGCCAGGAAGAGCCTGCCGTGCTGCATCGGCTCGCAAACGAAGGAGCGCATCTGCACGATGTCCTTCTGGAAGATCTTGCCTCCGGCCAGCTCCCAGCCTTCGTGGGTGGCGAGCCTTGTGGAGAGCTCGTCCCAAATCCTCTCGTCAGGCCACTCTTCGACATCGTCTTGCGGGTCGCACTGGAAGTAGAGGCGCTGGACCTCGGGAGAGCGAGTGCTGACAAGGGCGAAGCCGCGGTCATGGAGAGTGTAGATCAACTCCTCCGTCGATGGCGGCCCCTGGACGAGGATGCCGAACCAGCCGAAGGAATATGTTCTGGTGTACTCCATGCGCACGTTCTCCGGGATTCCGGTCCTACAGACCCCGAGAGAGCCGTCGCAGCCGGCGACGTAGTCGCAGGAGATCTCCTCTTGCTGGCCATCCTGGAGGAAGCGAATTTTCGGCGATTCAGTGTCCAGGTCTCCTACGCTTTCGGCCCTGGTCTCGAACAGGACCTTTCCGCCCGCTTCGAGCCTGGCGCGGATCAGGTCCTTGACGACTTCCTGCTGACCGTAGATCGTGATCGAAAGCCCGTCTGTAAGGTCGGCAAAGTCGATGCGGTGCCCGCGGCCGTCGAAGCGCAGTTCGATCCCGTGGTGTACAGATCCCTCCTTGAGCATCCTCTCTCCGACGCCGACCTCTTTCAGCAACCCGGCCGTGCCGTGTTCGAGCACGCCGGCCCTGACCATCGTCTCCAGGTCTTCGCGGCTGCGGCGTTCGAGCACGACGGATTCGATCCCCTCCAGGTGCAGAAGGTGTGAGAGCAGCAGCCCCGCCGGCCCACCTCCGACGATCCCTACCTGCGTACGCACCTACTCCTCCTTCCCGCGTTCGGATTCGGAGAGGACACGTTGGGCCACGGCGAAGGCGGAGTTGGCCGCGGGCGCCCCGCAGTAGACGGCGCTCTGGAGGAAGACTTCTCCTATTTCTCTTTCCGTCAGGCCGTTGCGAACGGCGGCACGCACGTGCAGCTCCAGCTCGTCGAGGCGGCCCAGCGCGACCAGCGCGGTGAGGGTAATGCAGCTCCGCGTCCTGCGGTCCAGGCCGGGGCGGGCCCAGATCTCCCCCCAGGCGTACCTGGTTATGAAGTCCTGGAAGTCTGCAGTGAACTCTGTGGCGCGCCCTATGGCACGATCCACGTGCTCGTCGCCAAGGACCTCGCGGCGGATGCGCATGCCGCGATCGTAGGTAGAGTCTTCCGAGGTCATCTTCCGTCCCTCACGACCGGCTCCAGATGTTCCAGAATCTCCCGCGACACGGCTTCGGGCTGCTCGACGTTCGCCAGGTGCGCCGCACTCTCGATAACGACGAGACGCGCTCTCTGGATCGCATCGCAGATCTCCTCTGCCTGATCTATGGTGGCCGCAGGATCTTCTGCGCCTGCGACCACGAGCGTGGGAGCCCGGATATCCTCGAGTCTGTCCCGCATGTCGGCGTCCCTGAGGACCTCGCAGCAGCCCGCGTATCCTTCCACCGGTGTGCCGCGCAGCATGCTCTCTGCCCACTCGACGGTCTCGGGACGGGCGGCGCGGAACTCGGGCGTAAACCAGCGCTCGAGCACCGCGCCGGCGATCGAACCCACGCCCTCGGCCCTGACCTTATGGGCACGAGCATCGTAGAAGTCGGAGTCGAATCGGGGTGCGGTGCAGCACAGCACCAGACGCTCGACGCGCTCGGGAGCTTCGCTCGCCAGCCACATGCCGACTAGCCCGCCGATGGAGAGACCGCAGAATGAAGCGCTTTCGATCTCCAACCGGTCGAGTAGTGCCAGTGCGTCTCCCCCGAGGTCTTCTATCTTGTAGGGACCGGACGGTACGGGCGAATCACCATGCCCACGCTGGTCGTAGCGCAAAAGGCGGAAACGTTCGCGCATAACAGGCGCCTGGTCGTCCCACATCCGGAGCGTGGAGCCCAGAGAGTTGGACAAGACTAGAACCGGCGCGTCCTCAGGTCCTTCGAGAACGTGGTTCAGCTTCACTACAGCTTCTTGGGTCACTAGATCTCCCCCTCACGATATAGTTTCAGAGCCCGGTCCACGAACTCCCCTGCAGACCCGAGGTAGCGTGCCGGATCTAACGCGGCGTCTATCTCCTCCTCGGAGAGGACCTCGCCGAGTCCGGGTTCGGATAGTAGCTCCTCGCGGAGAGACCTTCCGCTTTCGAGGGCCCGATGCGAGGACGCCTCCACAAGGTCGTGCGCCTCTAAACGCCCGAGATGCTCTGTCGCGACGGTGGCGACGTTCTCCGCGAGGAGCAGGCCTCCGGTGGCGTTCAGGTTCTCCAGCATCTTCTCCGGATAGACTTCCAATCCCTCGGTTACCTCCCTGACCGCGGCGGCGGCCCCACCAGCGAGGGCGAGGGCGTCCGAGAGGGTTTCCCACTCGGAGTGCCACGCGCCTGTTGCCCGCTCGTGCTCGCCCACCATAGCCGTCTGCAGCGTGTGCGAGAGGTCGAGTACCCTTCTGGCGTTCGCGGCGGCGGTCACGGAGAGGATAGGGTTCCGCTTGTGGGGAAGCGTCGAAGAGCCTCCACTTCCCTCTCCTACGGGCTCGGCGACCTCCCCTATCTCTGTCTGGGCCATCAGGATGACGTCCTGTGAGATCTTGCCCAGCACGCCGGCGACGAGCGAGAGGGTGCCCCCGATGTCCGAGATACGGACCCGGTCTGTGTGCCACGGAACTACGGGCTCTACGAGATCAAGCTCCCGCGCGAACTCGCCGAGAACCTGCGTGCCCGACGGACCGAGCGAGGCCAGCGTCCCCGCCGCCCCACCCAGTTGCACGGCAAGTCCCGACTCGCGCACCTCGCGCAGCCGTGTTCCAACCTCGAGCACCGAGACCAGCCAGCCGGCGGCCTTTTTGCCTAGGGTCGTCGGTAGCGCCTGCTGGAGCAGCGTGCGCCCAGGCATCATGGTGTCTCTATACGTATCGGCGAGACGGGCGCAGGCCGCCGCGATCCCGTCTACTTCGGCGAGGATCAGGCCAAGAGCATTCCGGCACACGAGCATAGCGGCTGTATCCATGATGTCCTGGCTCGTGGCCCCCTTGTGGACGTGGCCGGCGGCGTCTTCGGAGACCTCTGAGACCGCTCTGGTGAGAGCACGGACGAGCGGCGGTACGGGGTTGCCCTGGGCGCGTCCTTTGCGTCCTATCTTCTCGGGAACAAAGCGGTCCGCGTCGCAGCAGGAGACGATGGTCTCCGCTGCCTGCCTAGGGATAAGACCAGCCTGTGCCTGCGCAACCGCAAGGGCGCCCTCAGCCTCGAGCATAGCACCTAGCCAGGCTCTACCAGAGACGGCCTCCGAAAATCTCTCAGGGACGAAGATCGGCCTGAACAGCTCCCCGACCATCTCTAGAACTCGAAGAACGCGGTCCGCCCGTCGCCCTGCAAGTGGATATCGAAGCGCAGAGCCCTCCCTTCATCCCGGGCTATGAGGGTCCTCCTAAGCCTCTGGTCCCTTATAGACGAGAGAACAGGGTCGACAGCATTCGCCTCTTTCTCGTCCGGGAAGTAGATGCGGGTCACCAGGCGCTTTAGGAGGCCGCGGGCGAAGACGGAGACCATAACGTGCGGTGCCTGGAGCTGTCCGTCCGCACCGGGAACGGGTCCTGGCTTGACCGTCAAGAAGGAGAACTCGCCACCCGCGTCTGTGCCCGAGCGTCCGAAGCCCGAGAAATCTTCGTCGAGGGACTGGTCCTCCCTGTCGTCCGCGGGATGATTGTAGCGGCCCGCCCTGTTGGCTTGCCAGATCTCGACCATCGCGTCCGGCACGACCTCGCCGGCCCCGTCGTAGATCGTCCCTTTGATCCTTATACCCTCGGGGTGGTCGGACGAGACTAGCTCGGAGCGGTCCCTGTCTAGGAGCGCGTCGTGGAAGAAGGGTCCTATTGTCTGGGAAGGTGTTGGCCCGGGACTCATCGATGGTTTTCCATCGGGGTGGCATCCCTTCCTTCCAGCACGATGTCGAACCTGTAGCCAAGGGCCCATTCAGGCTGCGTCGTTTCGAGGTCGAAGGTCGAGATCATGCGTTGTCGAGACTTCGGACCTCGCACGGACCGGAAGATGGGGTCGTGCTCGAGTAGCGGGTCGCCAGGGAAGTACATCTGGGTTATGAGCCTGCTCCTGAACGCCTCACCGAAGAGCGAGAAGTGTATGTGCGCCGGGCGCCAGGCGTTGTCGTGATTACTCCAGGGATAGGCTCCAGGCTTGACCGTCACGAACCTGTATCGGCCCTCGCCGTCCGTGAGGCATCTCCCCGCCCCCGAGAAGTTCGGGTCGAGCGGAGCAGGATGTTGGTCGTTCTGGTGGGTGTAGCGGCCGGCGGCGTTGGCCTGCCAGATCTCGACCAGGCTGTTGCGTACTGGGCGTCCGTCGTTGTCGAGGACGCGTCCCGTAAGGATGATCCTCTCACCCAGAGGTTCGCCGGAATGCTGGCGGGTCAGGTCGTCGTCAAGCTCCCCTACAGGGCCACGCCCGTATGCCGGACCCGTGATGTCCGAGAGCGACCTGGGTAGGATGATGAGGGGCTTCTTCGGCGCCCTGAGACGCGTCGCCACGTAGTCGGGGTAGAGGTAAGGGGGGTCGACCTCGCCCCGGTACCCGGCGGCTTCTTCCTCCTTCCGCTGTGCCATGCAACGTTCCCCTTTGCTCGCCCCTCGCTACACCTCCTCTCAAGATACCAGCATGTCAGCGTGTCAGCACGCCGCCTCCCTCTGGTCGGCAGCTCTCAGCACATCAGCAAGTCGTCCCGTAGCGTCGCCGCGAGCGTCGAACCCGACCGACGCTGGCAGCGATCCCTCGTGCGCGTAGAGCGAGAAAAGCTGACATGCTGACAAGCGAAGCCCGAAGGGCGTAGCGTGCTGACAAGCGGAGGCGTCAGCCGGAGCGTGCTGAAATGCTACTTTACACGCTGGTCGTTCCTGGATCTTCACGGTCTCGCAGGATGTCCTCTATCTCCCTAGTGGTGGTTAAGATCACAGACCTTATGCGGGCCAGCTTCCCCCGGTCTACCTTTCCCTCGCGCATCTTCTGGCCGAAGAGCTTACCGAGGTCCATGAGGTCGCGCCTGATCTCATGCAGCTCGGATGCGACCTCAGGGTCCCAGCTTCCTCCGAACCTACCCCAGATATCCTTGATGGAGCGCTGGTTCTCATCCAGGAACTTTCGCCCTTGGTCCGTGATGGCATAGACTTTCTTGCCGTCCCGTTGGGTGGCACTCACGTACTCCATATCTTCAAGTAGTTGCAGTGTGGGGTAAACGGAGCCAGGACTCGGAGAGTAGAACCCGCGAGACTTCTCCTCCAGCTTCCTAATAACCTCGTAGCCGTGGGAGGGCTCGTCTTTGAGCAGGTCGAGGATCACATACTTAAGATCCCCCTTCTCGAACATCCGCCCCCGCCGCGGACCGTGGCCGAACCCCGGCCTGTGCCACCCCCCGAAGAACCCCTTCATCGCCTTTGGACCGAACATGTTCTCGACCTCCTTTCGCAAACGCGCACTAAGACCCTTCTGCCAACTCGCGCCGGTCCCGCTCCCAGAGCGCGTACCCCAACCTTCCCTCGTGCGCCCTTACCTCCACGTGACCGCTGTTGGCCAGATCTGAGAGCATCCGGTTCGCCTCAGCGACGGTGAGCGAAGTCTCCAGCGCCGCCAACGCGGACGAGAGCTCCCCACGCCGCGCAAGTGCCTCAAGGAGCTCCCGCTCCTTGCTCTCCTCTGCTACGGCCCCACCCTTCTGCGTACGGGCCTCCGTAAGCCCCACCAAGCCCCGCGCGACGGCCACGAACGCCGGCGCCAGGAAGAAGGGAACGGCCCAGATGAGGAAGAGAAGTGGAAAGAAGTGGAAGGTGGGACCGGCCACAAAGAGCAGAAACAACCCTCCTATCACCAGCCCTATCATGATGAACCTCGGAGGAAAAGGCCTCCCGCAAGGTACCATCGGCCGCCTCCCACCCGCGTAGCCCATCATGTCCCGACCATACATCCCGCCTCCTTCGTCCCGACGGCCAGCTATAACTCAGCAGTATATCACGATATATCTTGATAGAACTTTATATCGTGGAACGAGGTGATGTGGGGATTGATTGGGGTGCCCTACTCACCGCCACGTTGCCGCGGCGGCACAAACGAGTGTAGAGGTTGTCTCAAGAGTTTGGAAGCGGGCTGCAGGACAGATCTAGAGACCACCGAGAAGAAGCAATGTTTTGGCCCGTTTCGCCTTCCGTATGCCAGCCAAATTCACGCTCGGAGCGTTGTTCGTAGCTCTTTTTGGACAGTTTCAGAGGTTGACCTGTGCAAAGTTCGCCTTATCCGCCTACTCGGAAGTTCGTGACTGGAAGCTGCTACTATGGACCGCTGCTCTCTCCATCCTCCTCCGCGGTTCTTTCGTTACGTTCTTTATGCCTACCACCTTTGTTCCAGTCTTCGAAGTTGCCCCCATTGGGCATGGTGGTGTCTTCTAGGATAGCCCCTTGCAGGTTGATGCCCATCAGGTTTGTCCCTTCCAAGCAGGTCCGTCAGGTCAGCATCATTCAGACGGGCATTCTCAAGGTTGGCGCTCCACTCTGAGGTTTTATGGGTCGGAAAAATGGGCTCAGAAGCACCCTTATCGCCGCTCTGCGATACCAAAAACACGCGATCCAGGCTCGTCCAGCTATTTTACAAACAGTTCCTCCACGCACTCGGGTGAATAGATCTTAGTCAGATGCACCAAGCTTCATTGGATGGCATCATGATCGTGGTGGAAAGGTTGGCTCCGCTGGATCTAAAAGGATCAGAATGAAGGAGGACGAAATGAGGTTACTCTACATAGTCACCAAGGGGATGGACGATCCGACCCTGGCCTCCGTGCCGCTGCACATAGCGGCCAACGGCTCCCTCGATATCGGGCAGGAGGTCTCGGTAGTCCTCGCCGGGGACGCTACCGACCTGCTGATAGAAGACAACATGCAGCGCTTGGAGGGCGTGGGCGTACCCCCCGCCCGAGAACTGCTCGGCAAGCTTAAAGAGCACGAGGTTCCCGTCTACGTCTGAAAGGGGTGCGCGGTAGCCCGTGGGGCTGCCGAGGAGGAGAGCTTGGCCCCGCTCAACGGCAGGTGGGCTGCACCCACGGACGTGGCAAGGCTCGCTGCGGAAGCCGACAGGGTGCTTACCTTCTAGTGCCTGAGCCCGAGGCGAACTTCGGAGAACCCTACAGGCGAAGTTCTGAGACCTTCCCTTCCACGCACTCGGGTGAATAGCCGAGTGCGTGGGGCGGCAGCGTGCCCTCAGCCCGGGCCTTCGGTTTGGGCCATCGTGCGGTCGTAGAGTAGCGCTCCAAGCACCCCGCCTATGATCGGCCCCAGGATGTAGAGCCACACGCTACTGAGGTCCCCGGCCACCAGCATCGGCCCCAAAGAGCGCGCCGGATTGACCGACCCGCCAGTCACAGGCCCCGCAATAAAGACCCCCACTGCAAGCGCAAATCCTACCGCTATTGGAGCGATCGCAGCAGGAGCCCTCTGGTCTGTGGCAACGGCCATTACCACGAAGACCAGGATGAAGGTGATCAGGATCTCCACCACTAAGGCTTGCAGGTCCCCGACCCCCTGTGCAGGGTAGGTGGCCGCCAGCTTCGCCTCGCCCCTTGCGCCTGCTCCGCCGAAGGTCACCCAGGTAGCAAGCGCCGCCAGCACCGCCCCAACGAGCTGCGCCACTATGTAGTGGGGGGTGTATTGCCAGGGGAACTTGCCAGTGGCGGCCATCCCAAGGGTGACGGCCGGATTGACATGCGCTCCCGAGACGTGACCTAAGGCGGCGACCACGGCCGCCAACGCGAGCCCGAAGGCGAGCGCTACGGCCAGGGAGTCGTAAGCGGCCCCAGCCGTCGGGCGAGAGAGGATAGCGCCGACGGCCACGGCTGTTCCGCCGAACACGAGTATGAAGGTTCCGACAAGCTCGGCTATAGCCGCGCCGAGGATGTGGGAGGCGTCTATCTGGCTGCCGTAGAGCCCGCCGCCGCCAGACTCTTCTTGCTCCTTCTCGTCCATGGCCCGCCTTGCGCCCCTGCGGGCGCTCTCTTCCAGACGGGCCTCTTCTTCCGCGCCGACCCCGACACGTGTGACGCCGGGTCCGGCGCGCCGGGGCGTCGCCGTCCACGCATCGTCCGCTGCGTCTCCTATGGGGTCCACCCGAGGAGGGTCGGTCGCAGGACGCTCCGCGGAGAAACCGCGGAGCTCTTCTTCCCCTCTGCCTCTCTCAGAATCCAACGTGCACCCCTCCTCGATCCTCAACTCCCGTCAGAAAGGCGGCCCGCTGTCGGACCCGCCTCTTTGCGCACCCCGCTCGTGCGTGTTCTCGCGGGTTTGTTGCGTGCTTTAGACGCCTCGACGCTCGGTTTCGTCCTCTACCTCTACCTCCTCGCGCCTTACGTCCTCCTCGACCACCTCTGTGTCCTCCACCACGTCCTTGCGGATGCGCACCTCCTCCTTGGCCACGGCGTGCTTGTCTGTGACGACCTCTTCCTCGGTTACGGGCACCACCACCTCGTCCTCGCCTATCTGGGCCTCCGTAGCCTCGCCCTCCACGGGCACCCGCTCCACGCTTACCTCCTCGTGGCGGGTGGGTACCTCTATCTGCTCGCGGTCCGTGCGCACGCGCTTTCTGACCCTCATTGCGCCAGCCTCGCGCTCGCG
>DASQWQ010000106.1:0-13786 GCA_035640175.1 Rubrobacter sp. | reverse complement strand
TCGGCGGCCTCTACGTGGGTGACCCGAACCCCAAATCGGGTTTCGATGTCGTTCTCGCCATAGAAGTCGGGAGGTTGGAAAAGAGCCTGCTCGAACGAAGATTCGCCGTGCAGGTACTCCTTAGAGAGCGGGGGCCGCTCGTACGGCGGTTGGGGTTCCGCGCCGATCAAGACCACCCTCCCGTCGAAACCCTCCTCGCGGAGGGTGGCCGCCGCCCCTCCACCCGCCAGTCCGGCGCCGACGATCACGAACGTTTTGGTCATCCGCCCTCGACCTCCAGGTTGCCACCCTCCACGCGCGTTCCGTAGGTTTCGACCGGCTCCCTGGCGGGCCCCTGGAGTACCGCCCCGCTGGTAACGTCGAACTCTGAACCGTGGCAAGGGCAGATCACGGTGGTCTCTTCGAGGTCTCCCTCGGCCAGCGAACACGCCATGTGTGTGCAGGTGTCGTCGAAGGCGTGAAACGCACCCCCCACATTGGCGACAGTGATCTGGGTGCCATGCACGTCGAATGCCCGCATCTCACCCTCTCCCAAATCACCCGCTCCTGATACCGCTACATATTCAGCCATTGCTCCTAGCTCCTTTCGGTCTCTCGCGCTGTCGTGTACACGATACAGGATAAACAACGATATATCAAGTATTTATTTTATATACTTGAATAAATGCTGATTTCCTGCTACAGTAGCGACAGAAAGCGACCGGAAGGGACGATGTGAGTACAGGCTGGGACCAGAGGTTTTTCGAGAGCACGCGCGGGCGGGTGGTCACGCTGTTGCGCCGGGCTGGCTTCACCGTCGACGAGTTAGCCCGAGAACTCGATCTTACGAACAACGGTGTCCGGGCGCACCTCGCAACGTTAGAGCGCGACGGGATCGTCCGGCAGAGCGGGGTGGTGAGGCGCGAGAGCGGTGGGGGTAAACCTGCCTACCTTTACGAGCTGACGCCGGAGGCCGAAGATCTGTTCCCGAAGGACTACGAGCCTGCGCTTCGCCGGCTGCTGGATGTACTATCCGACCAGCTTGGGTCCGAAGAATCGGAGGCGCTCCTGAGGTTGGTGGGTCGTCGCCTTGCCGAAGAGCATTCCACGCGGGCGGATGGAGCGCACACGCGGCTCGAGATGGCGGTTGAGGTGCTTAACGAGTTGGGTGGATTGGCAGAGCTCGAGGAGCGCGACGGCGGTTTCGTTATCCGCGGTTACACCTGTCCGCTGGCCGGAGTGACGTCGGAGCACCCGGAGATTTGCCGCATGGCCGAAACCCTGATCGCCGAGCTGGCGGGCGTACCCGTCCGCGAGCGTTGCGACCGTGGCGAGAGGCCTCGCTGCTGCTTCGAGATTGCGTCTGCCGGTGACACCGCGCAAACGTAACGGAGGCTGTCACAACGAGTAGCGGTACGGCACAGATCCTGCGACCCCGGCAGTTGGCTATTACTTCAGACGATAGAACGCGCCTAGGATACCGCCGTAGACTAGGTGGGCCAGGATCACCGTGATCGGCGTGCGCCGGCCGTAGTTGAGGGCCATGAAGCCTGGCGGTTCGAGCTGCCTGGTCGGCGTAGGGCCGTCCTGCTCGCTCGCCATCCGCGGGTGCATCGCGGGCAATGCCGGCATGGCGGCGACCAGCACGTAGAGCGCGTGCACCAGGCCAATGGCTCCTCCCAGCCACCAGGTTGCCCGGCGCCAGCTCTCAAAGGCCGCGGCATAAACGCTGGCGAAGATCCAGCCGTTCAAGAAGTGGATTCCGAAGCCTATCAGCTTCGCCCGGTCCCGGTTTGGCGTAAACATGGTCCCCAGCATAAAGGGGAAATTAATCCTGCTGAGACCGATCCCCTGGCTACCAGCCATCAGGGTCGTCAGGACGATAGTACCTACAAACCCCCAAAGCGAGACGCCGCGCTTGTTCATGTCAGATCCTCCAACTCTTTCTCCGTGGGCGGTCGATCGCGCCCCGCGAAGGTGTGTTTGTCACGGTACTCGGCGAGAGTGAGAGCCGCGTTGATGAGACCGATGTGCGTGAACGCCTGCGGGAAGTTTCCGAGGGCCGCGCCGGTGTCCGGGTCTATCTCCTCGGCGAAGAGGCCCACGTCGTTCGCGTAAGCGAGCAGTCGCTCGAAGGTCCGGGTGGCTCCTTCGACGTTGCCGCCATGGGCCACGCATTCCACCGCCCAGAAGCTGCACAGACCGAATGCTCCCTCGCCGGGCGGAAGTCCGTCGTCGGTTGCCGTTTCGTAGCGATAGACTAGCCCGTCGCGGGCCAGCTTCTCGTGGATGCGGGCGCAGGTGGAGCGCATCCGCGGGTGCTCGCCCTCGATGTAGCCGTAGAGCGGCAGGGTCAGGAGGCTCGCATCCATCTCGTCGCTGTCGAAGGTGCGCGTGTAGCTCTCTATCCGCTCGTTGTACCCATGGGCCTCGATTTCCTCGCGTATCTCCTCCCTGTTGGTGCGGAACAGGTCGACCGAAACCTCCAGGTACCCGGCTTCGTGCATCTCGATGAGGCGATCGAGCGCGACCCAGCACAATACCTTCGAGTGGGTGTTATGGAAGCGTCCGGAGCGCCCCTCCCAGATCCCCTCGTCCGGCTCGCGCCAGCGCCTGCACACCGTACGCCCCAAGCCGTCGAGCATCCGGCTCGTGTCGCGGTCGAAGCGCCCGTCGCGGTCCAGGAACCGAGCAGCGCCGTTGAGGACCTCTCCGTAGACATCGAGCTGGAGCTGGCCCTGGGCGTCGTTGCCGATTCGCACCGGGCGAGACCCCGCGTAACCTTCCAGATGCGGTAGTTCCCGTTCGGGTAGTCTCGCCTCTCCGAACACGTTGTAGAGCACCTGAAGCTCGGGCCAGGTAAGGCGCGTGGCATGTAACAACCAGCCAATGTAGGCCTCCGCCTCCTCCCTGTAGCCAAGGGCGAACAGGGCGCGTAGCGTGAACGAGGCGTCGCGCAGCCAGCAGTAGCGATAATCCCAGTTCCGTACGCCGCCTAAGGCTTCGGGAAGGGAGGTGGTCGGCGCCGCGACGAGAGCGCCTGACGGAGCGTAGGTCATCAGCTTCAATGCCAAGGCGCTGCGCACGACCGCGTCGCGGTAAGGTCCCTCGTATGTACAACGGTTCGCCCACTCCTGCCACCAGCGAACCGTCCGCTCGATCCTTCCGCGCGCAGCCTCCCCGAGAACGGGGACTACGGCGGGAGCTTCCATACTGTAGGTGAGGGAAAGATAAGTTTGCTCTCCGCTCCGAATTTGGGCGGTCCCACGAGCGCTACGATCGCCGTCGGTCAATTTCAGAGGCAACTCGCTGTGGAGAGTCAGGGACGTTCCATCAACTTCACACCGCAGACCAAGCGCTCCGCGCTCTTCGAGCAACGGGCGGACCCGACCATAATCAGGGCGGGGGTCGTAGAGGATCTCGACCTCGACCTCTCCCTCTAACCCTTCTAACTCGCGCAGCACCTCGTGCTCGGGAGTCAGGTACGCTCGCTTGTCTTCTTCGGACGAGACCGACATGAGATCGCGCAGAACGCACGCTCCAGTAGGGGTGCGGAAGACGGTTTCGAGCACGTTGGTGTTCGCTAGGTAGCGGCGTTCGGAACTATACTCCCCGACGGGCCGAATACAGTAGCGCCCGCCCTCGCTCGCGTCCAGTAGGGTGGCGAAGACGGACGGGCTGTCGAAACGGGGTAGACAAAGCCAGTCGAGCGAGCCGTCCCGGGAGATGAGTCCCGCGCTCCGGCAATCGCCGATGAGGGCATAGTCGCTTATGGGCGGGTAGCTTGCGCTATCTGACAGACAGTTAGCTGGCACGTCAACCGTCGCTCACGGCCACGCCGGGCTCTTGGCGCACGTTCGCCACTAGCCGTTTAGCCAGCATCTTCGCCTCCTTCCAGGTGCATGACCAGCCCGACAGTGTGATGTACTTCGCCGCTGGTTATGTGCATCTCGTCGACCATGTTCCTGATCAGGAACAGACCCCAGCCTCGGGGCATCTGCAACCCTTTCAGCTTGAACTCTAGGTTCGGCACCTCCGTATCAGGATCCGGAACCAGGTTCCTGCCCTGGTCGTTGATGCGCACTGACAAGTCCACGTGCGAAGAGAGTACCTCGATAACGACCGGCACCTCGGGCCGATACCGGTTACCATGCTCCATGGCGTTCATCGTCGCCTCAGCTACAGCGGTCTTGAGCCTCTCCAGGCGCTCCTCCGAAAGACCCAGCTCCTTCACCACCTCGGCGACCCTCTCCATCGCTAGGCGCTCGTTGCCAGGCTCACTCGGCACGCTCAGCTCCGCCAGGACGCGCCAGGTACCGTTGTGTCCCTTCTGGTCCGAGTGTCTTGGTGCCGTCACGATACCTCCGATCTCTGAAGCGTCACCTAGGTGAGGTCCTCCTCCTGCTTCCATTTATCCCCAACGAAGCGACTCCGTCGGACATCCGCTTCTTGCCTTCTACCACCTCATAAGCCCCTGCCATACTCGCCGATCCACTCATCGTGCCGACTCCTTCGTAAACCAGTGGTGTCGTTTCCTATTCTTCTCTCCGCGCGCCAGTCGAACTCCTGCCAACCGGTCGTTCGGAGAGCGAGCTTGGCGCGTTACGGTGCGCTCCTTCGACCACACCTACGCCCAGCCGGACGACCAGCTCCCCGCCGAGAAAACCTCCCAGTGAGGCCAAGCCCACCGCCACAAAGGAGAGGACGATGGTGACGATTTCCGGATCACCCGGAGCATCCGCGCGGAACAGCCAGCTCGCGATGAAAAGTGTCATCATGACCACGTTGGTAGCGCCGTGCCACATTCCGACCGCTTTGGCGCGCGTGCCGGAGGGGATCGCCAGCCAATCGATCAGGCCGAACACCGCCGCAGCCAGACCACCGATAATGCCGGCCGCGATCATCCAGAACGAGATCTCCGACCACTTCCCGTTTCCTGTAAGCAAGTGAACGACGTCGAAGACGGCCGACGTCGAGAGCAGCCCCAGTGGGAACGGGATCAATATCGGGTGTATTGGGTGTCCCATTATCTTGGCTTTGCTCTCCACGCGCTCCTCCTTCCAATCCCACGGCTGCTTACCGCAGCGCCTTTTTCGATTGTGTGCACCATACCCTATTAACAACAATAAATCAAGTAAATAATTAGTTTATTGCATATACTGAGCGGCTTTGGCGTTCCGGCCGCATGGTCGTGGAGCTCCCGGGCGAGCTCCACCTCAAGAACTGGGGTGTCTGGGCTCATCTTGCATGGGCGCGCGGGAAACCTCACCCTGCCCAAGCGTAGGTAGCAAGGATCATGACCACCGTACTGATCAGAATGTTCAACAAAGAGATTCTGAAAGAGAGCCTCTGCAACCTCCGTCGCCTGAGAGCCAGCATTTGGGCCTTATCGGAATCCTCGGCCTCTTTTCGAGCCTCAGCCAGCTCCACCAGGCGTCTCCCGAAGTAGGCCCCGTGAGAAGCCACGAGCCCGAAAAGCACTACCAAAAGCGCGTACTCGGAGTAAAGAGCGAGACCGAATCCAGAGAGAGCCCCCTCCAAAAGAGCAAGAACCATAAGGAGCAAGAGGTTCGCGGTCCCTACCTTCGCATACTGGTGTCCGATCACCGACCTCACCCTCGCCTGCTCGGCCTCGTCCCATCCCATCGACTTCAGCGCCGGCGAAACCACCGTAGTCGTGAAAACAACCCCTCCCAGCCACGCACCGGCCGAGATGACGTGCAGCGTGTGTGCGATCGCGTCTAGCATGGCTAACCTCCCTATCGCCGACTTTCCTTACGATGAACAACGCGGCTATGAGAGTCTGTCCTTCTCTCCAGGTTTCGCACCGCCGGACCTTGAATTTCCTCGCCGTCGACGGAGAAACGCGAACCGTGGCAGGGGCAGTCCCAGCTACTCTCCGCCGGGTTCCACGAGACGATGCATCCCAGATGCGTGCAACGCGCCGAGACCGCGTGCACCTCACGCTGCGGGTCCCGGTAGACGGCGGTATGGTCGCCGGGTCTTCCGACGATCCTGCCCTCCCCGGGCGCAACGTCGACCACGTTACCCGCGCCGCGGAAGCAGTCCCTTACGAAGTGCGCGGCCTGCTCCAGGCCTTCCTTGTAGAGGCTCCTCGAGGCGACAGCGAGGTGCGGGTGGAGTCGTAGAGACGGCTCCATTCGTTCTCTTTCCCGAGGATGAGGTCGGAGAGGAGCATCGCGGCGGCTGTCCCGTTAGCCATGCCCCAGGCAGAGAAGGCCGTGGCGACGTAGACGTGCTCGGAGCCCGAGCCGATCCTGCAGACAAAGGGCAGCCCGTCGATCGAGTAGTAGTCTTGAGCGGACCAGTAGAAGTTCCGCCAGGAACGCTGCTCCGACTAGGGGATGCGAAGTGCCGGCGACGAGTCGCAGCGACCTCTCGAGCCCCGGTATCTGCAGGAGCACGAGGTGCAAGGCAAGGCCGACCGAGCCGACCAAAAGTACGCCGCGCGCCCACCTCCTCACGCTCGGCCAATCCGAAGTCTCCCAGCGTAGCCGCGGCTGGCTTTGCACATAAAGTCCGACTTTAGAGCCACTTGGCGTTAAACCGGAACTAGGTCGGATCCCTAAACAACTCTCTCAATCCCATGTAAGGACGCAGAGGGATGACCTCGAAGTTAAGCAAATCTGCCTCCGATATCGGAAGCCCAGCGACGAGCCGCTCGGCTTCCGTCACTTCATCACACTCCAAAACCAACACGACCCCCGGGCGGTGGTCCGCTCGCAAATAGAACTCGCGCACCTGGTCGCCTTCATAGCGCTCCCACACGCTGCGCGCCTGTTCGCCTACGTACGGAGCGATGTGTTCCCACCTGATCCCGGTTTGAGGATGCCCAATGGCCAGTACCTTCACCATGTACCTCGTTCTTTGCAGAGACGCACTAAGGAGATTCCTCTCGCCGTCTCTTAGCCCAACGTGCCTTAGCAGCTTTGCCGGCCGACTTGGACCTCCCTTCGGGGATCATCTTCGCTCCCTGGACCTTACCGCCCTTACTTCCCCGAGCTTCCCTAGCGCTACGGCTGCTGGATTCTTCACTTCGGTCATGTAGCGATTCTAGCCTGGCCGGGCAGACCTGCCAAGACGAAAAGTCCAGTCCATGCAAACATCTATACTTGCCAGACCAGGTAGAAACCTCCTGAAAATAGGGGGTATAGATTGAGTGATTGCACGGTCGCTGCGACCCTTCATACCCGTTCACGACAACCAGTTGTCGAGGCCGAGCGGATCGCCGCCGGGTCCTAATCTGCGCGTGACCCTCCGGTACGTCCACCGCAGCAGCAAAGCGAGGGCAAGCACAGCGAGCAAGAGAAGTGAAGCTCGACCGACCCAGTGCTCGACCAGGCTTATGCTGACCCAGAGAAAGTAGCCGAGCGAGATGACAGCCGAGGCCCACGCAGTTCCGCCGAGGACATTGCAGAGGGCGAACCTTCCCTAAGGCATGCGGCTCGTGCCGGCGACGAGCGCCCCCGAAGACCCGCAGGCCCACAACGGCCACGCTGTCCTGGTTGCTGCCGTCGAGGCGCCTAGCACCCAACTTGACTTATAGGGTAGGGGGGTATAGCATACGATCAACTCGAACGAGTGTGAAGGCGGGGAATACCGCATGGAGACGACCAACAATAAAGGACAGCTGGTGCGGATCAGCATCCCGGTGACGGGGATGAGCTGTGCCTCCTGCGTGCGGCGGGTCGAACGGACGCTCTCCGGGAAGGAGGGGGTCGCTGAGGCGAGCGTGAACTTCGCTACCGAGAAAGCTAGCGTGACCTACGAACCGGCCGCCACGAGCCCGGACAAGCTGATCGGAGCCATACGAGATGCCGGCTACGGCGCGGACGTGCGCGAGGTGACCTTCGAGGTGAAGGGCATGACGTGTGCGAGCTGCGTGGGACGGGTCGAGCGGGTCCTCAAGAAGGTGCCGGGCGTCCTGGAGGCAAGCGTGAACCTCGCCAACGAGAGCGCCACGGTCGAGTACCTCGCAGGCGAAGTGGAGCCGCGAGAGCTAGAGAAGGCCGCCGAGGGCGCGGGCTACGGCGTGATCCGAGAGGACGAAAGGTCTTCCGTAGCGGACTCGTACGAGCGCGATTACAGGAAGCTAAGAACCCACTTTCTCCTCGCAGCAGCGCTTACGGCGATGATCCTCGTTGGCAGCCTGCCACACATGTTTGAGTTCATGCTCCCAATCCCTGCGGGGTGGCTCAACCTCGTGCTGCTCCTCCTCGCAACTCCGGTGCAGCTTTGGGCCGGGTGGCGGTTCTACCGGGGCGCGTGGGCCGCGCTTAAGCACGGTCAGGCGAACATGAATACGTTGGTGGTCATGGGCACCAGCGCCGCCTACCTCTACAGCGTGGTCGCCACCTTAGCCCCACAGCTCTTTGCGGTGGGGAGGGCCGAAGTGTACTTCGATACCTCCGCGCTTATCATCACCTTGATCCTGCTGGGTCGCTTGCTCGAGGCCAGGGCCAAGGGCCGCACTAACGAGGCGATAAAGAAGCTCGCCAGGCTCCAGGCGAAGACGGCGCGCGTTGTGCGGGATGAGGAAGAGGTCGACGTACCCGTCGAGAACGTGGAGATCGGCGACATCGTGGTCGTCAGGCCCGGCGAGAAGATCGCCGTCGACGGGCTGGTACTCTCGGGCGAATCGGCGGTCGACGAGTCAATGATCACCGGCGAGTCCATACCCGTAACCAAGCGCGAGGGCGACGAGGTGATAGGGGCGACCATGAACGCTAGCGGGTCGTTCCGCTTCGAGGCCACCAAGGTCGGAGAGGATACCGCTCTTCACCAGATCATGCGGATGGTCGAGGAGGCTCAAGGGTCCAAGGCCCCCATCCAGCGCCTCGCCGACAGGGTCAGTGGTGTCTTCGTGCCGGCGGTGATCGGTGTGGCGGCCGCGACGTTCGTGATCTGGCTTATAGTCGGGCCTGAGCCCGCCCTCACCTTCGCGCTCCTGAACGCGGTGGCGGTCCTGATCATCGCCTGCCCGTGCGCGATGGGTCTCGCTACTCCGACCTCGATTATGGTTGGCACAGGCAAGGGCGCCGAGTCAGGGATTCTGATCAGGGGCGGAGAGGCCTTCGAGGCCGCCCACAAGCTCGACACTGTGGTGCTCGACAAGACCGGTACCCTCACCCGCGGCACTCCCGAGCTCACCGACGTGGTTGTCGAGGACGGTGCCCGCGAGGAGGAACTCCTAAGACTCTTAGCATCGGCGGAGAGGGCCAGCGAGCATCCCGTCGGTGAGGCCATCGTCAGAGGCGCGAAGTATCGCGGCCTTCCGCTCTCCGAAGTCGAGGCGTTCGAGGCTGTCTCGGGCGGCGGCATCCGCGCCCGCGTCGAGGGTCGGGAGGTTCTCGTGGGCAGCCGGCGCTTTCTCTCGGAGGCGGACGTCTTTGAGGACGGCCTCGCCCCGAGAGGTGAGGAGCTGGCGCGGGAGGGCAAGACCCCTATCTTTGTCGCGATGGACGGCAAGCCCGCAGGGCTCGTGGCGGTCGCAGACGTGGTGCGCGAGGAATCCAGGGAGGCAATCGGGCAGCTGAACTCTTTAGGGCTCGAGGTCGCTATGCTCACAGGTGACAACCGCCGCACCGCCGAGGCTATCGCCCGGGAGCTCGGCGTGGACCGCGTCGTGGCAGAGGTGCGACCCGAGGACAAGGCCGCCGAGGTAAAGAAGCTACAGGCCGAGGGCAAAATCGTCGGCATGGTCGGCGACGGCATAAACGACGCCCCGGCGCTAGCGCAGGCCGACGTAGGCATCTCCATAGGCACTGGTACCGATGTCGCCATGGAGGCGGCTGACCTTACCCTCATCTCCGGCGACGTGCGCGGGGTGGCGCGTGCGATAAGCCTCTCGAAGGCCACGGTCAGGAACATCGAGCAGAACCTGTTCTGGGCGTTCGCCTACAACGTCGCCCTCATCCCGGTGGCGGCGGGCGTGCTGTACCCGCTGTTCTCTGAGGGGAACGTGCCGGAGGTGCTGCGACCATTCTTCGGGGAGTACGGTTTCCTCAACCCGGTGCTGGCCGCCGCGGCGATGGCGCTCTCCTCGGTGACCGTGCTCTCGAACGCCCTGCGGCTGCGCCGGACGAAAGTCTAGAGAAAGGAGAAATTGGTGGAGGCAAAACAAAGGAGCGAAGCGACGATCCCCGCCGAGGGATCCGCCCACGGCTACATAAAAGCCAAGGACAAGGCGCTGCTCGAGAACCGTCTCAAACGGATCGAGGGCCAGGTGCGGGGCGTGCAGCGCATGGTCGACGAGGAAGCTTACTGCGTGGACGTCCTCACCCAGATCGCAAGCGTCGTCTCGGCTCTGGAGAAGGTCGGCACCATCTTGCTCAAAGACCACGTCGAGCACTGCGTCAGGGAGTCCATCGAGAAGGGCTCACTGGAAGCGGACGAGAAGATAGATGAGCTAACCGCCGCCGTCGAACGGTTCCTGAGGGTTTAGAAGTTCTTCATTACAAGGAGAGAAACGATGATCGAGAAGACATTCAACGTACCGGACATGAGCTGTGGCCACTGCAAGGCCGCGGTCGAAGACGAGCTGAACGAGCTTCCCGGGGTAGAGAAGGCCAACGCCGACGTCGCAAGGGGCACCGTCGAGGTCTCCTACGACGAGGTTACGGTGGGCACCGGGGATCTCAAGGGGGCCATCGAAGAAGCCGGCTACACCGTGGTGGTGTAGGGGGACACGGACGTGGAAACCCAAGCTTCGTTTAACAGGCTGGCGTTCAGCGCGACGGCGCACTGTCTGACCGGATGCGCCATCGGCGAGGTGCTGGGGATGGTGATTGGGACCGCGCTGGGATGGGGCAACGTTGGCACGATCGTCCTGGCGGTCGTCTTGGCGTTTTTCTTCGGCTACTCGTTGACGATGCTTCCGCTCTTGCGATCGGGGCTGGCGCTGACGACCGTGCTGCCTTTGGCGTTCGCTTCGGACACGCTCTCGATCACGATCATGGAGATCGTCGACAACCTGATAATGGTATTGATCCCCGGTGCGATGGAGGCGGGGCTTGCGAGCCTGCTCTTCTGGGGCAGTCTCGCGTTCGCGCTGGCAGTCGCCTTCGTTGCAGCCTTCCCGGTCAACCGCTGGCTAATCGCCCGCGGCAAGGGGCATGCCGTCGTCCACGAGTACCACCACGACCACCACGACCACTAAGCTGATGGAGAGGGGCTGGCCAAAGTGGCGGTCTTAGGACGAACATTACTTCCGAACGGCGAACCGGACGGCGAACCGCCGTCGCCCGTGCCGAGAGCGGGAGAAGGGGTCCACCGATGAAACCTCTCAGCATCAAGCATCTGTCCGTGCTGCTAGCCGTCGCGCTGCTCCTCTGCCACGGCCTCTTCGGGACTCTGCATCTGGTGTGCTACCTCCCGCAGTGCGCCAACCGCGGCGAGCACGCAGCGGAGCATCAGGCCGCGGCTGGCGGGCTGGGAGACGCTCACGAGTATCCCGCGGGTCATGGGTCAAGCACCGGGTACTTCGCCGTGCTCGTCGGCTTACTCGGCCTGTTCATAGGGTTGCTCTCTAAGCGTACACCCTTGCGTGTCAGACTCAGCATGCCTTGGACTAAGTCTCTTCGCCGGGCGCCCTACGCATTCCATCCTCCACCAACCTCCACGCCACCCCAGCTTCAGGTGTTCAGGCTCTGAGAAGCTCTTCGCTCCGGTAACGCGGGAGCAAGGTACCTGACCCGAACACCACACGAAATAGGGGGTTGTCTTGAAGACGCTTCTGACGAAGGCGTGGCTGCTTACGCTGGTCCTGGCGGCAGCTTTCATCTTGACCGCCTGCGGGGGCGCCGGCGGTGGCCAGCAGGGTAGTGGATCCGGCGGCGAGGGCGAGCCGGGCACGGCTGAGAAAGGCGGCGGGATGGCCAAGATGGACCACGACCAGATTGGCCACGGCTCGATGGGTATGGGCTCTGATGAAATGGCCAGACAGATGGTTATGCAGAACGGCAAATACTCCGACAAGGCATTCATTAACGCTATGGTTCCCCACCACCAGGGCGCCATAGAGATGGCAAGGGTCGCCCTCGAGAACGCCGAGCACGAAGAGATACAGGAGGTCTCCCGAAATATCGTCTCGACCCAGCAGTCGGAGATAGAGGAGCTCAAGTCCATAAAACAGGAGGAGTTCGGCACCTCCAACGTGCCCATGGAGATGAGCATGGAGCAGATGCGGGGCATGGGCATGATGGACCCGCAGTCCCTCGCCGACGAGAATCCTTTCGACGAGGCGTTCATCGACGCCATGATCCCGCACCACCAGTCGGCCATAGGGATGGCGGGGGTAGCCAACGAGAAGAGCAAGAATCCGCGCATAAAGGAGCTCGCACAGAACATCACGAGCGCCCAGAAGCGGGAGATCGAGCAGATGAGGGGTTGGCGCAGGGAGTGGTACCCGGAGGGATAAGCGCAAGGTGGCGGTGAGCCCGGCGGGGCCAGAAGGTTTTTCTCCGTGAGCGTGGGCGGCCCGCGGGCCACCCACGCGGGAGCAACGATGCAGACAGGGAGGCGTTTTAGCGGAGTGGACGACACGGGCTTGACAATATACCCTGGGGGGGTATACAGTACCCGTACATACCTACTTAAGGTATGCGCTAAGTGTGTAGGTCTTGCCGCGAAAGGAGAGCGCAGGATGGGAGTGTCGGGCTTCGACACCAGGAGGTTGGCGTCGTGGGTGGCTTGATAGAGATAGGTGGGATCGAGGTCAACGCGATCGACGCGTTGTTGTACGTCTGGTTCGCGTTGGCGGCCCTCTCGACGGCCTACGTGGTTTGGGATCAGTTCGTTAAGAAGAACCCCGAGGAGACGGTGATGAAGTGGGGGTGGGTTCTGATCACCCTCTACATGGGACCCGTCGCTCTAGCTCTCTACGTCTTATCGGATAAGGAGCCCGAGCCGGGAACGCATGAGGAGTTCATAAGGCCCCTGTGGAAGCAGGGGGTGGGCTCCACCGTCCACTGCGTCGCGGGTGATGCCACCGGCATCATCACCGCGGCGGTCATCACCGCAGCCCTGGGCTTGCCGATGTGGATCGACCTGATAGTCGAGTACACCGCCGGCTTCGCCTTCGGCCTCTTCATCTTCCAGGCACTCTTCATGAAGGGGATGATGGGCGGCACCTACCCTAGGGCGGTGAAGAACTCGTTCATCCCCGAGTGGTTCTCTATGAACATGATGGCGGCTGGGATGTTCCCGGTGATGATCTTCTTAATGATGGGTCGCGACATGCGGGCGATGGAACCCACCGAGCCGCTCTTTTGGGGCGTGATGTCCTTGGGCGTGATCGTCGGCTTCGCCACCGCCTACCCGGTGAACGTCTGGATGGTCAGCAGGAACCTCAAGCACGGCCTGATGACCGCGCGCCCCCCGAGCGGCTCGTTGGCCGAGCCTGGGGCTCAGCCCACCCCCGCGCCCGCCGGCGCGGCGGCTACGGGACACGGCTCACACGGACACGGCTCACATGAGATGGGAGGACGGTAGAGATGCCAGAAGAGCATGGAGAAACCCGCTCGGACATGACACACACGGCTACCCAGAGCTCCGACGGGCGCGCGGGCCACGAGGATCACGCTGCGATGAACCACGCGGGCATGCACCATGAGATGAAGCCTAACGTCACGCGCCCCCAGCTCGCGGTGGTTGGGTTGCTGACGGTGCTGGCGCTCGTTGCCAGCGTCCTCATCCCGGCTATGTTCGTCAACCTCACCTACAGCGCCGAGGAGGTGGGCGGCGCGGTCATGCCCCCGGGGATGGTCATGTCCCGGGACACCCCGGC
>DASQWQ010000105.1:0-3426 GCA_035640175.1 Rubrobacter sp. | reverse complement strand
TGAAGAGGGGTTACAAGAGCATAGGGTGTGAGCCGCAGACCAGGCCCGTAGCGCCGGAGGAGGACGCGCGAGCGGGGCATTGGTCTGGTCTGGAGAAGAACGAGTGCGGGCTGCACTGGATCTCGGGAAAGGGCGTAAGGCGCGCGAACCCTTAGCGATTATCCCAGGACTGCGCGGCGCGGACGACCGATCCCAGCAAATAGTTCGCAGGCGGTGACCCGAAAGGTGCCAACGTCCCCTCTACAAACTTGCCTGTGGTTAGAGGCCAGGTCGAATCCGGCTGATTGAGGCAGGTCCGCACATCGATCTATGCTGAGACCGAGAGCGCGAATGACGGAGCACTGAATGACCTCAGGCGAGCCATCTCCTTGGAATACCCTGTTGCGGATGACGAACGCCTTCCAGGTGCCCCAGGCGAGCTCGTCAGATAGTTAGTAAGAACTTTTGGTTGCGTTGTTTCCGTGGCACGACTGCCGTGCTCGTAGAGCCCGAGAGGACCCTTTCCTGACGGGATCGGGGCAAAAATCGAAAATTTCTCTAAATCCGACAAAAAAAGTCGTATTTAGCGTTGACGGCGGTGGGGGTCGTTGCTTAGTATCAGGGGCATGAAGGCGAAAGCCGCACAAAGGTACGCGCCGAGACCTAGCCATCGGACTCACAATGTGGGCGTTCGATGTAGCGCTCGCTGCTGAACCTCACCTTTTTCTGATCGAAAATGTTTGTCTCTTTCTTGTTAGGAAGGAGAGTAATGTTCGAAGCTCTGCGTTTAGAGCAGCAATTAGGAAGACCATATGCACTACCCGGCCCGTGGGAGTTGGCGTGGGAGGCAGAGCACCTCGAAGGTGCCCAGCCCCAAGAGGTCCTGGAGTGGGCTGTCGAGACCTACGGCTCCGGGCTTGCGCTCTCGGCTTCCTTCGGTGGTCCGGAGGGGATGGCGCTTATAGACATGATCTCTAAGATCACCGACGAGGTGACCGTCCTCACCATAGACACCGGCTTTCTCTTCAAGGAGACCCACGAGTTCCGTGAGGAGGTGATGAGGCGTTACCAGCTTCCTCTGGAGGTTTTGGAGCCCAAGCTCTCTGTAGAGGAGCAAGTGGAGCGTTACGGGGAGAGGATGAGGAGTTGCTCGCCGGACCTGTGCTGTCAGGTAAGGAAGATAGAGCCTCTTGAGAGGGCTCTTGAGAGGTACGAAGCGTGGATGACGGGGATAAGGCGGGAGCAGACGTCGCAGAGGGCGGGCACGAGGGTGGTTGCCTGGGAGGGGCGCTACGGTACGGCTAAGATCGCGCCTTTCGCCTTTGTGAAGGAGGAGTGGATCCACCGCTACGTTGCCGAGCACGACGTCCCCGTCAACCCGCTCTTGAAGAGGGGTTACAAGAGCATAGGGTGTGAGCCGCAGACCAGGCCCGTAGCGCCGGAGGAGGACGCGCGAGCGGGGCGTTGGTCTGGTCTGGAGAAGAACGAGTGCGGGCTGCACTGGATCTCAGGAAAGGCCGTGCGTGGAAACTCTTAGAAAGAATCAGAAGCTCAACAAAGTCGAGAAGATCAAGCTGGAGCGCCACCCGTTGGAGGTGCGCGAGGCGGTAATAGAAACTTATTCGAAAAAAGGTATCGAGTCCCTAGATGAGGTGCCGGGCGAGGTCGAGCGCCTCAAGTGGGTCGGCATCTACCCGCAAAATCAGGGCGGTAACGCGTTTATGATCCGCATAAAGGTGCCTGGTGGTGTTCTCGGCGCGGAGCAGGCGCAGGTTATCGGCAAGATAGCGATAGACTTCGCGAATGGCCCGATCTCCAACCCGCATTTCGGGAACAACTTCCTCGACCTCACCACGCGCCAGGACGTTCAGATGCACTGGATCAAGATGGAGGACGTGCCGGAGATCTGGCGCAGGCTCGAAGAAGTAGGCATGACGACCGTGCAGGCCTGCGGCGACTCGGCTCGCAACGTCCTCTGCTGCCCCGTCTCGGGCCTGGGACGCGACGAGATACTCGACGCCTACCCAGTGGCCCAGGCCATCTCCGACTACTTCACCGGGAACAGGGAGTACGCCAACCTCCCGAGGAAGTTCAAGATGAGCGTGACAGGCTGTGTCGAGGACTGCGCTCAGGCGGAGATCAACGACATCGGTATGCTACCGGCACGTTTGGAGGATGATGCGACTCTAGGCTTTAACGTGCGCGTTGGAGGCGGGCTCTCGGACGGACCTCGCATGGCGTCGGATATAGACGTCTTCGTCCGGCCCGAGGAGGCCGTTGAGGTGACGCGTGGCATCGCCCAGGTCTTCGGAGAGTTGGGCGATCGCGAGAACCGCTGGACGGCGAGGATGCGCTATCTCGTGCAGGAGCTCGGTCCCGAGGGCTTCAGGGAGGCGCTGGAGAAGCGCACCAGCTTCGAGCTGACGCCTGCTGGTGAAGACCTGACGAAGCACTACCGGGGCGACCACGTGGGCGTCCACCCGCAGAAAGAGGATGGGCTTTACTACGTCGGCCTCAACGTGCCCGTAGGGCGGATGAGCGGCGAGCAGTTTGTCGAGGCGGGACGACTCGCCGGGGAGTACGGTGGCGAGATCCGTCTCGCCACCGACCAGAACTTCATCATCACCAGGGTGCGCGAGGAGGTCGTTGAGACGCTCCTCGCGGAGCCCTTGCTGAAGCAATATTCGCCGACTCCCGGAGCATTCGAGCGTGGGGTGGTGGCGTGCACGGGGAGCGAGTTCTGCCGGTTCGGAATCGTGGAGACCAAGATCCGGGCCGTCGAGTGGGCGCGGGAGATGGACGAGAGAGTGGGGGATAGCATAGGCCAGGAGGCTCTAAGGATGCACTTCTCGGGCTGCTCGGCTTCATGCGCCCAGCCCCAGATCGGGGACATCGGCTTCCGCGGCGAGACCGCGAAGACGAAGGACGCCATCGTCGAGGGCGTGGACATCGGCCTCGGCGGATCTCTAGGCCGGGATGCCGCTTTCATAGATTGGGTCGAGGGGGCCAAGCCCGCCGACGACGTGCCTGACGCCCTGGTCGCCGTCTTCGAGAAGTTCAAGGAAGAGCGCCGCGACGGCGAGCGGTTCCACGAGTGGGCTCGCCGGAGGTCGAATCAGGAGCTTCGAGCAGCCTTGCGGAGCGTCGGTCGGAACAGGGGAAGGGGTTAGTGGCCGGCTTCGACATCCGGGAGCTGATGAACGATATCGACGAGGCTCCCGGGAAGGTCTGGTTCTGGGACCTTGAGAAAGCGGTCATCGATGCGGACCGATGTGTCCAGTGTGGGGTGTGCGTCGCTGCCTGCCCGTCCGACTCCATCGGCATCGGGGAGGACGACCTGCCCACGCTCATCAAGATGTGCACGGGATGCTCGCTCTGCTGGGACTTCTGCCCGCGGGGAGGGTTGCAGTACGAGAAAACCTGGAAGATTACTGGCAACGGCGAGGC